>JAEURA010000290.1 GCA_016789005.1 Anaerolineae bacterium
GTGAAGCTGTCACGGATGAACGCTTGGGGACGGTCAACGGCGGCGTGCCTGCCTTTGCCGATGGGGTCAGCCTAGCTGTCGGGGATGAAATAGGTATCAAACATGGGCGCACTAGGAGCTATTTCGAACCCAATTCTTCCCCTGTTTCCACTGTAGAGTTCCTGCAGCAGCTTCAATTTCCTCAGCGTGAGCAACTCACACAACTCTCGAACCGAACCAACCTTATCAGTTCAGGTGAGTCGGGCGCAGACAACACGCCCCGACCCACCAGAACGCGCCGTCGCGGAGGATGACGACGCCTTCCGACCTGCAGTCTAGCACAGGTCGGGGTGGAGTTGTCTTTGGCGGCGGAAATTGCCTCGGTTCTGTACGAAGTGCGGAGGGAAAAGCTCATGACCCAATCGATTGTTCTGACCAATCACAAGGGTGGGATAGGAAAGACCACCTCAGCCACCAACATCGCGTTTGGCCTGGTGGCGGCGCTGCGGCACTACGGCGCGGCGCATCCACTGGTGCTGCTCATCGACACCGACAGCCAGGGTCACGCCTCGCTGGCGACGACGGGACGGCGAGACTTTGGCGCGGACAACAGCCTGTACACGGTGCTGATGGCGGAGCGGAAGGACGCCGCCCAGGCGATGGCCGACTGCATCGTGCAGAGCACCTGGGACGCCGACCTGCACGTGCTGCCCGCTTCGCCGATGCTGGAAGGCGCGGAGCGGGAGCTGATGGGGGTAGCTGGTGCGCCGTTCCGGATCGCCGAGCCGCTCAGTCGGATCGCCTCGCACTACGCGGCCGTCGTCATCGATACCCGCCCCTCGTTCTCGCTGCTCACGGAGATGGGGCTGCTGGCAGCGACGGACGCGATCATCCCGGTGGAGCCGCGCTACCTGGAGACGGTGGGACTGCTGAGCGTGATGCAGAAGATCAGCGATATCCGGGAGGGCTGGCGACACCCGATCCTGCGGGTGCGAGGCATCCTGGTGACGAAGATGGACAGCCGGGTGCGCGGGCACAACCAGCTGCTCGGCGAGCTGAAGGCGCACAGCGTCCTGGGCGGACTGCTGCGCGGCGTGGTGCCGCAGAACGAAGCGGTGTCCTACTCGCACCATCACCACCTGAGCATCTTCCACTACGAGCCAAAGGCAGCGGCGGCGAAGGCGTACGGCCACATCGTGGATGGGCTGGTGCGGCAGCTGTTCGGCCGGAAGGAGGCAGGGGCATGACGCGGAAGCGGGAGGCGAACACGGGGATGCTGGCGAGCGTGACGGCGGAGATGCTGGGCGGGGCGGAGTTTGAGATCGTCGACGACGGCGGCGTGCGGGTGGAGCGAATTCTTCTGGAGATGATGCGACCGGACCCGGCGCAGCCGAGGCGGATCCTGCCGGAGCGAGTGTATCAGGCGTTCCACAACAGCCGGCTGACGCCGACACAGGCGCTGCGGGAGCTGATCCAGACGGCGCAGATCGCGGCGCGGCAGAACGGCCGACCGTTCGGCAATGTGCTCGAGCTGCTGGGCAATCCTGAAGACGAACGCGAATCTGAAGCTCAAGCGCTGTCCCCTGAAGAGGTGCTGGTGCGGGACCTGGTGAACCTGGCGATGACGATCCGCGACGACGGGCAGGTGAACCCGCTGACGGTGGTGGATGTGACGCAGGGCGTGACGCGGCAGTACCGCATCGAGACAGGTGAGCGGCGCTACTGGGCGACGTGGCTGCTGCGCGACTTCATCCCAGGCTACGAGAGCGACGGGCTGATCCCGTGCATCGTCATTCCGGCGGAGAAGTCATCGCCGTTCCGGCAGGCGCGAGAGAACATCGCACGGGCAGGCTTGTCGGCGATCGCCATGGCGCGGCAGGCGGCGCTGCTGCTGCTGACGGTGCACGGCTATGAGATCCCCGCCTACGCGGTGGACAACGACTTCTACCGGCAGGCGCTGACAGTTGACCTGCGGGGCCGGCGCGAGTACACCGAGGTCATTCTCGCGGCGATGGGCGGCATCGACAAGTCTCGCTTCAGCCAGTACAAAGCGCTGCTGCATCTCTCCGACGAAGCGCTGGAGCTGGCTGATCGGCACGGGATTGAGGAACGGAGTCTACGTTATGTTCTCAGCCTGGATCCGGAGCATCATGGCGAGGTTCTTCGACAGATTGTGTCTCTGAATCTGACTAGCAAGCAGGTGAAACAGCTCTGCGAGGAAGGGCTGACAGCCGATGATGGTTCCGATGAGGAGGTCGATCGCCCACCCGCTGTCGCGCTGAGGATGGCTCGGCTTGCGCGCGGTTCCATGTCGGCTTCAGCGCAGGATATTGCCCGTGCCTTTCTCCGTCAGGAAGAAGACCTGGGGTTAGCCCGCGCACGGCTGCAGGCGTTCAGAAATCTCCTGAATGAAGCGGAGCAGTATCTAGTATCGGACGAAAAAGGTTTACCCGGGTAAACGTATTTTGGGATGTAGTCCATGAACATCTGGATTCGACCACCGCCACAGGCAAAGAAAAAGCCCACTGCATGACACGCAGATGAGCGGCGGGCTGTGGTACAGAAGTGAACTGGACACTCACACTGTACCACAGCCCCCTCCCGCCTGCAACTGCATAAGCCCTTTTCGTCACGCTCAACTCGCCTGACTTCAGCTTTGTGCTGCCTGGAGGGGTTGTGGTTTCCCGCGCGTTCCCATCTGACGCGACGGTCGGTGCACTGCGCCTTATCACCGGCCGACAATTCGCCGCCATGCCCCGTCATCCGGTGCGCTCATGACGCACCCAGCGTACTCGGTTGCGCTGCAGTGCGCTCAGCGCGGCTGGTCGGTGATCCCGCTGGTCGGCGGCGATGACCCTGCGCGCGGCAAGACGCCCGCCACAGGCTGGTCGCGTTATCGTGAGCACCTGCCCAACACGGGAGAGCTGGATCGCTGGTTCGAGAGCGGCAAACACAGTGCTTACGGTATCGTCTGCGGCAGTCTGTCGCAGCTCGTCGTGCTGGACTTCGACGACGCAGCCATCGCCAAGCACTTCCGCCGGCACTTCCCCGACCTCGCGGCGACCTTCACCGTCCGCTCCGGCATGCGAGGCACACCACACCTGTACTTCCATGCCGACTTTCCGGTCGCATCACGAAGATTCCATGGCGGCGACCTGAAGGGCGAGGGCGGCTACGTCGTCGGACCCGGATCGGTCATCGCGGAGCGCTGCTGGACGGTCGTGCGTGAGGTTCCTGCGCTGCCACTGACGCCCGAACGGTTGGCGGCGGTGCTGGGATTTCTTGGTACGGCGGACGATGACGATCCGCCCGCTGACAGGGACGTGCTCCCGCCCGCACAGGGGATCAAGGAAGCGGCGGTCGTGCAGAATTATCGACGAGAAGTGGCACGTACCGGACAGCGGAACAACACGCTGTTCCGGATCGCCTGCCAGCTGCGCGACAAAGGGCTTAGCCAGGACTGGACGCTGCGCTGCCTGGCGCAAACCCACGCTGAGTAACCCGCCAGGTCCGGAGCTACATGCGAGCGGCTCGACCGGCGGCTGCGCGAAGCGGAGCGCACCGTTGCCAGCGCCTACCGCAGTCCAACGCGGCGGCAGCGTCGCAAACCTGCCGCTCAAGACGACGGCGCCCAACCGCTCGACAACAGCATCCGTGAGGCGCTTCTCCAGAGGTCCTACGGTGCAGCCTTCCTGCGGGTTTACGAGGGCCTCAGGTTGCTTGGCGTCGCGCCAGGCAACACCTTCACCCGATCGGAGGCTCTGATACTGCTGAAGGGCATCGTCGGCGACTACTCCCTGCGCAAGGCTCTGCACCTGAGCATTGACGGCATCACGCCGGCCTTTTCAACACACCCGTCTGGTTTTCAACCGATTCAAGGGCGTGAAAACAAAGCAAAAAGATGCTTTGTTCCTCAGCAGGAACCAACACGAAGTCGAAATCCCGCTCATAGGCCCGCTGTGCAGTACCGTATGCCATCCGTCGACGAGCTGCGGGCGTGGTTGGGCGTACAGCCGACATCGGGCGATCCTGTCGAGATAGACGAACTGCGCAGCCCGAAGACCTACCGCCAGGCATTGGAGCGGGAGTTTATACGACGCCGACCGGGGCAGTACTCTCAGGCATGGCTGGCGCAGCGGCTCGTCCTATCCACCCGGTCGATCTACAACTACCACCGCGCAGAAGGCATCGTTGCTGAGCCGTGCTTCATCACAACGCCGCTCACCTGGACCAACTATGAGCGGATGCTCCCTCCATTTGGGATCGCGAAACGGCTCGGACTGAACACGCGAGGCAGGTTTATCGAGGACGAGACCGGAAAACGCTACCCTGCACTGATCGGGGTGGCACAGCGGCTTATGGGGCAGGGGAGGCACATCGAGTTGTGTGAACGGACGAACAACTGTTACCGGTATCCGCAGCATAGTGACGTACAACCAACTAGTGGGACAACTTATGGAAATGGGACAAAGTTGGGTATCGTCATGAGATCATCTAGCCTACCCGACTGATGATCCCACATCTCCCACGGCCTGACGTTTCGCCTCATATCACTCGCGTGTGTCGGGCGAGGAGAACTTGATGGGTAAGACGGTGAACCGTGTAGACTGTTCGCAGCCGAACTACTAGCCGTTCATTTCCATTCAGCTTGTTGAGACCGCAGGACGGGTTGCTGTGCCTTGTTTAAGAACGCCCTCGGCCCAGAGGCGTAGGTCACTGACAGGTGCAACGAGAGGATCCAAGGATAGCCATGACAGGTGGACAAGTCGACACCACTTCCGGTGAGTATGCTGCGTATATCGCGAAGGTGACATCAAACTGCAAGCCTGCGTTGTCGCCTGACGGAGAAAGCATTGCGTTTATATCGAACATGAGCGGTATCCCACAAGTCTGGAAGATAGGGTGGCAAGGAGGTTGGCCTGAGCGAGTTACCTCACTGGAAGATCCAGTTCACGCGGTAAGTTGGTCGCCAGACGGGGAGTGGCTCGCGCTAGATGTTGCGCCCGGTGGTGGTATGAACCGGCAGGTGTATCTAATCAGACCGGATGGATCGAAGCTTCGGTGCCTGACGGATGGCGGCAGAACTAATAACTGGCTGGGGCCGTGGGCTAAGGATGGTCACTCCCTGACTCTATCTTCCAATCGCCTCGATCCTTCCTCGATGGATGTGTACCGTGTCGATGTTGACGGTGGGGATTTTTATCCCCTCGTCGAGAACCAGAATGGCACGGGTTCCCTGACGGGCATGAACAGCAATACCACCCACGCGATCGCGCAGCGGATTCTTTACCGGGGGAACAGCGATCTTCTTCTGATCGACCTGTTCACGGGGGAAGAGGTCATGCTGACTCCACACGAAGGTCCAGGAAGCTACCTGTCCGGGCGCTTCTCTCAGGATGCCAAGGACATCTTTCTTGCCTCCGATCATCTGCGCGACCGGATTGCTTTGTGTCGCATTGTTCGGGATGACGATGGGAAACCAGGTCCCATCGAGGTGTTGGCGGCGCGCGATGATGCCGACCTTCAGGAGTTTTGCCTCTCGCCGGATGGCCTCAGTGCTGCGTTGGTCTGGAACTGCCGAGGGGGGCGGTCTGAACTCGAATATATTGCTCTTGATGGGTTGGCATTACGTGATGGCCCGATCCTGCCTGCTGAAGTCGTCAGAGATCTGAGTTACGCAGCCGACGGTCGCTCTCTTGTTTTTACAGCCGAGGGATCCACGATGCCGCAAAACGTGTGGCTGCTCGATGTGGCCTCCGGAGAGACCCGGCAGCTCACCTTCAGTCAGCATCCAGGGATCGATTTGAACTCGCTGGTACCTGCCGAACTCGTCCAATTGACAGCATACGATGAGCTGGAACTGACTGGATGGCTCTACCGTCCCCGCGAGTTCACACTGCCTGGCGCGGTGGTGCTCAGCTTTCATGGAGGACCTGAAGGGCAGGAAATCCCTGCATTCAATCCCATATACCAGGCACTAGCCGCCCGAGGTGTCGCAGTGTTCGCTCCGAACGTTCGTGGATCCGGTGGTTTCGGCAAGCGATTCGTCAACCTCGATAACGGCTCGCTTCGCCAAGATGCGATAAAAGACGTCAGGGCCTGTGTTGATTATCTGATCGCTTCCGGATTAGCCGATCCGAAACGGATTGGCATCATGGGCGGGTCCTATGGTGGCTACATGACAATGGCCGGCCTGACCTCGTACCCGGATCTGTTTGCCGCCGGCGTGAACATCTATGGCGTCGTCAATTTTCGGACGTTTTTCGCACATACCGAACCCTGGATGGCGGCGATTTCAAAAGTCGAGTACGGAGATCCTGCGACCGAACTGGGAATGCTCGACAGCCTGTCCCCGATAACGCTAATCGATCAGGTGCAGGCACCCACGCTGGTTCTCCACGGCCTGAATGACACGAATGTACCAGTACTTGAGGCTGAACAGGTGGTTGCCGGGTTAGAGCGGCGTGGAATCCCGGTCAACTATATTCTTTTTACGGATGAAGGTCACGGATTTCTCAAGGAGCCAAACCGAGTCCGAGCGGCGACGGCGATAGTGAACTGGTTTGGCCTCTATCTGCTTGAGCCGTCACAGTTACAGTCAAGGTCGCTGCCAGTTATTCCAGCAGAAGCGCTGCCAATGGCTGAAACGATCGTTGGGCTCACGTTCACGCCGGCTGAGCGCGACCTGATGCTCGAAAATCTGCGCGAGCGTATCGAGGATTATCAGCAGATCCGGGCAATTCCCATCCCGAACGGAGTCCCACCGGCGCTCTCGTTTGATCCTCGGTTGCCGGGAATGTCATTCAGCAGCGAGAGGCATTCGTCTGCCATGACCGACCAGCAGTTTGTCTCGGCCCCTGACGACCTCGAATCGGTCGCCTTCTGGCCCATCACACGGTTGGCCGCTCTGATTCGGTCGCGTCAGGTAACTTCAGAAGCCCTCACCGAAATGTACTTGCGACGGCTGAAACGCTTCGATCCCGTGCTACACTGCGTCGTCACGCTGGCCGAGTCACTGGCGCTCGAACAGGCCAGACGGGCAGATCGCGAGATTGCTTCGGGACATTACCGGGGCGTCTTGCATGGCGTCCCCTACGGGCTCAAGGATCTGTTGTCCACGCGAGGAATACGCACGACCTGGGGTGCCGAACCATTCGTGGATCAGGTTTTTGATTATGATGCGACAGTCGTAGAACGGCTTGAGGCAGCAGGTGCAGTCCTGGTTGCGAAACTGGCTGTTGGAGCACTCGCATGGGGGGATGTGTGGTTTGGCGGTATGACCCGAAATCCCTGGAAGCTTGACGAAGGCTCCAGTGGCTCTTCGGCCGGATCGGCTTCGGCGACAGCTGCCGGTCTGGTAGGATTCGCAATAGGGACCGAGACCTACGGGTCAATTGTCTCGCCCTCGACACGATGCCGTGTTTCGGGACTGCGCCCCACCTTTGGGCGGGTCAGCCGTCATGGCGCGATGGCACTCAGTTGGTCGATGGACAAGATTGGTCCGATCTGCCGGGCTGTGGAAGACTGCGTGCACGTCTTCGAAGCTATCTATGGGCCGGATGGTAAGGACCTAACGGTCGTCGACATGCCGTTCGACTGGGTTCCGGACCTTGCGCTTAGCGATCTGCGTATCGGGTATCTGAAAAGCGCCTTTAATGAAGCAGGTAAATTTCATGCCCTGCATCAGGAAGCGCTGCACACGCTGACTTCGCTGGGTGCCAGGCTGATCCCGATTGATCTGTCCCCTTATCCTGTCGAGGCGCTGAACTTCATTCTCAGCGCAGAAGCTGCCGCCGCATTTGATGATCTCACCCGCAGTAACCGGGATGATATGTTGGTCCGGCAGGTCAAAGACGCCTGGCCGAATGTTTTCCGTCAGGCACGTTTCATACCTGCTGTTG
>JAEURA010000294.1 GCA_016789005.1 Anaerolineae bacterium
TCTAGAGGGTGTTTGAAAATTGCCCTTGGTAGGGGCGCGTCGCGACGCGCCCGCCGTAACCGTGACGATCTTTCAGGCAGCGCGGGCGGCTCGCGAGCCGCCCCAACGAGCGCGTTGATGTAGTATCAGATACGCTCTAGAGGCTGTTATGAACTTCTGCGGCAGGAGTTCCCCTCACCCCTGTATCCCCTCTCCCACGCGCGCGGGGCGAGGGGACCTATCTCCCCCTTCTCCCCGTTCTTGTGGGAGAAGGGGGCTGGGGGGTTGAGGGGAGAAGAGTTCATAACAGGCTCTAGAGGGTGTTTGAAAATTGCCCTTGGTAGGGGCGCGTCGCGACGCGCCCGCCGTAACCGTGACGATCTTTCAGGCAGCGCGGGCGGCTCGCGAGCCGCCCCAACGAGAGCGTTGATGAATTTTCAAATAGCCTCTAGCGCTCTTCCGGCTGTTTTTCGCCGGCGCGGATAGCGACCTTGAGCCGGTTCTCCAGCGGGACGAGCGGGCAGCTCCAGCCCGGTCCATAGGCGCAGTAGGGGTTGTAGGCGAGGTTGAAGTTGACCTCGAAGCGCGCCCGATCTGGCGATTCGTTGAGCAGCTCCGGCTCCAGATAGCGCCCGCCGCCATAGATGTCCTCAGCGGCGTCGGTGAAGGGCAGAAAGAAGCCGTGCGGCGTCTCGTAGACGGTCAGCGCGGCGTTTTCGCCATCGACGGTAAAGGTGAAGCGCCCATAGCGCTGATACTGGCGAACCTCGCCGCTGGTGGTCTGCACAGTGACGGCGTCGCCGGGCAGGCGTTCGACATCGACCACCAGATCGAGCGCCGGGTTTGGCGCGAAGAAGCGAATGCCCTGAAAGGCGTCCTGCTGTTCCGGCGTCAGCGGGGAATGCGGGCTGGTCTTGAAGAACTGATCTTTCTGCCGGCGCAGCGCGATCAGGTCGGCGTCATTCATCGCGAATCCTCCATAGGCTCCGAATGCCGGGCTGGATGCATGCCCAGACGTGAGACGGAATCACCCCGGCGGTGATACCAAGTGCAGGCGTGTCTACCGCCTCAGGCGTTGTCTCTCTATACTGACAGTGACTCCTGGACGCCGTGAACGCAAGGACTCTTCCATGATTGACCTAACTCCCGATGAATTTCGCCGCCTGGGGTATCTCGCTGTGGACCTGATCGCCGAGCGCATGGCGGCGCAGCCCGATCTGCCCGTGCGCCAGCCCGTGCCGGCGGACCTGCGCGACCGCCTGATGTCCCCGCCGGGCGCGACGACCGCCGACCCGGAGGCGCTGATTCGCCGGGTGGCGGAGGAAGTCCTGCCGTATCCGATGGGCAACGGCAGCCCGCGCTTCATGGCGTGGGTCAATTCGCCGCCCGCCCCGCTCGGCATCCTGGGCGACCTGCTGGCGTCGGCGGTCAACCCCAGCGTCGCTGGAGGCGATCACGCCGCGACCTACGTCGAACACGGCGTGCTGCACTGGATCAAGTCGATCTTCGGCTATCCGGCGGATGCCGGGGCGATCCTCACCAGCGGCGGCAGCGTCGCCAACCTGATTCCGCTGGCGGTCATGCGCCACTGCAAAGCCGCCGACGACATGCGCAAACGCGGTTTCAACGGCGAAGACTTCCCGATGGTGATCTACACCTCGACGCAGGGGCATTCCTGCATCCAGAAGGCGGCGGAACTGCTCGGCTTCGGCAGCGCCTATCTGCGCAAAATCCCGGTCGACAGCGACCAGCGCATGAGCCTTGACGCGCTGCGCGACGCTGTTGAGGATGATCGCGCGGCAGGACTGCGCCCGGTCTGCGTCGCCGCCAGCGCCGGGACGGTCAACACCGGGGCGGTCGATCCGCTCCATGCCATCGCCGACCTGTGCGCCGCCTATGATATGTGGTTCCACGTGGATGGCGCTTACGGCGGTTTCGGCATCCTCGCACCCAGCGCCCGCGCCCACTACGCCGGCATCGAACGCGCCGACAGCATCGCCGTCGATCCGCATAAATGGCTGTACGTGCCGGTCGAGTGCGGCTGCGCGCTGGTGCGCGACGCAGCGGCGATGCGCGAAACCTTCAGCCTGATCCCGCCCTATCTGCGCGACGACCGGGCGCTGCCCTGGTTTTCGGAGTTCGGCATCCAGCAGACGCGCGGCTTCAAGGCGCTCAAGCTGTGGCTGACACTTCAGCAGGTCGGCACGGACGGTTACAGCCGGCTGATCGAGAACGACATCGCCCTGGCGGGGCTGCTGCAAGATAAAATCCTGGCGTCCGACGACCTGGAACTGGCGGCAGCGGGTCCGCTGAGCGTGACCTGCTTCCGCTATCGCCCGAACAGCGAAATGGAAGATGGCGAGATCGACGCGCTGAACCGGGCGCTGCTGCCCCGCGTGCAGGAGAGCGGCGAGGCGTTCGTCACCGGCACCGAGCTGGACGGGCGCGCCGTCATTCGCGCCTGCATCGTCAACTTCCGCACCCAGGAAGCCCATCTGGATCGGCTGCTGGCGGCGGTACGCCGGGCGGGCGAGGAAACGCTGAGAGCGGATGGAAACAGCAGAAATCGGTTGTAGCCCGGCGGGCATTAGGCTAAACTGCTGCTGCAAACGCAGACCACACGATAGGTGACAACATGAAACTCGGAGTCGTGGAAGTACAGGGGCGCAAGCTCCTCGCGGAGATCGACGGCGATACTGCCTATGGGCTTGCCTGGCCCGACAGCAACATGATCGGTCTCATCCGCCGAGGCATCACCCCCACGCGCACGTATGAACGCTTCCCCATCGCCAATGCCGCGTTCCGCGCGCCGCTGCACCCCGGCAAGATCATCGCCGTCGGCAAGAACTACGCCGAACATGCCAAAGAGACCGGCAGCGCCCCGCCGGAGCGTCCGCTGCTGTTCGCCAAGCTGTCCAGCGCCGTGATCGGCAGCGGTGAGGCGATCACCTGGCGCACTTCGAACACCACCGAGGTCGATTGGGAATGCGAGCTGGCGGTGGTGATCGGCAGGACGGCGAAAGATGTGCCGGAAGACAGGGCGCTCGATTACGTCTTCGGCTACACCGTCGCCAACGATGTTTCCGCTCGCGATATTCAGAACCGTATCGACTCGCAGTGGACGCGCGGCAAAGGGCTGGATACGTTCTGCCCACTGGGTCCTTACATCGTCACCCGCGACGAGATCGCCGATCCGCAGAATCTGAGCCTGAAGACCACCGTCAACGGCGAAGTCATGCAGCATGGCAATACGCGCGACATGATCTTCGGCGTCAGCACGCTGATCGCCTACATCACCCGCAACTTCACGCTGGAACCGGGTGATGTGATCATCACCGGTACGCCCGCCGGGGTGGGTATGGGCATGAAACCGCCGCGTTTCCTGAAGCACGGCGATGTGGTGACGGCGAGCGTCGAGGGTATTGGCGAGATCTCCAACCCGTGCGAGGTGACCGACGATCTGGCGGGCGGCGGCGGCTTGTAAACTGCGAGTTTACAAACATCTGACATCCAGCTAACTTTTGACTCAGCCAGCGCTTATGCCCACGTCCTACGATGAGTGCGTTGTTGAAGGAGGCAATCCATGCGTAGAAATCCAGTGCGATCCGGCACGTCGGCGGCGATCCTGTTCGTCGTGCTGACAGCAGCGATCATCGCCGGTTCGGCGTTCGTCACCGGCTCGGCGCAGCAGGATGTGGTATGGCCCGCCAGCTTCGTGCCCACCCAGGACTCGTCGAGCGCCGTCCTGCCGAGCGAAACGGTCTATTCCGACATCTATAACCATGTCAGCCCGTCGGTGGTGTCGATCAACGTCGTGGCGCGCACCCCCAGCACGCAGTTCTTCGATGAAGAGTTTTCCGGCGGCACAGGTACGGGCTTCGTCCTCGATCAGCAGGGGCACATCGTCACCAATGCGCACGTCGTCGATGGCGCCATTCGCATCGAGGTCAATTTCCGCGATGGCAGCATCTATCGCGGCGAGATGGTCGGTATCGACTATGATTCCGATCTGGCGGTGATCCAGGTTCAGCGCGTGGTCAGCGAGCTGGTCCCGGTCCCCCTGGGCGATTCCGATGCCCTGTTCATCGGTCAGGAAGTGGTGGCGATCGGCAGCCCGTTCAACCAGCCCTGGACGCTGACGACGGGCATCGTCAGCGCCCTGGATCGCACCATCGACGGTCTGGGCGAATACCAGATCGGCGAGGTGATCCAGACCGACGCGGCGATCAACCCCGGCAACAGCGGCGGTCCGCTGCTCAACCTGAACGGCGAGGTGATCGGCGTCAATTCGCAGATCATCAGCCAGTCGCGCTCCAATTCCGGCGTTGGCTTCGCCATCCCCAGCAATCTGGTCCGGCGCGTGGCGTCCGAGCTGATCGCCGATGGCGCGGTGGATTACAGCTATCTGGGCATTCGCGGCGGCGACATCGATCTGGCGACCATCGAGGCGCTGGGGCTGCCGAACAACGCGCGCGGCGTGATCATCTCGGCGGTGGAGCCGGGCGGTCCGGCGGCGCTGGGCGGTTTGCGCAACGCCCGCAACCCGCGCGAGGTGGACGGCATTCGGGTGTACGGCTCGGTAGACATCATCACCGCCATCAACGGTTCGACGATCACCGGCATGCCGTCGCTGATCGCCTATCTCTCCAGCCAGACCCGCCCCGGCGATACTGTCACGCTGACGGTGGTGCGCGACGGCAGCCAGGCGATTCAACTGCCCGTCACGCTGGTGGCGCGCCCGGAAAACTAAGCGCCACCCCCTGACCCCCTCAGCCTCATCACGCGCTGAGGGGGTTTTATTTTGCGGAGATGCGCTGTGCCGGCGGAAAAACCCGGTCGCCGTCTTAAGCCAACTCGCGCCTCTTTTCAACGGTCGAGCCGGCGGCTCGCCCCTACCAGGGGGCGGGCGTAGGGGCGACCCGGCGGGTCGTCCGCGCGCGGAACCCTTTTGAGATTCCGCTCCAGCCTGGACCAGGCTTGGCGCGTGGGCGGAAATCGAGGCGGCGCTGCGCGAAACGCGGTAAAATCTGCCCCATATTGGGGAGTGGACACCGCGACATGACTCAACGCAAATCGTCTCTCTTCGGCGCCGCCCTGCGCGGCGTCATCACGGCAGCTGGGGCGTGGATCGCCTACAGCCGCTTCGCCATCGACCACGCAGTCGATCTTCCGCCCGCCATCGACGCCGAGCGCGTCCGTTTTCGTCACCCCGCCGCCGGCTTCCTCAGCTATTACGCCGATGCCGCCCAGCCGGGACGCCCGCTGGTGCTGATTCACAGCATCAACGCGGCAGCCAGCGCCTACGAGATGCGCCCGATCTTCGAACGCTTTCGGGGCAAGCGCCCCATCTATGCCCTCGATCTGCCCGGCTTTGGCTTCTCCGAACGCGCCGACCAGGTCTACACGCCGGACCTCTACGCCGGGGCGGTCGAGGCGCTGCTGGAACGGGTCGCTTCGCCGGAAAACCCGGCGGACGTCGTCGCGCTGTCGCTGGGGAGTGAGTTCGCCGCCCGCGCCGCCCTGCGCCAGCCGGAGCGGGTGCGCTCGCTGACGCTGATCTCGCCCAGTGGGCTGGGGCTGCGCCAGCGGACGACCGGGCAGTATGGCGACCGCGCCCTGGCGGCGTTTCGCTTCCCGCTGTGGAGTCAGGCTTTCTTCGACCTGCTGGCGACGCGCACCAGTATCCGCTGGTTCCTTCAGCAGAGCTTCGTCGGCGACCCGGATTCAGGATTGGTGGACTACTGCGTGCAGACGGCGCATCAGCCGCGCGCCCGCTTCGCCCCGCTCTACTTCGTGAGCGGAAAACTGTTCACCGAAGGCGCGGTCGGCGCGCTCTACCGCCGGCTGGAGATGCCGGTCATGGTCCTGTACGACAAAGACTTCTTCGTCCGCTTCGACGCGCTGCCGGGGCTGCTGCGCGAGCGCCCCAACTGGCGGGCGGAGCGGATCGCGCCGTCGCTGGGGCTGCCGCAGTTCGAGCGCATGGACGAGGTCGCCGGGGCGCTGGAGCGCTTCTGGGGATAATGCCTCGTGTCCCGGCGAGTGATGAGGTATCGACTGTAGGGGCGAGCCGGCGGCTCGCCCACCCGCCGGCTCGCCCGCCGAGACCCTTTCGAGCGATGACCTAGAGGCTGTTATGAACTTCTGCGGCAGGAGTTCCCCT
>JAEURA010000295.1 GCA_016789005.1 Anaerolineae bacterium
CGCCAGACCGAAGACGACGATGCCGCCGACGATGAGGATGCCGACCGTATTGCTGATGCTTCGCCAGAAGACGCGGTCGTTCAGCAGTTCCTGAAAGTTGCTCAGCCCGATGAACTGCGGCGCTGCGCCGAAGCCGCTCCAATCGTAGAGGCTGTAGATGAGCGCCTGCACGGTGGGCACAATGAAGAAGATCAGGTAGAGCACAAAGGAGGGCAGTATCAACAGCGCAATGAAGCGATTTGAGACTCTCATAAATTTATGCCGTTTTGTCTAAGCCTGCGCGGGTCATGATCGGATGAGAGGCGAGGAGGCGCGCCTTTCGGCGCATCGCTTCGCCCCTCATCCGCTTGACGCATCCGTTACGAATGCGACGCCCAGTATTCTGCCGTCTGCGTCGCCATCATGTCGACGTACGCTTCAGGAGTCACTGCACCCTGCCACAGCGAGACGTAGTTCGGGTACAGGATGGTGTTCAGATACTCGCTGTAAAGCGATGCTACGTTATCGACATCCCCGTAGGTCGAGGTTGCCGCCGCCGCCGTCGCCGAGGCATCGGCGATGATCGGATTCCAGGTGATGTACTTGTTGGTCACACCGACGAGCGATTGATCGGTGAAGAGCTGCTGAATCTCGTCGGACATGACGTAGCGCAGGAAGGCGAAGGCTTCATCAGGATGCGCCGTGTCCTTGTTGATCATGAACGCCAGCAGCAGCGCGTAGACATCGGTGGTCGAACCCACGCCGCCTTCGACTGCCGGGAAGCTGAAGCCGCCCCACTGGAATTCAGGATCGGTCTGGGTCTGAAGTTCGACCGGCAGCCACGAACCGACCAGCTCCATCGCCGCGGTGCCGAACGCCAGCGTCGTCTGCCCCTGGGGCCAGACGTAGCCGATGGTCTCTGGCGGCACACAGCCGTTGTCCCACAGCGTGCGGGTCATCTGCGCTGCCTGGAGGACCGCCGGATCGCGCCACATTTCGCCGGTCGGGTCGGCGGCTGCCTGACGCAGCCAGCCCGGTCCCTTGATGCGCGCCAGCATCTCCGTCAGGTAGAAAGCCGCATAGCCCGGTTCGTTGCCTTCGGCAGCGATGGGGGCGTAGCCGGCGTCGAGCAGCGTCGAGCAGACACTCAGCAGATCATCCCAGGTCTGCGGGACTTCGACGCCGACCTCGGCGAAAATGCGCTTGTCATACCAGAACTGTACGGTGTTGTAGACGTAGGGCAGCTGGTAGATGTTGCCGTCGAGGGCGAACATTTCGAGTGTGCTCGGCAGGAAAACCTCGGCGAGCGCCTCTTCATGATCGAACGCCGGCTGCTGGAGGTAATCGTTCAGCGGCAGCGCGAAATCCTCGCGCATGAGACCGCCGGCGATCTGGTCGGCATCCTGATCCATCAGGTCGATGACCCCGCTGCCGCCGCTCAGCGCCGTGCGCACCAGGGTTTGGTTCTGACGACCGTTCCACACGGCTTCGATGGTGACATTCGGATTCGCCGCTTCGAAATTGGCAATCGCCGTTTGCAGGACACGCGCCTGCCCTTCAGTCTCATTCCACATCGACCAGAATACCAGCGTGACCGGTTCCTGCGCGCTGACCACGCCGAGACCGAGGGCGGCGATCAGCACCAGGCTTGCGCACATCAGGATCAAAGGCTTTTTCATCGAGATGACTCCTTAAAAGATTCAGTTTGAACACGCCGCGATTGCACCGCACTCAACTTGTCTTCGAAAGCACCTCCTTGTCCTGTAGGGTCCGGTTCTCAAACAGGTCACATCATCGATGCATCCAGTGAGATCACAAATTCCAGGTTGGCGGGCAGGTCCGGGTTCTGTCCGTTGGAAAGCGCCCGGTGAAACGCCATCAGCTGCAGCACGGGCAGATAGGCGACTGGGCGCGCCCAGCGCGGCAGGTTGGCGTCGATGTGGACGAAGTGGGGCGCTGCCTTCAGCCCCAGCCCGTATTCCTGATCGGCAATGACGAGCGTCTGCGCTCCGCGCGCCCGCATGTCCTTGACCACCGAGGCTTCCTGGGCATGCGCTTCGTCGGACATCAGCACGACCACCAGCGCGCGCTGATCGACCATCGACATCGGTCCATGCCGGAACTCCAGCACGTGGAAGGCTTCGCTGTAGGAGAGCGACATTTCTTTCATCTTCAGCATCGCTTCGCAGGCGATTCCGTAAAGAGGACCGGAGCCGAGGAAGAAGAAGCGCTCGATCCGCTGGTCTTCGCCGAGCTGCTGCGCGAGACCCTGGTAGCGTTCCAGGAGCGACGCTGCCGTCGCGCCGAGCCTGGACAGGATATCGAGGTCGCCCCGTCCGGCGAGCGAGGCGATCAGCGCTTCGACGACGACCAGCATGCTGGCGAAGGAGCGCGTTTGCGCCACGCTGGTTTCCTGCGCTTCTGGGATGACGAAAGCGAAGTCTGCGGCGGTGGTCAGGCTGCTCTCGTAACAGGTGATCGCCACGACTGGACCGCGGAAGTGCTGGCGAAAGGCGCGGACGGCTGCCAGCGTCTCGGTCGTCTCGCCGGAACGCGACACGGCGATCAGCAGCGGTTCAGCGGCGGGCTGGAAGACCAGTTCTGGGAAGAGCGCGATCTCTGACGCCGGGTATGCCCGCGCGCTCGTGCCGAGCGTCTGCTGAAACAGCGCCGCGCCCGCCTGGGCGAGGTAGTAGGTCGAGCCGCAGCCCGTGAAAATCACCTGACTGTATCTGTGCCCGGCAACCAAGGACTTGAAAGCATCCGCCTCTTTGTGGAAGGTTTCGACGGCTTTCCCCCACACCTCCGGTTGACTGGTTATTTCGGCGAGACTGTGCACGCCGGCAGCAGTGCTCATGCCAATCCTTTCCCATTCGTTTAGCTGTGATGATAATGAGCTTTTGCGCGAGAGTCAATCAGAACGCCTCTGTTTTGTGCAAAAATGCGCATGGTCAGACTGAAAAACATCACGAATTGTGATTATATCTGATTGTGTTTGACAATTCCTGGTGGCTGTGCTATCAAGTCTTAGCCGACTAGGAAAGGATAGTCAGACATGGCTGTCGTCAATCAGGACCCTAATGTTCAACCGCTGCTGCTGAGCGAGTTCCAGCCGACTTCCAAACTGGTGACGAAGGAGACGCCGGTCTCGCGCCCACGCTTCCCGGTCATCGATGCGCACAACCATCTGTCGCTGCCCGGCTTCGGCGGCTGGAACAAGCGCCCGGTCGCTGAACTGCTGGACATCCTGGACCGCGCGGACGTGCGCGTCTACATCGATCTCGACGGTGGGTGGGGCGAAGACATCCTCGAAGATCATCTTGACCACTTCAAAGCCGCCGCCCCAGAGCGGTTTCGCTGTTTCGGCGGCGTCGACTGGACGAAGTGGGATGAGCTTGGGGATCGTTTCCCGGACTGGGCAGCCGAACGCCTTCGCCAGCAGGCGGCGCGCGGCGCGCAGGGTTTGAAGATCTGGAAGATGCTGGGATTGACCGTCCGCGACCACCGCGGCGAACTCGTCCCGGTTGACGATCCGCGCCTCGATCCGATCTGGGCGACCGCTGGCGAACTCAGCCTGCCGGTCACCATTCACATTGCCGATCCGGTCGCCTTCTTCGACCCGGTGGACAGCCGCAACGAGCGCTGGGAAGAACTGCACGATCACGTCGACTGGCAGTTCCCCAGCCCGCCGTTTCCCAGCTTCATGACCGTCGTCAACGGTCTCGCCAACACTGCCGCGCGTCATGCCGGGACGACGTTCGTCGGCGCGCACGTCGGCTGCTATGCCGAAAATCTCGCCTGGGTCGGCGAAGTGCTCGACCGCTGCCCGAATTTCTACGTTGACATCAGCGAGCGGATCGGCGAACTGGGGCGGCAGCCCTATTCGGCGCGGCGCTTCTTCCTGAAATACGCCGACCGCATCCTGTTCGGCAC
>JAEURA010000014.1 GCA_016789005.1 Anaerolineae bacterium
GTAGGGGCGGCTCGCGAGCCGCCCGCACTGCCTGAAAAATCGTCACGGTTACGGCGGGCGCGTCGCGACGCGCCCCTACCAAGGGCAATGATCAGACAGGCGCTAGCGCCCCTGGAAAGGAGTCGCCATCAGGTTGCAGAGTTCCTGGTTGGTGGCGGCGTAGACGTAGGCGATGGTCTCGCCATCGACCACGATCTGACCGGAGCCGCTGCACACCTGCGGCGCCGCCGACTGTGCCCCGACGCCCTGGTTGCCGCCGAGCGCGCAGGACAGGAAGTTGTTGACGATGCGGTCCTGGTTGATGACCGCCAGCGCGCCGACCGAGGGCATCGTCCCCTGCACGAGGTTGGCGATGTTCGCCTGGTAGTAGACGCGCGCGTCGAGCGCCCCGACTCCCCGATAGCAGGTGATCATCCCGTCGATCTGGGCGACCAGCGCCGCCGCCGCCGGGTTGCCGGTGATCAGCGACGCGCCGCCGGTCACCGACGAGAGCGCCGTCTGCACATTCTGCGCCTCAATCGAGGTGTAGCCCATCGCGGTCAGGTTGGGGATGAAGCGCTGGACCGCCGAGGCGTCGTTGGCGGTGTCGCCGGTCGTCGGGACGAGGTTGCCCGCGCCGCCCAACTGGCTGCACGCCGCCAGCAGCGCCATCAGCACGATCAGAAATGCCTGTTTTTTAAGCACGTCGTTATCCCTCAGGAGATAGGGACGCCCTGCTGGACGCCCGTCCAAGAACGTGGTCGCTTGATCGCCATTATACACGTCCCGACGGAGTCTCATCCCCCGCTTTCGCGGCGTCTTGCGGGCGATGATCGGGCGCGCGCCAGCTTTGCACGAACAGGATGATCGTGCCGCCGACGATGGCGTGATCGGCGAGGTTCGAGACGTTAGAGACGACGCCGGGAATCTGATAGTGGATGAAATCGACCACCGCGCCGATGGTCAGCCGGTCCAGGGCATTGCCCAGCGCGCCCGCCAGCACCATGCTCAGGGCGATCTGCGTCAGGGCGGCGTCTGCCGGCAGACGAGGATAGTAGTAGAGGACGCCGATGCTGACGACGACGGCGATGATCAGGAAGAAATCGCCCGCCTGGGGCAGGAAGCCGAAGGCGGCGCCGGTGTTGTGAATGTAGGTGAACTGGAAAAACGGAGCCAGCGCCGGGATGGGCTGGACGGTGCGTTCGTAGGGCAGCGCGGCGATCACCCAGCGCTTGCTCGCCTGGTCGATGAGCAGGAGAAGCAGCAGCACGGCGATCAGACGCAGCCATTTGCGTGTGGGCGGGTTCATAGATGTCAGTTTACCTTGCAGCCAAATCGGTTTCCAGATTCATCCGCCGCACGCCATCAGAAAGTCCTGCCAGTCGAAGCCGACGATCTGGTCGGCGATGTGCAGCCGCAGCACGCCGTCGCTCCCCAGCCCATGCCACAGCCGGGAGCGCGCATCGCCGTACAGCCGGACTCGGTTGCAGACGCCCCCGCCCGCCGCCTGCACCGCGATCACGTCGCCGGCGCTGCTGGTCAGCAGCAGTACGCCGTCGTATGCCGTCAGGCTGACCATGCCCTGCACGCCGGGCAGCGCCGTTTCCCAGCGCAGATCGGGGGCATAGCCGCGCAGCGCGCCGCCGTCAAAGGCGTACAGCCCGCCGTCCGGCGTCTCGACGGCGGCGGCGCTGCCTCCACCGGGTGGCGCATCCTCGCGGCGCAGCGACCAGCGCCCCTCGGCATCCACCCGCCACAAGCCGCCCCGCGAATAGACCAGCAGGTCCCCGTCGAGCGTGGTGGACAGTCCTGCGGGTCCGCGCAGCTGGGCGGTGTCGAGCACTGCGCCGGAAAGCGAGATCGTCAGCAGTCGCGCGTCCTCGGTCATCACGCCGATCAGCCGGGGCGTCGCCGCCAGGCGCGCCACCCTGCCAACCCCCTCCAGACGCCACAGCACCGCCCCCAGCCCCGAATCAAGCGCGGCGATGCCCCCCTCCGGCGTCGGGAATATCCACACCCCCCCGGCGGCGGTTGGCGCGCCGTCGAAGGCTGCGCCGGTGGAGCGCGCCGCCCCCAGCGCGCCGTCGGGACCGACCGGCTGGACGCCGCCGTCGGCGTAAACGATCAACCCGCCGTCGAGCGCAGTCGGATCGGGCAGCAGGGCGACGGCACGGCGTTCCAGGCGGGTTCGCCACAGGACCCGTCCATCAGCGCTGACGCCCAGGACGCGGTCGGCGTCCAGCGCCAGCAGCCCGTCATCGGAGCGGATGACGGGCGGGCTGATCGCCCCGGCTTCGTCGGCGATGTCCGCCGTGAAACGGTAGCCGTCGGCGGCGCGGGCGCGGAAATTGAGCAGGAACTTGGTCGGGCGGCGGAAGCCGAGCGTCGTCGGGTCATCCCAGGCGTAGCCCGCGCCGGGGACATCCGCCGCGCCGGGCTGGTCGGTGCGCATCTCGAAGTGCAGATGCGGGGCAGGGCGCACGTCGCCGACAGCGGCGATGGGGTCGCCCAGGCGCACACAGGAGAAGACCGCCGGGAAAGCGATCCCCGTCCCGTCGGTGATGTGCCCGTACATGCTGTAGGCAGTGGAACCATCGCGGAAGGTATGTTCGAGGATGATCACGCCGCCGTCCACACCCCAGCCGTTCGACGAGGAAAAGGTGACCCGCCCGGTCGCCGCCGCGCGCACCACCGCGCCATAGCTGGTCCCCAGCCCGCCATACCAGTCTTCGCCGGTGTGGTAGCGTCCCTGGTGGCGATAGCTCGCCGCGCCGAAATCCTGCACGACGCCGAACGCGCCGGCATCGACCGGGAAGTCCATCTCGTCGGCATAGCCGCACTGCGTCTGTGCTGCCGCGCCAAACGGCGCGACCGCCAGCAGCGCCGCGCCGAGGCAGAGTCCCACAACTGCGCGCAAGGTCCGTGACATCGCCCGTTTCCTCATTTCAGCCGCTTTCCAGCCGCGCTATTCATCTGTACGCGAGAGAATGGTTTTGACCACTTCGTCAACGCTCAATGCCGTTGTATCGACCACTAACCAACCCTCTTGTCCTAACTGCGGAAGCGCTGGGGTTAACTGCTGATACACGATCCGAATGCCTTCATCGATATAAGATCGTGCTGGACTGTCGCCGGATCGTTTCAGATTACGCTGATGTGCTTCCTCCTCGGTTGGACACAGGACGATTCTGTTGATCATCGCCTGGGTCTGATCGAGCAGTGTTTGGTAATCGGAAGTGTGATTCGCATCCCAAAAATCGTCGATGACAACCGCAAAACCCGCATTCTGATAGGCAAGTGCCATCAAAGAAACAGTGCTGCGCGCCAGTGTGATCTGCTGCGCCAGCTCCTGACTCCAGACTGCACTGGGAAGCATCAGTCCCGATACGACCATATTCCGCAGATCATCGACAGGAATATGAATACTCCTGGGGAATTGGGCGGCTAAGGCTCGGCTGGTGGTGCTCTTGCCAACAGCCGGCGGACCCACCACCATGTAGATCGGACTATCGCTATAATGGTTGATGAGGCGAAAGCCCTTCACCGTGTTGACACCCTAATGGAGCGTTTCAACGTATGCGTCTTACAACTATGCGTCATATCAGTTTCTTGATCCTATCTGGTGTGCTGTTCACCCTGACTGGAACCGTGATCGCCCAGGAAACGCCCGAACTTGGGGCGGTCGCCACCATCAGTGACGAGGAATGGACCCTGAGCATCAGCTTTCCTGACAATTGGGTGACCGTGAGCGATGAAGAAGGATTGTACATTGCCAATACCGAATCCGCGCTTGCTGTCACTCGTGCCCTGGATGGCACATTGAACGCCAAAGAAACCGGCTTTGTCCTGTTTGCGCCTGGCACGGCAGCGGCGCTCGATCTGCCGGCGGGCAGTTCAGCGGCGGACGCCCTCGCCGCCTTCCTTGATGAGCGAGGATTGCAGTCGCCCAGCGGCGACGTTTACGAAGGCGACCCGGCAGTCTCGTTTAACCTGTTCCCGGTGCAGCCCGATGGCAATATCGATTTTGGCGTCCCGCTCATTGTCGATACAGGCGTCGATGCATTCGCCTTCGAACGGGAAGGCACGTTCATTTTCGTGCTTTTCATCAGCAACAGTGATGCTTTTGCGATCCAGCAAGCCATGTGGGACAGTCTTGCACTGACCGGTGGTGCGCCTGCACCGGAAACTGAGGAAACCAGCGCAGCAGGCGATTCTGTGTTCCTGGTAGACGACGACAGCCGGCAGCTCGCTTTCAGCGCGGCGCTGCCCGAAGGCTGGCAGTCACAGTGGGAGGAACAAACCGGGGTGTTGGTTCTGGCGAGCAGCAGCGCGGCGCTCGCCGTGGCGACGGGCGAAAGTGACGAATACGAACGCGGCGACTCAGCGCTGATCATCACGCTGCCGCCCGGTCTGCGCGCCCTGGACATCAACCCGTTCGATTCCGCAGATCTGGTCTTCACGGCGTATGCCGCTACACTTGGAGTCGAAGCCTACCCCTCGTTCGTCGAAGGCTTCGAGGTATTCGCGGCGCAGGGGTATATCGCCGGGGAAGACCTTCCCGGCGGACAGGCGAACCTCTACGCCTTTGGTTTCCCCGCCGGGGTGATCACGGTGATGGTGCAGGACGTGGTGGGCGCGTCAAACCCGGCTGTGAACGACGTGCTGCACTCGCTTCAGTACGATCGGCCGGACTGAGCTAAGCCAGTAATCAAAGATCAGCCACGAACACCTCACCCCTCGGTCCCCTCTCCATTTTCATGGAGAGGGGAAGCTAAGCGAAGCGCAGCAGGGGTGAGGACATTGAATTGTTTCGGAACATGGCTTAGTAAGCGAAGATCAGCCACGAAACACCTCACCCCCGACCCCTCTCCATGAAAATGGAGAGGGGAAGCTAAGCGAAGCGCAGCAGGGGTGAGGACATTGAATTGTTCTGGAACATGGCTTTAGGGGAAAACCCGATACGCTCAAACGGCTGTTCAGGACCTTGCGTTGTAACAGTGAGGGGGTGAGAATTCACGCACCCCCTCAGCAGCCAACTACCGGCGCTCCAGCACGAAACCCTGATAGCCGTCGACGTTATCCCATGACAGCGTATCGCCGCTGCATTCGACCCCCCCATTCGGGGTCCAGCCATCAATCGATCCGCTGTTGTAGAACGCCCGTGAAAGATCGGTGCGTGTGCCATCAGGTGCGGTCACGACCATGCTGCCGCCCGGTTCAAATGCCCAGTCGAAGGATTCGACACTGAATTCGCCTGCGCTGCCTTCAACCGGATGAACCGCGTAGGTGCCGCTGAACGGCACATCCACCCTGACGGTGGTGCCATCGGCGCTGGCGGTGATGGCATACGTCCCAAATAGGTTGCCCTCGGCGTCGAACGTGAAGATGAAACTGCTGGTATCGACCGTCGCGCCGGGCAGTCCCGCAATCGTGGGCGGGAAGTCGATCACCTGCCAGTTCCCGACAATACAGGACGCATCACCTTCGGGTTCATCGGCGTCGTCGGTGCAGGGATTCGCGCTGGGCTGCTGCGTCCAGCTCATCGTGAGCGGGGCGGTGGTATTGCGTGCGCCTTCTCCCCGGCTCATGATGAGCATCACGCCGTCGTCGGGCGGACAGAATTCGAGCGGCATATTGTCTTGCAGTCTCTGCGCTGCGCCGCCTAAGCGCGCGCTGACCGCAAAGTGACCGGCGTCGATTCCGCTGACGGTCAGCACCGCGATGTTGCCCGGCTTCAGGTCGAAGTTGATCAGGTTGCGATAATCGACCGAGAACGGCGGCATGGTGTTCTGGATCGATCCGCCTTTTCCCGCCGTCAGATCGACTGCCGTCAAATCGAGAATCGGCGGGTCAGGGAGCTGGCGATCCAGCAGCACCTGCGCCCAGTTGTGGAACAAATCCACCGAGTCTAGGTTAAATGTCAGCGGGAAGACGCCGTCGTCGCGCAGCATGTTCATCTGAATACTGACGTTCCGGTCACTG
>JAEURA010000025.1 GCA_016789005.1 Anaerolineae bacterium
GTGGACGGCATGATCGGCGAGGGCTGGCGGCTGCGGACAGGCGCGGGTGAAAGTCACCTGTTCACCGACACCGAGATCTTCGGCTGGAGCCGCCCCGAACCCCGCCGCCGCCGCCCGGCGAAACGTTCGCGCGCGCCAGAGCTGGCTTACGCCGATTTGCGCGAGGGCGACTTCGTCGTCCACGTCGACTACGGTGTGGGGCGCTTCGCCGGCATGCGCAAGCGCACCATCGAAAACCTTCAGCGCGAGTATCTGGTGATCGAGTACGGCGGAACCGATACGCTGTTCGTCCCCATCCATCAGGCGGACCGGCTCACCCGCTACGTCGGACCGGACGAAAAGCCGCCCACCCTGAACAAGCTCGGTCAGGCGGATTGGTCGCGCATTCGCGGCAAGGCGAAGCAGGCAGCCGAGGACGAAGCGAAAGACCTGCTCGACCTCTACGCCCGCCGCGAAGCCGCTCCGGGGCATTCCTTCAGTCCCGATACCCCCTGGCAGCACGAACTGGAAGCTTCTTTTCCGTTCATCGAAACCGAGGACCAGCTGCGCGCCGTCCGCGATGTCAAGCAGGATATGGAAGCCGCGCATCCGATGGACCGGCTGATCTGCGGCGATGTCGGCTTCGGCAAGACAGAAGTGGCGCTGCGGGCGGCGTTCAAGGCGGTCAACGATGGCAAGCAGGTTGCCATCCTCGTGCCGACCACCATCCTGGCGCAGCAGCATTATCTGACCTTCAGCCGACGCCTCGCCGCCTTCCCCATCCGCGTCGAGGTCCTCTCGCGCTTTCGCACTAAAGAGGAGCAGAGCCGCATCCTGACGCAGCTGGCGGCGCGCGAAATCGACATCGTTATCGGCACACATCGCCTGATTCAGGAAGATGTTGCCATCCCCGACGTCGGGCTGATGATCATCGACGAAGAACAGCGTTTCGGCGTCAAGCACAAGGAACATTTCAAGAAGCTGCGCACTGCCGTCGACATCCTGACGCTGACCGCCACGCCGATTCCCCGCACGCTCTACATGGGGCTGACCGGGGTGCGCGACATCAGCATGATTCAGACGCCGCCGGAAGACCGTCTTCCGGTCGTGACTTACGTGGGCGCGTTCGATGAGATGCTGGTGCGCCAGGCGGTACTGCGTGAACTGGAACGCGGCGGGCAGATTTTTGTCGTCCACAACCGCGTCCAAACCATTGAGCACCTGCACGAACGGCTGGGGCAGATCGTCCCGGAAGCGCGCATCATCGTCGGGCATGGGCAGATGGACGAGCGTGTGCTGGCGTCGGTCATGACTGCCTTCGGCAACGGCGAGTACGACGTGCTGCTGGCGACCTCGATCATCGAAAGCGGGTTGGACATCCCCAATGCCAACACCCTGATCGTGGATCGCGCCGACTGGTTCGGCTTGGCGCAGCTCTACCAACTGCGTGGGCGGGTCGGGCGCAGCGCCCAACAGGCTTACGCCTATTTCTTCCATCCCGCGCACAATCGGCTGACCGAAGAGGCAAGGGCGCGCCTGGAGACGCTCAGCGAGTACACCGAACTGGGGTCGGGCTATCAGATCGCCATGCGTGACCTGGAGCTGCGTGGGGCGGGCGACATCCTCAGCACCCGGCAGACCGGGCACGTCGCCGCTGTCGGTCTGCACCTGTACACGCAGATGCTGGCGGAAGCCGTGCGCCGTCTGCGCGGGCGCGCCATCACCGGCGCTGCCCCGTCGATCAGCGACAGCAGTGTGCTCATCGACCTGCCGATCACCGCCTACCTGCCCGCCGACACCATCCCGGACATGGCGCAGCGGCTTCAGCTATACCGGCGCATCGGCGGACTGACCGGCGCGCATCAGGTCGATCAAATGCGTGAGGAGCTGATCGACCGCTTTGGAGCGATGCCGCCACCGGTCGAAGGGCTGCTCTACCAGATCGCCGTCAAGCTGTTGGCGCAGTCTGCCGGGGCGACGGCGCTCCTGCATCGCAGCGGAGTCATCGAGATCAAGCTGCCCTATCTGGTGGAGATCGACCGCGTCCGGCTCAACAATCTCCTCGGTGACGATACGCGCGTCACCCGCACCGCCGTCGAGCTTCCGGCGGGCGACGGCTGGCGTGAGCGGTTGATCGCCATCCTGCGTCTGCTGAGCCGGCGCGCCGCCGAAGGTATTGGTGCGTAGCGCCTCGGCGATCAGTCGCTCTGCGAGTCTTTCACCACGTCGCTGAGCGGTGCGCCGGTCGCCTTCTGAAGCTGTTCCAGGGTGATCGGGAAAATGGCGTTGTGCGCGCCGCCCGCCGCGTAAAGCTGTTCCCAGCGCGACAGCGTCCGGTCGATGTAAACGTCAATATGGGATGAGCGATGCGGAAAAGGCGGCACGCTGCCCGCCGGGTATCCGAAGATTTCCACCAGCTCG
>JAEURA010000053.1 GCA_016789005.1 Anaerolineae bacterium
CCCCTGGTTCTGGGACAGACGGCGCATTATGACCGTTTCAGCGAGGAGTTCTACAGCGATCCTCGCGGCGTCGAACGCTACTATCTGCCCACGCCGGAGAAACGCTACCTGGGACCGGTCGCGGTGCTGGTGGGACCCAACTGCAACAGCGCCTGCGAGTTCTTCAGCTACGATTTGACCCTGAACGACCGCGCTGCCGTCGTCGGGCAGTATCCGACGGCGGGGCTGGGCGGCAGCATCGACTATTTCATCCTGCCGCCCGGCATCTTCTTCCAGTTCACCGCCGGGCGCGCCCTGGACGCCGACGGCAGTATCCACATCGAAGGCAAGGGCGTCGCGCCGACCGTGCGCGTGCCGGTGAACGAGGAGACCCTGTTCGGAATTGAAGACGCGATCCTGGAGGCGGCAGTGCGTCATCTCGATGAAACCAGCTAAAAGTGAATTCTCGAAAGAAATCTACGAACGGGAACCCGCCGGGTCTCCCCTACAACCAACGTGCCGTAGGGGCGAGCCGGCGGCTCGTCCGTTGAAAAGATGCGAGACATGGCTTTAGGCGCTTGTTTGTGCGTGCTGAATTGAGTACCATCGGCGCAAAGGGTTTTATTTTGAGGGTGCAACCAAGGATTAGCCATTCATGAAAGCGGTCATCCTTGCTGCTGGTCAGGGTACGCGCCTGCGCCCGGTCACGCTGACCATGCCCAAGCCGCTGGTTCCTGTGGCAAACCAGCCGCTCATCGCCTATGCGATTCACGTCCTGAAAAACGCCGGTCTCACCGAGATCGGTATCGTCGTCAACGATCTCGACTCACCGATTCGGGCAGCGCTCGGCGACGGCAGCGCCCTGGGCGTGCAGCTGGACTACATCGTCCAGCGCGAGCAGCTGGGGCTGGCGCACGCCATCAATCTGACCCACGATTTCGTCGGCGTTGATCCGTTCTGCGTCCTGCTCGGCGACAATATTTTCCAGGATCGGATGGAGCAGCTGATTCGCGAGTTTCCGACGTCGCCCGCCGAGGTCGCCATCGCGCTGATCGAAGTACACGACCCGTCGCGCTTCGGCATCGCCGAAATTCAGGACGGGCGCATCAAGCGGGTGGTCGAAAAGCCGAAAGACCCGCCCTCCAACCTGGCGATCTCCGGCGCATACTTGTTCAAGTCATCGATCTTCGACGCCATCGCCAAGATCAAGCCTTCCCACCGCAACGAGTATGAGATCACCGACGCCATCCAGCAGGTGATCAGCGATGGGTATATGGTCCACCCCTACACGCTCAAAGGCTGGTGGATCGACGCCGGCAAGCCGGACTCGATCATCCAGGGTAATCAGCTCGTCCTGGGCGATCTGCAGTTCACCCCCGCCCCGGACGACCCGCAGCAGGTTGTAGGGAAATGTGACATCTCTTCGCGCGTCCTGCTGGGCGAAGGCAGCCAGATCATCGACAGTGTGGTGCGCGGTCCGGTTATCATCGGCAGGAATGTCATCGTGCGCAACAGCTACATCGGTCCTTATACCTCGCTGGGCGATAACGTCGTGGTCGAAAACAGCGAGATCGATGCCAGCATCGTCATGCAGAACTGCAAGATTCTCAACATCCCTGGGCGCATCGACTCCAGCCTGATCGCCGACAACTCCCAGGTGGAAGCCTCCGGAAGAGTCCCTGCGGCGCACCGCCTGATCCTCGCCGAAAACAGCTACGTGCGGCTTTGACGCAGCGCCCAAGGAAGAGCTTGCCTTGACCCCAGTTTCAAAGCGCATCTGCGTCTATTGTTCCGCCAGTCGAAATCTGTCGCCGACATATCACGAAGTCGCTGCGCAGTTAGGACAGCTGCTCGCCGAACGCCGCCATACGTTGATCTACGGCGGCGGCAGTGTCGGGCTGATGGGCGAGGTCGCCCGTGCCGCGCACCGGGGCGGCGGGCAGATTATTGGCATCATCCCGAAAATGCTGGTCTCGGTGGAATTCGCCTACCAGCAAGCCAGCGAGATGATCATCACTGAAGATATGCGGGACCGCAAAGCCCGTATGGATGCACATGCCGACGCCTTTCTGGCGCTGCCCGGCGGCATCGGCACGCTGGAAGAGATTTTCGAGATCATGTCTCTGCGGGGGTTGAACCAGACGGCGCGCCCGCTGGTCCTGATCAACACCGGCGGCTTTTACGATCCTCTGGACGAGTATCTTCAGAAGATGCGCCATGAGCATTTCGTACGCCGCCCGGTGAACGAGATCTACTACCTCGCTCCGGACGTGTACGACGCGCTGCGCTACGTCGAGGCGCACGCCTGAAGATCGCCCGTACCAGCAACAAGAAAGGTCAGGGGACGGCGGAAACGATTCGTCGTCCCCTCACTGCATCATCCTGCCAGCGAGAATTCCTCCTGCGGCAGGCGATTCAACCCCGCCCGTACGATTTTCCACAGGTCAAATGCGATGGGCAGAAGCGACACCGCCCACAGCGCATAGGCGATGCCATGCAGTGTCGGCAGGCCGTCCCCGGCGAAGATCCCCGCCCAAAGGAAAAGCGCCCCCGCATGCACCGTCAGCAGGCTGAACCAATTCCCACCGAGCCGGGGCGGCGTGTCGGGCAGGAAAAGGCGGCGGAAGAGCAGCGGCATCAGCGCATAACTGAACTGAAGCACCCATCCGTAGATCAACGCCTGGGGCGCGTTCTGTTCGATAGCAGGACCGGGAATGCCGGGCACTTCCAGGATGATCAGCGGCGCAATCAGCACCGGCGCAAGGATCCAGACGTAGGCGGTGACAATATGGAGCATGCCGGGCATTTGTCGGGCGGGAGCGCCTTCCTGCCGCCTGATGACGTTGTACAGCAGCCGCAGCGTAGCGATCATGTGCAGGATCAAGCCAGGGACGGCGAACAGGTTTGACTTGAACCAGGGACCAAGCACCAAGCCCAGCGCGCCCAGGGTCATCATCCAGAAGATACTGCGCATCACCGAGGGTGAAGCCAGCGGGCGTCCGGCAATGCTGGGATACAGGTCCGCCAGCAGCCCGGCGAACATCAGCGACATGAATCCCCAGTTGTTAGCGTGGATGTGCACCTCAAGCGGCGTCTGAATGCGCAGCCAGTCGCTCCACCCCTGCCACAGTCCAGTGCCAACGAGGATGCCGAGCAGAAGGTACGCCAGACCCATCAGGTAGAACTTGAGTCCTTCTGATCGCGCGGCGGCGACTCGCCCCGACATCATCCTCCAAAGCTGCACCATCAGCAGCACCGCCGCCGTGAAGATCAGCGTGCCGCCGACTGTGATGAACGCGCCGTTCGCCAGCGGTATGCCGACCAGCAGCGCGAGCAGTCCCAGGTTCAGCGTCAGCCAGATGTCCCATCGGGCGCGTGGGCGCGGCACGTCCAGGCGCACCGCGACCAGGAGCGGGAGCACGCCAAAGGCGAACTCGGTCAGCGCGCCCAGGGTGATGAAGTGGACGCGCATCCAGCGCAGCCCGGCATGCAGCGGCAGCCAATCAAGGTGAATGAAGGAGGCGTCGAGCGCACCCAAGCCAGCCAGCGCGACGAAAAGAAAGGTCACGACAAAATAGGGGTTCATCGCGTCTTTTCCGCCTCACGCATAGACCGCAATTCACTGCGCCCCGTCACAGCGTCGGTCCGCTGTCTGGCGTTTGCCGCAGTGCGCCGTCCGCGCTGCATTTTCGAAAGATAAGGGAGCAGGAAGAGATAGCCGCCGGTGAGCACCATCGCCAGCATGATCGGCGGCTGCACGCGCTGAAGCGCCATACCGACCGACGTATCACGGGCGAGCAGCAGCGCGATCACCATGAGCGCAAATGGCAGGGCAAGCCAGCGATGTATCTTCCGTGACCACTGATTGAGCGTTTTCATCATTGAATTCACCAGTTCCATTGGACTCTGATGAGTCTATGTGGGATCGCCCGGTGAGTCTTCGACTTTTGTCGAATTGATAGAATCGGGTGTTGTCTGCGGTGGGAATCTGTTCCACAATCGCCTTCCGGTTGAACTTGCCCCGGACAAGCGCAGACCTATGCGAAAGTGACGGACATGGCGACTGAAGAGACGAAGCGTGCCCTGGCGAAGGTCCCCTATCTGGCACAGCTCGAACCGGCGCTGATCGACATCGTTGCCGGGAACGCCCGCCAGCAGGAATACACCGCCGGACAGGTGGTCATCACCGAGGGCGAACAGGATGTCGCGCTGTACGTCGTCCATACCGGCTGGCTGAAAGCGGTCAAAAGCTCCCCAGAGGGGCGCGAGCAGGTTCTGCATTTTCTCGGACCGGGGGAAGTCTTCAACGCCATCGGGGTCCTCATCGAATCGCGCAACCCGGCTACCGTCATCGCCCTGGAGCCGTCAGTTGTCTGGATGATCCCTCAGCAGGTGATCCTGTATCTGATCGACCACCATCCGGAGTTGGGGCGGGTGATCGTTCAACATCTGGCGATGCGCGTTCAGCAGTTGATACGCATGGTCGAAGATTTGTCGCTGCATACTTTGGAAGCGCGCCTGGCGCGCTACCTGATTGAGCAGTCCACGTCGGAGCAGATGCAGCGTCCGCGCTGGGCGACACAGGCGGAGCTGGCGAGCCGCTTGGGTACAGTGCCGGATGTGCTTCATCGAGCGCTGCGCACCCTGGCGAAAGAGAACCTCATCCGCGTACAGCGTCACGAGATCACGATTCTCGATCCCGCCGGCTTGAAGGCGAAAGCGGGGCTGATCTAGCGAGGGGCGGGTCGTTCGCTCCCGACCCGCCGGCTTCAGAACAGACTCATCTGCTGCGGCGCATCGGTCGGCGGCTTGCGCAGCGAATGCGCCGGCAGCAGACCATGCGCAGCGACCCAGGCGGCGTCCGGTCCTTCCCAGCCGCAGCGGTCAAAATCGACGCGGTCTTTAGCGTCGAATTCCACGCCTTCCGCGCGCAGCCGACCCCGCTGCAGCGCCGCCCCCTGGCTCGTCTCCGGCAGACTGATACTGCCCCGGCTGTTGATCACCCGATGCCAGGGAACCGTCGGCTCGTCGGGGATGGACACCGCGTTCAGAGCATCCCCGACCCAGCGCGCGCCAAGGCGGGAATAATCCTCGACTTCGACGCCGGCGGGCGGCGGGATCATCTCGGCGATCTGCTTGAAGGTGGTCACCTGCCCATAGGGAATCTGCCGCACGATCTCCCACACTACCTGAAAATACTTCGCCGGTTCTGGCAGCGCGATCATAATCCCTCTGGGGAACCCTGCACCATCATACTCACTGGTATAGTCGAATCACGCAAAACCGTCTATAATTCAAAAGATATTGAATGGTCAATAACACTCGAAAGGCGAGGACATGTCGGCTGAAGTGAAGATGACAGAACTCAAGGCGCGCCTGCTCGAAATCAGCGACCTGAACGGCGCGGCGAGCGTGCTAAGCTGGGATCAATCGACCTACATGCCCCCCGGCGGCGGACCGGCGCGCAGCCGTCAGAGCGCGCTGCTGGGCAGATTGGCGCATGAGCGCATCACCGCGCCGGAGATCGGTCGGCTGCTGGATGAGCTTGAATCGTACCGAGAGAGCCTGCCCTACGATCACGACGACGCCGCGCTGCTGCGCGTCACACGCCGCACCTATGACCAGCGCATCAGAATTCCAGCACCGTTCATGGGCGAACTCTACGAGCATATCGGCAACCTGTTCGACACCTGGACGCGGGCGCGCCCGGCGAATGATTTCGGCATGGTCCGCGACGGTCTGGCGAAAACGCTGGACTACAGCCGCCGGTTCGCCGAGTACTTCCCCCATCAGCACATCGCCGATCCGCTGATCGACCTGTCCGATTACGGCATGACCGCCGAGTCGGTACGCGCCGTCTTCGACGAACTGCGCGCCGAACTGGTCCCTCTCGTCCAGGCGATCACCTCGCAGCCGCCCGCCGACAACAGCTTTCTGAGGCGGTATTTTCCGCAGGACGCACAGCTCGCCTTCGGCGTCGAGGCGATCAAGGATTTCGGCTACGATTTCAACCGGGGGAGGCAGGACCTGACGCACCATCCGTTCATGACCCGCTTCAGCGCCGGCGACATCCGCATCACCACCCGCGTCGATGAGCACTTCCTGACCGACGCCCTCTTCAGCACCCTGCATGAAGCTGGTCATGCTCTGTACGAGCAGGGTATCGACGTAGGCTATGACGGGCTGCCGCTCGGCGGCGGAACTTCCGCCGGCGTGCACGAAAGCCAGTCACGGACCTGGGAAAACATCGTCGGGCGCAGCCGCGCCTTCTGGATGCATTACTACCCGGGTCTGCAGGCGGCATTCCCGGAACAGCTCGGCGACGTCTCGCTGGATGCCTTCTATCGCGCCATCAACAAGGTCGAGCGTTCGCTCATCCGCGTCGATGCCGACGAAGTGACCTATAACCTGCACGTGATGATTCGTTTCGGTCTGGAACTCGATCTGCTGGAAGGCAAGCTGCCCATCGACGATCTGCCGGAGGCGTGGCGCGCGCGCTACACCAGCGACCTGGGGATCACGCCGCCGGACGACAAAGACGGCGTCCTGCAGGACGTGCACTGGTACGGCGGGCTGATCGGCGGAGCGTTCCAGGGCTACACGATCGGCAACCTGATGAGCGCGCAGTTCTACGAAGCGGCGCTGCGGGCGCACCCGGAAATCGAAGCCGAGATCGGTCAGGGCAAGTTCGACACCCTGCGCACCTGGGCAACCGAGAACATCTACCGCTGGGGCAGCAAGTTCACCGCCAACGAGCTGATGGAGCGTGTCACCGGTGGTCCGCTCCAGGTCGCCCCGCTGATCCGCTACCTCAGGGGCAAGTACGGGGAGCTGTACAGCGTGTAGTCGCGCCTGAGGCGCGCCTCATTCCGGGCAGCGCTGCCCGCCCTGGTGAATGACCCCGTTTCCGCCCGGTCTACGCGCGGGGATGGGGTCTTTGCTTTGCACTAGAATAATCGAGATATGGTATATTCTGCGACATGGTAGGCGTCCGGGTATTCAGGAAAGGCGATTTCTCCCTGTACCTACGCTGACGCTGTCTCAAATTATGGCAGTGCTAAAGTTTTGCTCTTATAAGGAAGACCATCATGACCCGCATATTGGTTGCCTATGCGACCCGGCTGGGATCGACCGCAGAGATCGCCGAAGTGATCGGCACGGTGCTGCGCACCAGAACACATCAAATCGACATCCGACCCGTAGAAGATATCCAGAGTGTCGAGGAGTACGCTGCCGTCGTCGTCGGTAGCGCAATTCGGGGTGGCAAATGGCTGCCGAGCGCGCTTGCCTTTCTGGAAAAGCACCACACAGCGCTGAGCGCGCTTCCTGTCGCCTATTTCACCGTCTGCATGACGCTCGCCGACGGAACGCAGGAGAGCGTTGAAGTCGCCTCCAGCTATCACGAACTGCTGTACCGCAGTTTCCCGAATGTCAGTCCCGTGAGCATCGGCATGTTCGCCGGTGAATTCGACCCGAAGCATGCCGCGCCGCTGGTGCGACTGCTGGCGCGCGGGCTGGGGATCACCGAAGGCGACTGGCGTGACTGGCAGGTGATCGGCGACTGGGCGCGCACCCTGCTCGACCTGCTTGACGAACGTCTGGGGACCGCCTAAAGGGCTGAAGCAGCAACCGCCTGCCGCAAATCCTGCGGCGTCGGCGCGTAGTTGCCGACCCGGCGCACCACCACGCCGCTCGCCGCATTGGCGAGCGCCACCGCCTCAACCGGCGCAGCCCCGGCGACCAGCGCCAGAGTCATGACGGCGATGGCGGTATCGCCGGCGCCGACGGTGTCGAACACGTCGGTGATCACCGGCGCGGGGCAGTGAAATGCGCCGTCCGGCAGGGCGACGGTTGCGCCGTCACTGCCCCGTGTGATCACCATCGCTCGCTTCAATGCCATCCGGTCGAACAACAGCTGCGCGCCTTCGGCGAAATCGGCATCGCTGCGCAGATCGCGGCGCAGGTGATCGCGCGCCTCGTCGGCGTTGCATTTGACCACGCCGAAACCGGCGTACTTGTCGAACTCGCCCTGCGAATCGGCGGTGGTCAGCTTGTCTCCCGCCAGATCACGGATCAGTCGGACGAGCGCCGGCGAGAGCATTCCCGACCGGTAGTCGGAGACGAGGACCGCGTCCATCTGCGGCAGCAGCACGGCGATCTGCTCCCCCACCCGTTTCTCAACCTCCGGCGAAAGCGCGGCGCGCGACAGCCGGTCAAGCCGAGCAACCTGTTGGGGGAAGCGCAGTCCCATGTGCGCCATCAGCCGCGTCTTGAGCGTCGTCGGACGGGTCTCATCCACGATCAGCGAATCCGGCGCGATGCCGTTCTGGCGCAGCACATGGCGCAGGGCGTCGGCTTCGGCGTCCGCGCCGACCACCGCCACCAGCAGCGCCTCGCTGCCGAGCGCCACAACGTTCGCCGCCGGGTTGCCCGCACCGCCCGCCACATGCCGGCGCGACTCGAATTCCAGCACAGGGACCGGCGCTTCCCGGCTCATACGGGTGGCGCGCCCGGTCAGGTATTCGTCGAGGATCACGTCGCCGACGATCAGCACGCGCCGTCCGGCAAGCTGTGGGATCAGGTTCAGCAGGCGCTCACGCATGTTCGCGTCCTTCCAGCAGCACCGCCAGGGCGAAACGCGGCAGGCGCATCATGCGCTTGATGCGCCAGGGCTGCAAATAGAGGCGATACAGCCATTCCAGCCCGGCGCGCCGCATGAACGCCGGAGCGCGCGGCACGACCCCGGCGATGAAATCGAACGTGCCGCCAACCCCCATCGCCATTCTGACGCGCAGGCGGGGCGAATTGCGGGCGATCCATTTGTCCTGCTCCGGCGCGCCATAAGCGACCAGCAGGATGTCGGTTCCGCTGGCGTTGATGCGCTCGACGAGGGCGTCCTCTTCATCGGGTGCGGGGCTGCCGCTGAAGATGCCGGCAATTTGCAGCGCAGGGTGATCGCGCAGCAGCGCCGCCGCCGCCTGATCGGCGATACCCGGCGCAGCGCCCAGAAAAAACAGCCGCCAGCCCTTCGCCGCTGCCTCAGCGGCGATCATCGGCACACCGTCGGAGCCGGTAACGCGCTCCGGCAGCCGTCTGCCCTTCCAGCGCGCCGCCAGCAGCAGCCCGACACCGTCGGGCACAGTCAGGTCGGCGCGTTCCAGCACAACCCGAAAAACAGGGTCACGCTGGGCGATCATGATCATTTCGGGGTTGATGGTGCAGACGTGGCGAGGATGGTCCTCTGGTTTCCGGTCTTCCTCCATCCAGCGGGCGATCTGCGCCATCCACGCCTGATAGGTGACGACGCTCACCGGAAGACCGAGCATCCGCAGGGTGTCGCCGGCGCGCTGAGCCGTCGGCGGATGCCCCGGCGGCGTCAGTGACTCAGCGGAATCCAGCAGGCGCACAGCCGCCAAAGTCACCTGATCGACCGTCACCAGGCGCATGCACGTCCGCGCCGCGCACCCTTCACGCGCGCCGACGCCGACGCCGACGTAGCTGCACGGGCTGCATGCCGGGGCGCTGCGCACCACAGCAGAACGCCCGCCGGGAGTCCAGGGCGACCAGGCGGCGGCGTTGCTCGGTCCAAAGATGGCGAGGACCGGCGCACCGGCGGCGGCGGCGATATGCATGACCCCGCTGTCCGCGCCGATGAACAAATCACAGCCGCCCAGAACGGCGCTCAGTTCGCTCAGCGTCGTCCCGCCGGTCAGGTCGAGCGGGGCATGGCGCATGGCGGCGCGTACGGCAGCGGAATCGTCGCCTTTCCCGCCAACCAGCACGATCTCGGCGTCGCGCTGTTCGATCAGCCGATCGGCGACCTCGGCGAAGCGCACCGGATCCCAGCGCCGCGCCGGGCTGTAGCCGCCGCTGCCGGCGTGCAGCGCGATGCGCGGACGCGCACTGCGGGGTAGCAGATGAGCGGCATCCGGCACGCCGATTCGTGCCGGACGCGGCGCTGGGTCCGCACCCAACAGCCCCATCAGATCGAGCCAGTACTGCGCCTGATGCTTCGCCCCGAATCCTTCATCGGGAATGCGCTCGGTCAGGAAGAACCCCCGCCCATTCTCCAGCCCCAGGCGGCGCGGTGACGCGGCACTCCACGCCAGCGCGGCGAACTTCAGCGCGCCGAAGCGAGTCGAGAAGTGATGCAGAAACACGATGGCGTCGTAACGTCTGCGCCGCAGACGCGCGGTAAGCCGGACAGCGGCAGCCAGGTTGCGTGGTCGCGCCAGTGCGCTCAGCCGGTCGAAGGCATGTTTGTCGAACAGCAGGAGTTCGTCGACCAGCCCCGCGCCTTCCAGGATCGGGGCGGCGTGGCGCGTGGTCAGCAGCGCAAGGTGGTCGGTCGGGTGCGCCGCGCGCAGCGCCGCCAGCGCCGGCGTGGAGAGCACCAGATCGCCGATGTCGGCGAGCTGCACCACCAGAATCCGCCGCGCCTCGCCGCTCATACTGCGGACTCCAGTGCATCCAGCGCCGCCGCCGCCGCCGCTTCCCAGGAGAACTGCCGCGCCTGAGCCAGCCCGCGCGCGATCAGGTCAGAGCGCAGCGCCTCATCGGAGGCGATCTGCCGCATGGCGGCGGCAATCGCCACTTCCGAAAGTGGATCGACCAGCAGGGCGGCGTCACCTGCGAGTTCTGGCAGGCTCGACGTGCTGCTGCAAATGACCGGCGTCCCGCAGGTCATCGCCTCCAGCACGGGAAAGCCGAAGCCCTCGTAGAGCGATGGGAAGACCAGCGCCAGCGCCCCGGCGAGCACCGCCCCCTTGTCGGCGGCGTCGATGTAGCCGGACAGGACCACCCCGTCGGCATCGGCAACCCAGGCGGGATCGAACAGCCAGCCCTTCCCCCCTGCCAGCACCAGCGCCGGCGGGTCATCCGTCTGCGCGGCGCGCCACCGCTGATAGGCAGCGACCAGCCGGGCGATGTTCTTGCGCGGCTGAAGCGTGCCGATGAACAGAAAGTAGCGCTCCGGCAGCCCGTACTTACGCCGCGCAGCGTCAGCGTCGCCGACCGGCGGCGCATCAACGCCGGGATAGACGATGCGAATCTTGCGCGCCGGCGTGCCGTAAAAGCGCATCAGGTCGTCGGCGGTCGCCCGGCTGTCCGCCAGGATCACCGAAGCGCGTGCGGCGCTGGCGCGGGTCGTCAGATCCAGATAGCGGCGCTGCGCCGGCGGATGCGCCTGCGGGAAATAACGATACCCCAGGTCGTGCACCGTCACAGCGGCGCGTCCCGGAAAGACGAACGGCAGAGCATGCGCCGGAGTCCACAGGATGTCCGGGCGCTCGCGCAGTGTCTCCGCCGCCAGCCGAAGGTGAGTCCAGGCGCGCGGGAAGGGGATAACGTTGAAGGTCGCGTGTTCTGCCCTGGGAAAGAGCGCATCAGGCGGCGCATCGCGGAAATAAAGGGTGTAGTCGTGGGCGCGCGGCTGCCCCAGGATGTGGCGAATCATCTGCCGCGCATAGTGTTCTGTGCCGGTGACCTGGGCGACGGTCGTCCGGCTGGCATCGATAGCGATGTGCATGGCGGCGGCGGTTCAGACGCGGCGGCGGCTCACAGCGCCGAGCAGCCACAGGACCACCAGCACGCCGCCGGTGATGGGCGCGAGATAGGGCAGGATGCCGCTGAGTTCGAAAGGAAGCATCCCCGCGTTGAAGGCGATGCCGACGGCGGCAGCGGCGATCAGCAGCACGGCGAGGATCAGCAGGCGGGTATTGGCAGGACGACCGAGCAGCGCCGCCAGCAGTACAGCCAGTCCCGGTGCAGCCAGCAGCAGCGGGTACGCCGACGCCAGATCGAGACCTGGAACGCGCAGGGTCAGCGCCACCAGACCGACGGTTGCGGCGATCAACACCGCGAAGAAGAGCAGCCCCCGCGGCCACCGCCCAAAGGACAGCCAGCCCAGGAAGAGGATGAAAATGAAGCATGCCAGCGCCACGCCCGCCATCAACAGCGGATCGATCTGCCCGCCGGTGGTGTTGACGAACGTCCAGCCGCCGCCAATGACGATCAGCAGCAGCGCCGGGATCACCGATGCCAGGCTGCCTCGCTTAAGGGCGATTCCGTTCGGACTGGCGATCCTGCGTCCGCTTGCCGCGCGTTCCTGACGTTCGGGCGCGGTCTCCTGCTCGTCACGCGCCAGATCGTCCGCCTCACGGTCACTGACCATGCTCAGCGAGGCGACAGCGGCAAGCGCGGCGTCCACGTCCGCGCCATCGCTCGGCATCCAGGCTTCATCCGGGATGACGGCGCGCGGGATGGGCAGATCCCACTCGCTGTCATCATCCTCAGCAGCAGGGGCGGATGCTGCTTCCGGCACTGACAGGTCCATATCCGGCGCGGGCGAAAGTTCGGGCGCGCGGGTCTCTTCTGATTCAGGGAGGCGTTCTTGATCGTCCATGCGCTGTATTTTGGCGGTTTTCATGATCTGCCGCAAGTGCGAGTGATGTCTCCGGCGACTCCGAGCCTTGTCTGAGACCCGTCAAACCGCTATAATGCCTGCTAGATTGGCGACGTGGCCAAGTGGTAAGGCAAAGCTCTGCAAAAGCTTGATCACCGGTTCGAGTCCGGTCGTCGCCTCAAAAGGGATGTCTCTTGTAGATGTCCCTTTTTCGTTCGCTCTTCATTCGGCGCTGTTCAGGCAGTCGTTCGCACAGCATGAGGCGTGTCTTGCCGACGAAGCGATCAACGCCCACTTCACCGGAATCGCGCGGCGGCAGGTCCGAACCTCCACCGCTGCAACCCTCCCCACGCCCTGCTGCGGCGCTGCCCAACTACACCCTTTCCACCGTCTGCCCCGGCTGCGGCGCAGATACCTATCGGCTGGCGTGCAAGGTGCGCTGCGACCGCTGCGGCTTCGTGTGGGATTGCAGCGAGGTGTGAAATCGCCTCAGGCGATCCAGCGCCAGGTGACGAATCGGCTGGCGAAAAGCAGCGCCAGCGCCCCCGCCGCCCCGTAGACCAGCATCAGCTTCCAAGGCTTGTCCGCCCACCTGCCGATCAGCAGATAGAATGGAAAGAGGACTGCGCCGAATCGCGGCATGCCGACCAGCGTGCCGCTCATGATCGGGATGATCAGCGCCCCCAACGCCATCACCCCTTCTCCGCGCGTTGCGCCCCGTACCCGCCAGATCGACAGCCCGGCGAGCGCCAGATAGAACAGGGTCATGAACAGGTCCAGCCAGGACAGCGACCACCCGAACCAGGAGACCGGTTCGCCGCTGAAATAGGCGGTGAACGCCTGAATGGGCGTGCCGGCGGTGCGATCCCAGGTCAGCTCGTAGGTGCTGAAATACGCCAGCGGATCGCCGACGCTGCCCCCCATCCACAGCAGGTACGCCGCGAAGACTCCTGCCGGCAGGAACGCCAGCGCCAGACGTACAATGCGCCGCCCATCTCCGCCGCCCTCATGCCAGGCGTACCACAGCAGCCCGGCGCACAGCGCAAAGCCGACCGAACGGGTCAGCGCAGCGAGGCAGGCAGCGGCGACCGCCCCCAGAAATTGGCGGCGTTCCAGCTGGACGAAGGTCAGCAGCGAGAAGAACAAGAAGAGCGCCTCGGTGTAGACGCCGGAAAGGAAGATGCTGATCGGCGAAATCAGCAGCAGCCCTGTCGTCCGCCACGCCGCCGCCCTGCCGAAGCGTTTCAACGCCAGCCCGAAGAGCAGATAGGTTGATGCCAGCAGCGCCGCATTGGAGACGATCAAGCCGCCCAGAGTCGTGCAGGTGCTCCAGTAGGGCGACAGCGGGCAGCCCTCTGGCGTGAGGAGCGACGTTGCCCGCACCAGCAGCGGATATGCCGGCAGGAACGCCATATCTGCCGCCGGTCGTCCCTCGTTCTGCCACTCGTAGCCGTAGGTGGCGATGGTCGTGTAGAACGTGGCATCCCAGCGATACCACATATCCAACCCCGCGCCGCCATCGCGCAGGTGCGTGAAATCGGGCCGCTGATTCATCGGCAGAACGGCGAGCGCCACTACACCGAAGAGGGCAAGCGCCGCCCGGCTGGCGGCGAACAGCAGAGCGAGCAGCGCGGCATCGCGACGGGCAATCATGTCACGCCAGCCCATAGAGGAGCGCCGGGTTGTCCTCACGCTCAACTTCTTCCAGGTTGCCTATCGCCAGCATGCCGTGCTGGTAGAGGTATTCGACGTGCGCGCCGACTTCTTCCAGCGCCAGCAGGATGTCGTAACCGTGACGATCGGGATACAGCTGTTTGGAAATATCGCTGATCGTCAGCGGCGCACCCGCCATCCTGATCACATCCTGCATCCGTTCCAGTTTGCGCAGGTGCGAGGCGCGAATCGTCTCGATCCGTCCATAGAGGTCGTGAATCGGCTGTTCGTGCCCGCCCAGTCCGAGCGCAACACCTTCCAGCCTGCCGACCTTTTCCAGCGATTCCAGGTAGTGTCCCAGTCCAGTGTAGTGGGTGATGCTCTCCGGAGCCTGGTGCGGCGTGATGCGGGACAGGATGTGATCGGCGGTGATCAGCACGTCGTCCAGCTGAATACAGACCTGTCCCGGACAATGCCCCGGAGCATGGATGAAGTGCATGCCATCCAGTTTCAGGTCTTCATCGAGCGCGAAGCTGACTGGAACCGAGCGAACGTGCTTCTTGGCGATCCCGTACATGTCCAGCAGATGCCCGCGCAGCTCCGGCTTGACCCCTGCCCGTTCCAGATAGACGCGCAGGTCCTTGGTGGCGACGACGACGCGCTCTTCGTAGTTGGTCAGGACCCGCCGATCCAGCGGATGGATCGCGACTTCTGCCCCGGTGCGTTCGTGAATCGCCGCCAGCCCGCCGAAGTGGTCGATGTGTCCGTGCGTGATCAGGATGCGCCGGATGTCGCCGAGCGAGAACGCCTCGCCGAAGTCGTCGTGCACTGCGGCGATTCCGGCAAGCAGATGTTCGGTGCTGCTGCCCAGCCCGGAACCAGCGTCGATGAGAGTCGGCACGCCGGCATCGAGCAGCACATAGCAGTAGACGATGAAGTTCGGAAACGCCTCCACCGGGATGCGGTAGAAACGCGCGCCGTGACGGGTGGTGAACCGTTCAATCGGAGGCAGTGCAGCCATTTTCTGAACCTTTCTGGCGGGGGAAATTAGAACACGCCGTCCCTGCCCATCACAAGGGCGGAACCGGTCGGCGCCGGGCAGCCCATGTCCAACCCCCAATCATTAGGGGCGCAGATAATCGCAACCCATGATACATTATGACCATTCGGACAATTCTGGTCAACAGGTCAAAATATGGGCGAACCCGCGACAAACGCCGGGCGCGAGCAGACGATCCTGGATGCCGCCTCTGCCTTGTTCACGCACTACGGCTACGACAAGACGACGGTCGAAGACATCGCGCAGCAGGCGGGTGTCGCAAAAGGCACGATTTATCTGCACTTCAGGAGCAAGGACGATCTGTTCAGCGCGCTGATCGCGCGCGAGGCGCATCGTGTCGCCGAACGCTCCTTCGCCCTCATCGACGCCGACCCGGAGGGCGTGACGATCTACACGATCTTTCGCTATGGATGGCAGGCAATGCAGGAGAATCCCCTGCTGCGGGCGGTATACGTCCGTGATCGCCGCGTCCTTGGCGATTACGTGCGGCGGCTGGCGTCGCTGCCGCAGTTCAGCCAGATGGTCAGCCTATCGGGAGAATTCATCCAGCATTTTCAGCGGCTCGGTCTGATCCGCAACGATCTCGACCCGGATGCGCTGCTCTACGTGCTGACCAGCTTCCGCTACGGACTGCTGGTCGGGGATGCCGTCGTGCCGCTGTCGCGGACGAACGTCGAAGCCGTGGGCGAGGTGGTCAGCAGACTGCTGGCGAGCGGCATCGGTCCACAGGGAGACCGGGCGAAGTCCGAAGAAGGGCTCCGCATTCTGCGCGAAATCTACGCTAAAGGGCTGGAATTCATGCGTGCCAATGGCAGGCAGGTTCCAAAGGACTCCAATCCAGGGAGTGAGACAACATGAGCAGCACCACCATCATTCAAACGGAAACACTGTCCAAGACCTATAAGGGAAAAGTTCAGGCGCTCAGCCAGCTGAACCTGAGCGTCAATCGGGGCGAGGTCTTCGGCTATCTGGGACCGAACGGCGCGGGCAAGACGACTACCATCCGCCTGCTCCTCGATCTCATCCGCCCCACCGCCGGGCATGCTCGCGTCTTCGGCGTTGATGTCAACCAGGACAGCCGCGCCATTCGCGCCCGCATCGGCTATCTGCCCGGCGAACTCAATCTGTGGGATCGCCGGACGGCGATGCAGGTGATTCGCTACCTGGGCAGCGTGCGCGGCGGCGTGGACATGCGCTACGTGCAGGAACTCGCCGAGCGCTTGCAGTTCGATCTGACCAAAAAGGTGCGCAGCTATTCGACTGGCAACAAGCGCAAGCTGGGGTTGATCCTGGCGCTGATGAACAAGCCGGAACTGCTCATCCTGGATGAGCCGACGAGCGGGCTGGACCCGCTGATGCAGCAGACTTTCTATGAGATTGTGCGCGAAACACGCGCCGACGGACGAACGGTCTTCCTGTCGTCGCACATCCTGAGCGAAGTCCAGGCGATCTGCGACCGGGTGGGCATCCTGCGCGGCGGCGTGCTGCAGGCGGTGCAGCGCATCGACCAGCTGACCCAGGCGGATTTCCGCAACGTCACCATCCGCTTTCGGGAGCCAGTGGATGAAGCGCGGTTGCGGGCGCTGACCGGCATATCTTCGCTGAGCGTCGTCGATTCGACGGCGCAGTTCCAGCTCGCGGGCGATTTCGATCCCCTGCTGCGAGCGGTGCAGGACCTCTACATCGTCTCGATGGAGGTCGAAAAGCCATCGCTCGAAGAAGTGTTCCTGAAATTCTACGACAAGACGCCGAACAACAATCACCGCGCGGCGCAGCCGGCATAAGGGTGGAAAGGCAAGAACATGGCTTTGGCAGTATTCAATGAGACGCTGCGCCGTCACTGGCGCGCCATCCTGTGGTGGGGGATTGGCATTTCGCTGCTCGGAGGCAGCCAGTTTCTCGTGCTGGAAGACTCGGAGTCGCTTCAGCAGATCGCCCAGCTGATGGAAAGCATGCCGCCCTTCTTCGTGCAGATGTTCGGCGGCGGCGACGTGGAATACATGGTGTCTCCGGAAGGCTACGTCGCTTCCAACTTCTTCAGCCTGGGGCTGATCATCTTCGCCTTCTACGCCGTGATCGCCGGCTTGAACGTGATCGCCAACGAGGAAGATCGCGGGCAGACCGACCTGCTGCTGAGCCTGCCGGTGACGCGCACGCGCCTGGTGGTAGAAAAGTCGGCGGCGTTCGCGCTGATCATCGTCGGCATCGCCGCCGTCGTCTTCCTCGGCTTGATCCTGAGCATCTCGGCGACAGGCGTCCTGGAGGTGCGGACATCGCGCGTGCTGGAATCGACGATCAATATCCTGCCGGGGTCGCTGTTCGTGCTGGCATTCACGGTGATGATCAGCGGGCTGATCGGCAACCGCCCCCTCGCTCTGGGGATCACCGCCGGGTTCGTCGCCGTCAGCTACTTCCTGGACACGCTGGCAAGCCTCGCGCCAGATTCGATCATGGGGACGCTGCGGGCGCTGTCGTTCTTCCGCTACTACGACGGCGTATTCACGATGCGCGACGGTTTGAACCTGGGGAACATCGCCGTCCTGCTGGCTGCCAGCGCCATCCTGTTCGCGGCGGGACTGCGCTTCTTCAACCGCCGTGATGTCGCGGTGTAAGCATGCCGCAGGGGCGAGCCGAGCTGTTGAGTTCAGAGGGAGCGACCCCCTGAAACCGTTCAGGAAAGCAACCCCGTACCCAAATGAAGAAAAAGAGGGCAAATTTCTCTCAAGAGAGCGCAAGAGAGAGATTTGCCCATGGAACAGCGTACCACAAGCCCAG
>JAEURA010000056.1 GCA_016789005.1 Anaerolineae bacterium
CATGCGGTCGAGCGGCAGGCTCGCCCAGACGTTGAACAATCCTTCGTTGGTCTCGTTGGGAGGCAGTCCTGTCGAGACGACGGTGGCATAGACCGGCGTGTCGCCCTCATAGGCGACGAGCGTCTGCTCGTACAGATCGACCGACACCCATTTGGCGTCCGGGGCGATCCCTTCCGGGCGCTCGATTTTGAAGAATTTCGAGACGAAGCGCTGTTCGATCCACTGATTGGGTCCGATCATGTACCATCGCCAGCCGTCGGCATCGATGGCGGTGGAATAGATGTTGACCAGCTCATAGCGGTTGATGAAGCGCTCGTTGGACGACGAGCGCGGACCGCCGGGATACAGCGAGACGAAGATGCGGCTGAGATCGAGGATGACCGCGAAGGGATGTTCCAGCCCGTCGGCGATCTCGTAGCCGGTGAAGTAGGACGGCTGCTGGAAGGTGGTCAGCTCGCGCGGAATCCAGCTGCCATCGGCGATCTGCAGCCAGCCCTCGACGCTGGCGTCGATGCCATGAACGGTGTTGAAGCCGGCGGGGATGTCGCCGATGACGCTGCCGCCCGGCGCATCATAGCGCGGCGCGCCATCGCGCGAGACTCGCCAGAAATTGTACGCGCCGAGCGTGAACCCGTCCTGGTCCACCGGCGTCAGGTTGGGCGGCGTCGGAAAAGCGGCGATCATCGCGGCGCAGTCGGCGCTCAGCGCGCTCCCGTCCTGGTGTTCGGCGCAGACGGTGGGGTCGAATTCGAGAGTCTCCTGAGCCGACGCAGCGCTGATGCTCAGCAGTGCCGCCAGCAGCGGCAGGGCAAGTCGAAGCAAACGCATAAGCAGATCCTCAGAACTTGGATGTTGAAGAAAGGGTATCACGCATCGCGGGCGCAGCGAAAGCCGATGTCCGTCGTCTCGGTCGTGGGTGGGCGAAAACCACGCGCCGCCGCGCGGCTGAGTTCGGCGCTGTAACTCCACGCGCCGCCGCGAATCACGCGCGGCATATCCGCCTTGCCCGCTTCCTCGCGCCCATCGTCCGGCGTGAAGGGATAGGGCAGAAAGAGGCTGTTGGTCCACTCCCAGACGTTGCCCGCCATGTCCAGCGCGCCCACCCAGGACGCGCCCGCCGCCCGCCCGCCGCCCGCGTTGGGATGCCCGACCGAGTCGAGCGCCGTCACCGCCAGCGCCGTCTCGAACGTGTCGCCCCAGGGGTAGATCAGCCCGTCGGGTCCGCGCGCGGCGTATTCCCATTCCGCCTCGCTCGGCAGACGCGCCCCGCGCAGGCTGCACAGGTCGCGCGCTTCGAACCAGGTGACTCGTTCGCGCGGGAGATCGCCCCCAATGGCATCGAACGCCGCCGGGCGACCAGCGACCGCGCCGAACTGGACGAACTGATCGTGACTCACCTCATGGAGATCGATCCAGAAGGCAGTGCCGAAGCAGATTTCGTGCATCGGCTGTTCGTTCGGCGCGCCGTCCGCCTGTCCCATGATGAAGCAGCCCGGCGGCGCCAGCGCCATCGGCACGCCGTCGAACGTTTCGACGACCGGCGACCAGTCGGCGTTCGCCGTCACCGGCGCTTCCTGCGCCAGGGAGGACTGCGCCGCACCGAGCAGCAGGAAAAGGCTGAGGATCGCAGCGCAGCGAGGGGCGCGGAGAATCAGCATGTGGCGTTCAACCTGCTCCTATGCGAAGTTCAAGACAACGTCCGATTTTGCGACAGGGGCAGGCTGACCGTCAATGCGCGATTGCCCTACGCTGGATCAGCGGCGGGGCAGCTCGACGATGAAAGTCGTGCCCTGATCGATCTCGCTGGTGACGCTGATCCTACCCTTGTGGCGTTCCACGCAGTCCTTGACGATGCTTAATCCCAGCCCGGTCCCGTTGACGCTCCTGGAATTGGCAGCGCGGTGGAACGGTTCGAAGATCTTCGACAGGGACTCTGCCGGGATGCCGATTCCCGAATCCTGGATGATGATGGCGACGGCATCGCCGGTTTCCGTCAGCGCTACGCTGACACCTTTGCCCTCCGGGGAGTATTTGAGGGCATTGGCGGTCAGATTGGTGATGATCTGGCGCAGCAGTTTGGGATCGCCGCTGAATTCCGATTTCAGGCGGCTGCTGAAGAAGATCGGGTGCATCTCCTGATCGATGATGCGGAATTCGTCGAGGATCGCCCCGACGAATCCGCTCAGGTCCAAAGGCTGCGGTTTGAATTCGATGCTGCCACTTTCCATTTCGGCGAGCGCCAGCATGTCGTCGATCATCTGTATGAGCAGCCGCACCGACCCTTCGACCCGTTCGATGTGGCGATGGCGTTGTTCGGGCGTCAGCCGATCTTCGTACTTCTTGAGGATGCTGATCGAGGTCAGGATTGACGCCAGCGGGTTGCGGAAATCGTGCGAAAACATCGCCACCAGGCGCGACTTCAGCAGCCGCTTATGGCGCTCCTCGTTGAGCGCGCTGGACATCAGGGCGAATTTCGCTTGAACCTGCTCGCTGTGCGCCGATGTCCGTTCCAGGCGCGAGCGCACAGCGTTGAGGACTTCGGCATGGGTGAATGGCTTGGTCAGATAGTCATCGGCTCCCAGGTCCATCCCCCGGCGCATGGAGTTGCGTTCGGCGGAAGCGGTCAGGAAGATGAACGGGATGTCACTGAGCGCCGCGGTGGACCGCACCTCGATCAGCAGCTCGTGACCATCCATCACCGGCATGGCAATGTCCGAGAGGATGAGATCGGGACGCTCACGCAGAGCGATCTCCAGCCCCTGACGTCCGTTTTCCGCGCCGATGGCGTCGAAGCCTTCGAAGGTGAGCCAGTCCAGCACCTCCTCACGTATCGGCGTTTCGTCCTCAATCAGCAGTATTTTGGGCATCCTGTTCGACCTCCGGCGGTCTTTCCGGCAGCAAGATGGTGAATGTTGAGCCTGCGCCGATCTCGCTCTGGACGGTGATCGTTCCCCCGTGCTTTTCCACAGCCTGTCTGGCGATGCTCAATCCCAAGCCCGTGCCGGACACCTCGCCGACATTTCGAGCGCGGTGAAAAGGTTCAAAGAGGCGGTGCAGGTCTTCCGGCGGGATGCCGATTCCGAAATCCTGGACGCTGAAGGCGAACTGTTCATGCAGTTTTTCCAGCCGGACGAGCACCTTCTTCTCTGACGGGGAGTACTTGAGGGCATTGGTGAGGAGATTGCTGAGCGCCTGACGCATCAGACGGCTGTCGTAGCGACTATCGACGCTCGGTGCGAGGCACGCATAGTCGATGCGCCCATGATGAGGCGTCAGCCCATCCAGCTCGTCGATGATCTCGCGGCACAGGGCGTCCAGGTCGCCCGGCGCCGGCTTGTACTCCACCCGCCCCGCCTGGATGCGGGCGAGCTGGAGGACATCCTCCATGATGTCCTTCATGTGCAGGACCTGCTGGCGAATGCGTTCGAGCCGGTCGGCGATCTGCGCCTCGTTCATGCGGCTGCGATAGTAGGTCAGCGACTCGGCAGCCGCCAGAATCGACGCCAGCGGGGTGCGAAATTCGTGCGACGCCATCGAGACGAAGCGCGATTTCAGCTCGCTCAGCTCCTTTTCTTTTCCCAGGGCTTGCAGCAGGTTGACCTCGGCTTCCTTGAGCCGCGTGATGTCGATATTGACGCCGATCATGCGGAGCGGCTGACCCTGTGGGTCGCGCAGCACGACCGCCGCCCCGTGAAGATGGCGCATCGTCCCGTCCGGGCGGCGGACGCGGAATTCGGCGTCGAAAGGGCTGTCGCCGTGCAGCGCGGCATACAGCGCTGCGACAGCGCGCTCGCAGTCTTCAGGGTGGATGGTGTTCAGCCACCGTTCTATGCCGGTGGACGGTTGATCTGAATCTGCGCCGTAGAGCGCCACCATCTGCTCGTCCCAGGCGAGGATGTCGCTGCGCACGTCCCATTCCCAGATGCCGATCCCGCCGGAGCGCGTCGCCAGTTCGAGCCGCTGTGAAAGCGCCTGGAATGCCATCTCGCTGGCTTTGCGTTCGGAAATATCGCGCACGATGCAGACGACGTTTGTCACCGGCTCTTCGGCAGAACGAACCGGCGCGATGCTGATTTCCACATCAACTGCCAAGCCTTCGGCGCGTATCACCCGAGTCTCGATTCGGCAGTTTCTGTGCTGGGCGGCGACCAGCGCCACGGTCTTTTCGATTCCGTCGGAGTCTTCCGGGCGGAAGAACGCCGCCAGTTTCGCGCCGAACGCGCCATCCGCTTCGATGCCCACCAATGCATTGAAGGTCTGATTCGTCTGCTGTACACCGCGATCGAGGTCGATCAGCATGATGCCGTCGCCGCTGTGGTTGAAAATCGCTTCCAGATTCTCCTTGATCCGCGCCAGTTCGGTGGTGCGTTCGTTCACGCGCCGTTCCAGATCATCCCGCGACTCTCGCAGCGCCGCTTCGCCATGCTTCTGGTTGGTGATATCCATCGCGTTGACGATGGCGGCGACGGTTTCTCCGGCATTGTTCCTGACGGGTTGGGCGCTGATGCGATACCAGCGGGGCATGCGCTGAAAGACCGCCATCGACTCGAAGACGATCCCTCTGCCGGTGTTGAAGACGGTCTCGACGGCTTGATACTGATGTTCGGGATAGACTTCCGTCCAGGCTTTGCCGATGATCGCGCCGGGGGTTGTCTGCCGAATGCGGGCGGCGATGGTGTTGGCGAAGAGGATCACGCCGCCCCGGCTGATCAGGGTGATCGCCGCGTCCGAACTTTCGACCAGGCTGCGATATTTCTCTTCGCTGGCGCGCAGGGCGTATTCCGCCTGCAAGCGGGCGGTGATGTCGCGCGCGATGCTCTGGATGAAGAGCGGGTTGCCGTGCGCATCGCGCACAACCTCGGCGTTGATCTCCACCGGGATGCGGGTCCCGTCGCGGCGGACAAAACGGCGTTCATAGAGCGGGATGTGTTCGCCGGCGATCAGCCGCTTCAGCACGCCTTCGCTCTCGGCGATCTCGCCGGAGACCTGCCAGAGGGTGAGCCGGGTGATCTCTTCGGGGGTGTAGCCGAGCATTTCCGCCGCGCGTTGGTTGACCTCCAGGTGTCTGCCGTTGAAGTCGAGGATGAACACGGCGTCGTTCGCCTGCTCGAAGAGCGCGCGGTAGCGTTCTTCGCTCGCCTGAAGGGACTGCTGATAGCGCTTGCGTTCGACAGCGTAACGCAGGGTGCGGGACAGCAGCGATGCGGTGATCTCGTGTCTGACCAGATAATCCTGCGCGCCCTCGGCGACCGCCAGCGCCGCTTCGGCGGCGTCATCCACACCGCTGAGGATCACGATGGGCAGCGCTGGGAAAAGCGTCCTGATCTGCTCGAAACCGGCAAGACCGGCGCTGTCTGGCAGCTGCAAATCGAGCAGCAGCACATCGACCTCGCCAGTCTGCAAATAGGCGACGCCGTCGGCGAGGGAAGTCTGCCGTCTGACGAAAAACAACGCGTCGTTTGAGGCGTCAATGGTATCGACCGCCAGACGAAAGGCTTCCTCATCGTGTTCGATGATGAGGAGGTTCACGACGGTATCTCCTAACACCAGACAGACTGGCGGGGCGTTCATAATGAGGCTGCGTCGATGCTCCGCATTCCAGGCGTAATTGCAATCTTACAACCATTCCGGTCTGAAGATCGTGAAGAACGCCACGCTAATGTTACAAGTTGGTATGATTGTGAGTTAGAGCGTATCTGATAATTCATCAACGCTCTCGTAGGGGTGGCTCGCGAGCCGCCCGCGCTGCCTGAAAGATCGTCACGGTTACGGCGGGCGCGTCGCGCCGCGCCCCTACCAAGGGCAACTATCAGACAGGCTCTTAGCAATCATGAATTTTGGACTGTGAACAGGTTGTTTGCGGCGAATGCCAGATAGAGCCATGAAGCGCTGTCAGCCGCGCAGCGCTTCGAGCACCATGCCGCCGTAGAGGGTGATCTGCCGGCGCAGCGTCTCATCAGCGCCGTTCAGGTCGCGCGCGTCGAGCCTGTCGCAAAACAGCTCGTGCCCGGCGATCAGCGGATCGAGTTCGCGCGCGGGGAGGCGGGTGCGGGCGCGGCGCACACTTTCGAGAATCTGCGCGGCGGTATGCAGCCGGTCGAGCATCTCGGCGGTGATGGGCTGTTCTGCCCCCGTGATGCGCGCCAGCGCCAGATGCATCTCAAAGAGCATCGCCAGTCCCAGTCCGGTCTTGTTGTCGAGCGACGCCCGCCGCGCCGCCCGCACGTGCCCGCGCAGCGCATCGCGCAGCGCCTTGTTCATCCGGGGGAAGACCCAGCGCAGCGCCAGCGACTCGACCGCCGCCGTCAGGGCGAAGATCTCTTCGGCGTCGGCGCGGCTGAAGGCGCGCACCATCACCCCCCGGCGCGGTTGGCTGACCACCCACCCCTGGCGTTCCAGCAGGCGCAGCGCGTCGCGCACCGTCGCCTGGCTGACGCCGTTGGCTTCGGCGATGCGCAGCTCGACCAGGCGGTCGCCCGGCGCATAGGTTCCGCGTTGAATCGCCATCCGCAGCATGCCGGCGAGCGCCTCGACCCGCGTGGCATTCATGACAGCCACCAGCCGTAGGCTCCGCCGTCGGTGGTGACCGGGCGCACGTTCGTCCCATCAAGGTCCATCAGGAAGAGTTCGTCGCGCCCGCTGATGTCGCTGTTGAAGAGGATGCCGGTTCCCTGGGGATGTTCCTGAGCGCTCCACTCGTAGCCTGCGCCGTCGTAGAGGATGCGGGCGTTTCCGCCGTCGATTTCCATGCGGGCGACCGCGCCGTAACCCGCGCCATCGGTCATATAGAGGATGTCGCCTTCGGGCGTGAACGACGCCGACCAGTCCTTAACGTTGTTCTGGGTCAGCGTGATCACCTCGTTGGTGGTCACGTCTAGGCGTTTGATGTCCCAGGTTGCGGCGTCGTCCGGTCTGCCGCTGGTGAAGATGATGTAGCGCCCATCATCGCTGGCGCGCGCGTGGCTGTTGCGTTCGCCGTCGCTGTAGATCAGCTGCAGATCGCCGGCATCGGGGCGAACCTGCATGAGATCGTGCGTGCCGTCGCCGCGCGTGTCTGACGAGAACAGGATGTGCTCGCCGTCCGGCGTCCAGGCGGGGATGCGGTCGTTGACCGTGTTGTCGGTCAGGCGGGTCACGCCCGCGCCGTCGATGTCCATGACGTAAATGTCGAAGTCGCCGTCGCGGTCGGACTGGAAGGCGACGCGCCCGCCGTCGGGCGAGACCGCGCCGTAGATGTCGCTGGCGGCGTCGCTCGTCAGGCGGGTCTCCAGGCGCGTCGTCAGGTCCAGTCGGTAGAGGTCGAAGTTGCCGCCCCGGTCGGCGAAGAAGACGACCGACCCGTAGCCGATCAAGCCGGTGGCGGTGGGGCGCACCCCGATCGGCTCTACGCCGCCGTCGATCTCGGTCGGCTCCAGGGTCAGCGCACCCAGAGGCGTGCGCGTCGGGACACTCGCCGAAGGGAGCGGCGTCATGGTCGGCTGAACAGCGGTGTCCGTTCCTTCCGGTGAAGGTGCGGCGGTGGGCGATTCGGTCGTCAGGGCGGTGATCGCCAGGGCTGCCAGCGCGGCGACCAGGGTCAGCAGGGCGCAGCCGATCACCGCGCCGATCAACGCGCTGGTCAGCAGTGACCCGCGTCGTTTGCGTGGGCGCACTGCGCTCATCGCGGCGGGGTAAGAGGGCGGCGGCACGTAGCCGGTCACCACCGGCGGCGGCGTCTGCGGCGGCGTGGGCTGGCGCTCTCCCGCACCTGCCGGCGGGGGACCGGCATTCGACGGGGGCAGCAGGTCAGATCGGCGCAGACCGGGCTGGGTGTCCATCAGGTTGATCGCCGGGCTGGGCTGGGTTTCGCTCAGCGCCGCCGCTTCCGGGTGGGTGATCGCCAGCGTCAGCGCCTCGGCGAGGGCGGCGGCGGTCGGGTAGCGGTCGTCGGCTCGCTTGCTCATCGCCTTGAGGATGACCCGTTCGACCGACGGCGGCAGCGCGCTGTTGAGGCTGCGCGGCGGCGGGGGCGGCGCGGTCACCTGAAGGACGGCGATGCTGTAGGGCGTGTCGCCCTCGAAGGGGCGCGCCCCGGTCGCCATCTCGAACAGGGTCACGCCCAGCGCGTAGACATCGCTGCGCCCGTCGAGCGGCTTGCCCTGCGCCTGTTCGGGACTCATGTAGCTGGGCGTGCCGATCACGCCGTGCGTGGTGACGGCTCCCATGCCGCTGTAGGCGTCGCCCATCAGGCGGGCGATGCCGAAATCGGTCAGATAGGCGCCGCCGTCGTCGTCCAGCAGGATGTTGGACGGCTTCAGGTCGCGGTGCAGCACATTTTTCAGGTGGGCGTAATCCAACGCCGGGGCGATCTGGGTGACGAAATCACGCATCTGCGCCAGGGTCAGCCTGCCGCTGCGGCGGATCAGATCATCGACCGAGCCGCCGTCCATGTAGCGCATGACGATGAAAGGCTGCCCCTCGAATTCGCCGTAATCGTGGACCGGGACGATGTTGCGATGTTCGAGCTGCGCCAGGATGTGCACCTCGCGCAGGAAGCGCTGCATGTAGGTCTCGTCGTTGAGCATCTGGCGCGGCAGGATTTTGATCGCCACCGGGCGGCGGTTCATGGAGATCTGATGTGCGCGGTAGACGACCGCCATGCCGCCGCGCCCGACCAGTTCCACGATCTCGCAGCCGCCGATTTGTTTACCGAGGAGTTCGTCTGTCATGCAGGGTGCTTTCCCGTACACAAGCCACTGCTCATTATATGCCGTGCCTGCTCAGCCGCCAAACTCCCGGCGTCCGAAAACTTGTGCTAAAATAGGAGGATGCGTTCCAATCCTGCCGCGTGTGAGGGGCGATTCCTATGGCGTTTACGCAAACTCTGGAATCCTACATCCGTGAACTGGCGACTCTGCGCGGTAAGACTGCGCCGGAAACCACGCACTATGCGGCATTCAAGCGCCTGCTCGACGCGGTGGGCGAAACCCTGCACCCCCGCGTGACGGCGGTCATCCATGTCAAGGACAGCGGGGCGGGAATCCCTGATCTGGCGCTGTTCAACGAACGGCAGGAATTTGACCAGAAGCCCGAACACGGTGTGGTGGAGGTCAAAGCTGTGCGCGAGCCGCTCGATGCCGTCGCGCGGGGCAGGCAGGTGCGCCGCTATCTGGATCATTACGATCAGGTGTTGGTGACCAACTTCTACCAGTTCATCCTGGTCAGCCGCGACGACGAAGGGCGACCGGTGTATGAAGAGCGCTTCTCGCTCGCACCTGACGAGGCAGCGTTCTGGGCGTCCGCCGCGCATCCGCGCCGCTTCGCGGTCGAGCAGGATGCCCTGCTGTACGAGTATTTGCAGCGCGTCCTGCAGCGCGGCGTCGAACTTGCCGACCCGCGCGATGTTGCCCGGATGATGGCGTCGTACGCCCGCGCGGCGGCGGCGCAGATCGCCCGGTGGGACGCCGGATCGACCGCCTTCGCCGGCATTCGCCAGGACTTCGAAGAGGCGCTCGGCATCCATTTTGAGTCGATGAAGGCGGACGACGGCGGGCGCATGGACGGCGACTCGTTTTTCCGTTCGACCCTCATTCAGACGGTTTTTTACGGCATCTTCGCCTCGTGGGTGCTGTGGGCGGAAAAGACCCCGGCTTCGGAAAGGGGGCGCTTCGACCTGTGGCGCGACACGCGACGGCTGCCCACCCCGGTGATGCAGGATCTGTTCTACCAGCTGACCGAGCCGGACCGCCTGGAACAGTTGGGCATCGAGTCGCTGCTGCTGTGGATGGTGGACGCGCTGAACCGGGTCAAGCGCAGCGAATTCTTCGCCACCTTCGGGCTGAACAACGCCGTGCAGTATTTTTACGAACCGTTTCTGGAAGCCTTCGCGCCAGAACTGCGCAAGACGCTCGGCGTCTGGTATACCCCGACGGAGATCGTCGATTATATGACGGCGCGCGTGGATGACGCCCTGGAACGCGAACTCGGCGTCGTCGGCGGGCTGGCGAATCCCGATGTCGTGGTCCTCGATCCCTGCTGCGGGACCGGCGCCTACCTGATCGCCGTGCTGCGCCGCATCCACGACCGCCTCACGGCTCAGGGAGAGACGCCGTTTGCCATCGCCAGCGCCCTGGCAGACGCCATCTGTGAGCGCCTCTACGGCTTTGAAATCCTGACCGCGCCGTTCGTGGTCGCTCACATCCAGCTGCACGGGCTGCTGCGCTCTTTCGGCGTCAGCCTGGAACGCGGCAGACGTCCCGGCGTCTTCCTGACCAACGCCCTGACCGGCTGGAGTCCCGCCGACGCCCCGCCGAAACAGCTTTTCCTGCAGGGCTTGGAACGTGAACGCGACGCCGCCGAACAGGTCAAGCGTTCCGGCAAAATCCTGGTTATCCTCGGAAACCCGCCTTACAACGCCTTCGCCGGAGCCAGCCCGGCGGAGGAGCAGGGGATGGTCGATCTGTATAAAGCCGGGCTGAACACCGCCTGGGGTATTCGTAAGTTCAACCTGGACGACCTGTACATCCGCTTCTTCCGGCTGGCGGAACGCTGTGTGACCGAACTGAGCGCCGAAAAACGGGGAATCGTCTGCTACATCTCCAACGCCTCGTACCTCAGCGATCCGTCGTTCGTGGTCATGCGCCGGCGCTTCTTGCAGGAATTCGACCGCCTGTGGTTCGACAACCTGAACGGCGACAGCCGCGAGACGGGCAAGCGCATCCCCAAAGGGCTGCCCGGCGAAGGGCTGCCCGATCCCAGCGCCTTTTCGACCGAGTACAACCGCGAAGGCATCCGCCAGGGGACGGCGGTCGGGCTGATGATCCGCCGCCCGGCGCGCGACCCCGCGCCGACCGTGCGCTATCGCGATCTGTGGGGGACGAGCAAGCGCGCCGACCTGCTGGCGAGCCTGAACGCCGCCGATTTCGATGGGCAGTATGCGACCGCCGCCCCGACGCCGGAGAACCGCTACACCCTGCGCCCGCGCAGCGTCAGCGACCGCTACATGACCTGGAGCCGTGTGACCGACCTGTGCGCTGTGCCGCCGATGAACGGGCTGATGGAGAAGCGCGGCGGTGCGCTCATCGACATCGACCGCGCGGCGCTGGAACGGCGGATGCGGGCGTATTTCGACCGTGACCTGGATTGGGACGCCTACCGCGCGCTGGGCTATGGCTTGACTGAAACTCAGGGACGCTTTGATCCACGCGCTGCGCGCCAACGCGCGCTGGAAGGAGAGGGTTTCGATGTGCGCAACCTTGTCCGTTACCTGGTCCGTCCGTTTGAGACTCGCTGGTGCTACTACACCCCAATCCGTCCGATATGGAATGAACCCCGTCCAGGCTTGTATGCGCAGTGCTGGCGGGGGAATCAGTTCTTTGTGACGCGTCGAATTGGCAGCGCAGCTGACGAGGGAACTCCTTTCTACTTTGGCGAGTATCTCGGCGATGATCACCTGCTCAAAGTGGATGCCAGTTATTTCCCCGTCATGCTGCGCAATGGCAAAAGTCTGACGGCGGTGGGGCAGCGCGCGCTCTACGAACTGCTGCCGGCGGATGCCGCGTCAGCCGCCGAAGTGCGCCCCGTCGCCAACCTTTCGCCGTCCGCCCGCGCGCTCCTGGCGCGCCTGGGCTTCCCCGACCCGGACGCCGATTTCGACACGGCGGCGCTGCTCTGGCGGCACGCCCTCGCCATCGGCTATGCCCCGGCGTACCTCGCCGATCACGCGGACGGTCTTAAGGACGACTGGGCGCGCATCCCCCTGCCGGAAGACGCCGATCGGCTGCGCGCTTCGGCGGCGCTGGGGCGGCAGGTCGCCGATCTGCTGGATACGGAAGGCGACTCCGCCGGAGTGACGACCGGGACGATTCGCCCGGAACTGCGCCCGGTCGCGGCGCTGACGGCGGCGGACGGGGCGGTCGATCTGACGATCACCGCCGGGTGGGGGCGCTTGCAGCGGGGCGAGGTGGTCATGCCGGGCAGAGGTCGGACGCGCGCCGCCGAGGGACGCATCGACGTGTACCTGAATGAGACGACCTTCTGGGGCGGCATTCCAGAAGCCGCCTGGGGGTATACCATCGGCGGTTATCAGGTGTTGAAGAAGTGGCTGAGCTACCGGGAACAGGCGATCCTTGGTCGCCCGCTGACCGCCGACGAAGCCGTCGAATTCACGCGCATCGCCCGCCGGCTGACGGCGCTGGTCGCGCTCGAAAGCGCACTGGACGAGAACTACCGCGCCGCTGCCGCGTCGGCAGGTGACTGAGCCGCGAATGTATGCTTGAGAAACGAAAGGTTCGCCCGATGCCCACGCATGTCCTCGCTGAGCTGAACATCGCCCGCCTGGTCGCCCCGATGGACGACCCGCAGATCGCCGACTTCCGAAACGGCTTGGAGACGATCAACCGGCTCGCCGAGAGCAGCCCCGGCTTCGTCTGGCGGCTGAAGGACGACAGCGGCAACGCCACCAACATCCATGTCTACGACGATCCGCTGCTGATCGTCAATCTGACGGCGTGGGAGACGGTGGACGATCTGTTCCGCTACACCTATTCCAGCGATCATGTTGATTTCTTCCGGCGGCGCGCCGAGTGGTTCAGCCGGCTGAGCACGCCGTCGTTCGTGCTGTGGTGGCAGCCCATCGACCAGATGCCGCCCTCGCTCGATGAGGCGAAAGCGCGGTTGGATCATCTGACGGCGCAGGGGGCGACACCCCACGCCTTCACCTTCAAGAAGCGCTTCACGGTCGAAGAGGCTGTACAATATACACTGGCAACATAGGGATGGGACTGGTCCTGTCCGTCTGGATGAAGGTACTGTGAATACCATTTTGTCAATCGATGTGATTGTGTCCGATCCTGACATTCGGGATGGGCGTCCGTGCATCGATGGCACGGGGCTGCGCGTGATCGATCTGGTCATGGCTCACCTGTTTCGCAGCAGGACACCGAGCGAACTGGCATCTGACTATGGCATCGCGCTGGCGGAGGTGCATGCGGCGCTTGCCTACTACTATGGACACAAGTCAGAATTGGATGAAGACATCCGCGCGCAGCTATTGAAAGCGCAGAACTATCGGGAGCAGCGCGCCGGCACTGGTCAGTAGCCAATATCCTGCTTGCTGCTGCGCCGCCTCAGTAGTAATGTGAGGAGTCCAAGCACTCCGCCACCACCGAATATGGTCGCTATTGCCTCGAGTCGTTGAAGCCATAGATCGGCATCAGAAGATCCGGTGCTGTCTTCAGTGTTTCGCACCGTGGATGACATGGATGAGGCTGTGGGAGTTAGTTCAGCGAGCGCTTGTGCCAATTGAGTCTCTAGCAGGTTAGGTGTGGGTGTCGCCTCTGGGACGCCAGTCGCCTCTGATGGATGTGTAGGGCTTGCTTGATTGAGCGTGGCTGCCAGTTGTGCAATCACCGTTAGTTCGTAGGACTCTCGCTTGGCGACGGCTGTCTCTGTAGGGGCAAGGGTCGCCCTCAAAGCGATTTGTACGGAGTTTTCAGTGGCAGTCGCGGCGACCGCCGTCTGCATCTGGGCAATCTGTTCTATGCGGCTGGGGGGAGTGAAACTGTCGATGAGAGCCACGACAGCTGCTGCGGCGCATGCAGCGATCAGGCTGGATCGCAATACTGCCGTGAAGTTCTCTCGGTCAGGGTAAACGTACCTGACGATACCCTGAACCAAGGCTGAAAGGATCAGGAACAGCAGAAATCCTGCAAAGATGACCCGAACGTCGGCGTCGACTGTAAGTTCACCGCCGAATATATTGACAGTAAGGCTTGAGACCAGGATTTCATCAATGCCGAAGATTGCGGCAAGCACTACGCCTCCAATGGCGCCGGCAATACCCATTGCCGCGAGACCCATCATGAGACGTAACACGCCGAATATGGCGTTGAGCGAAAGCGCAAACACAAGCGCGCTGGCGAACAAATAGCGGCTGTCTAGAGGGGCGGCGAGTTCAGGATTGGATAGTGCGCCCAAAAAGCGAAGAAGATCGTGATTGGGTAGATATGACCAGAACATTATGCCAGACAACGCAAGGAGCGCCCCGGCGATGCCTCCGAATATCATCATGCGGGTTTTCATGGAACCCTCAGAAGAGTATAGAACAGAACGTCGCTTAGAACGGTATCTAGTCAATTGTGACGCTCTTGGGGCTGGAACCGCGCAGGAAGGACGCCGCTGGTGCTGGAAGTAGAAACGGCTTGGGTCACGAAGAGGAACGCTATCATCAGAATCGATGAAGCGAACCATGCCGTTGTACGCATGATGTCTCTCTCCCTGCACACCGGCTTGTCCAATGATCAGGAGTCTAGCGCGCCTCTTCGTGACTCACAATAACGACTCGCTTACGGGTATGAAGATTTAGCTCTTCAGAATCGCCTCAATGCGCTGGAGCGCCGCCGCGTCCAGCGTCAGGTCCGCCGCCTTGATGTTCTCCAGCACGTGTTCCGGGCGGGTCGCCCCGATGATGGCGCTGCTCACGCCGGGGTGGCGCAGCACCCACGCCAGCGCCAGGTCGGCGCGCGTCACGCCCAGGTCATCGGCGACGGCTTTCAGCGCCTTGACGCGGGCGATGTTCATCTCGTTGACGAAGCGGTCTTTCGCCCATTCCTCGCGGGCGAAGCGCGATCCTTCCGGGATGCCGTCGTCGTATTTGCCGGTCAGCATGCCCTGACCGAGCGGCGAGAAGACCACCAGCCCGATGCCGCGCCGGTGCGCCGCCGGCAGGATGTGCTCTTCGACCCGCTCGCGGTGGAGCATTGAATACTGCGGCTGCTCCGTTTTCGGCAGATGCCAGCCGTACTTATCGCACAGATCATAGGCTTCGACGATCTGGTCCGCCGACCACACCGACGTGCCCCAGTACAGCGCCCTGCCCGATTCCACCACCGTGTGCATCGCCTGCACCGTCTCGCGGATCGGCGTCGAAGGGTCGGGGCGGTGGCAGAAGTAGATATCGACGTAATCCGTGCCCAGGCGCGCCAGGCTCTTGTCGATGCTTTCCAGGATGTGCTTGCGCGACAGCCCCCGGTCGTTCACATCGTCGCTCATGGGCCAGAACACCTTGGTCGAGAGGACCAGGGTGTGGCGGGGATACTGGCTGAGGACCGCGCCCATCTGCTTTTCGGCTTCGCCCTTGCCGTAAATGTCCGCCAGGTCGAAGAAATTGATCCCCTGTTCGTAGGCGGTCTCGACCACACGGCGGGCGATCTCTTCATCTACCTTGCCCTCGCCATAGTTGATCCACCCGCCCAGCGAGATGGCGCTGACCTTGATCCCCGCGTCGCCCAGATGTCGATAATGCATGCCAGTTCTCCTGAAAACTTGGATATCACAGACTCTTCAGATAGGCGGCGCTGCGCCGCACGGCGGTCAGCATGTCGCCGTCGTGGCGGTCCAGCTCGGCGATCCACCATTCGGCGCGCGATGCCGCGATGATCGGCTGGAAATGCATCGCGCCGTCGCCGACCGCCAGCATCGCCTGATCCGTGCCGGGGTGTCCATCCTTCATGTGCAGCAGCGGCGCGCGCTCGCCCAACCCGGCGATCACCGCCGCCGGGTCCACGCCGGCATGCTGCACCCAGTAGGTGTCGATCTCGAAGCCAACCGCCGGGTCGAGCCGCTCCAGCATCAGATCGAACGGCGTCCTGCCGTCCAGCGCCGGGCTGGCGGTGAATTCCCACCAGTGATTGTGATAGAGCAGGCGCATGCCGCGCGCCTGTACGTCGGGCAGTGCCGCGTTGAGCCGGTCGCAGTGCCCCGCCACCTGCTCGACGCTGGCGAACTGTTCCGGCGGGATGTAGGGGACGACGGCGAAGGCGCAGCCCAGCGCCGCCGCATCGTCGAGCGCCTGGGCACGGCTGGCGGCATCGTCGATCAGCCGCAGATGCGCCGATGGCGCGCTCAAGCCGAGCGAGTCGTAGAGCGCTCTAGCCTGTTTCGCGCCCGCGCCGTACATGCCGGCAGCCTCGACGCCGTCGTAGCCCATCGCGGCGATCTGCCGGATCACGCCGTCGTAGTCGCTCTGAAGCGCTTCACGAACTGTGTAAAGCTGTACCGCAATTTTCGCCATGAGAATGACTGCTCCTGAAATAGGCGAGGAAAGACTTCTGTGATGGGGAAGGATTTAAATCGTCATGGAGAGCGATTATGCCCCACCTGCCGGGTCTCGACAACCGGGTAGAGCCTGTTACCAGGGCAAACGCATCGAATTTTCAATCAGGTCATGATGGGGACAGCCTTCTGGCTGTCCGCCGTATCGGACGCGCAGAAGCGGTTCTCTACGATACCTTGTAACCTTTTCTGACCCATTCATCGATTTTGATGCGTTTACCCTTGGTAGGGGCGCGTCGCGACGCGCCCGCCGTAACCGTGACGGTCTTTCAGGCAGCGCGGGCGGCTCGCGAGCCGCCCCTACGAGAGCGTTGATGAATTATCAAATACCCTCTAGCGGCGAGAAACAAAAACAGCAGCGCCGGGGCTGCTGTTTTTCACTTACAGGCGCAGGGCGGTGCGCCATCATGAATCTGCTGCGGAGAGGGAGGGATTCGAACCCTCGATAGCCTTGCGGCTATACTCATTTTCGAGACGAGCCCGTTCAACCACTCCGGCACCTCTCCAGTGGGGCGAAAGTATAGCCGAAACATCCGGGCTTGTGAATGCCAGCTTTGCCGTCACAGCGCACATGTCGCTTGACCAGCCGCCGGGTTCGCGTTACCGTCAAGCATCACACCGCTGACGAAGACGGCGGCGATTAGCGCTTATTCAGGAGAACCTTATGACACAGCCAACCGTTGCAGAGCTTCAGGCGCGCTGGGCGAAAATCCGCGTCGCCAATATCTACGACACGCTGGACAAGATGGGCTACCCCAACCAGTGCCTCGACCTGGGCATTCGCCCGCTCTTCCCGCACACCCACCTGGCGGGGCAGGCGGTCACGCTGCGCGGCGCGGCGGTCCCGGTGGTGCGCGGCGAGCCGGATGGCGTGTTCGTCAGCGAGCAGGTCGACTATTTCAAGAAGCTGCGCGAGATGGTCTATCCCGGCTGCGTGGTCGTGCTGGAATGCGGCGGCGAGGCGCATGTCGGCAAGTTCGGCGAAATGACCAGCTGGGCGCTTCAGCAGCGCGGCGCACGCGGCATGGTCCTGGACTCGTACATCCGCGATTCCTGGGGGCTGGAAGCGATTCCGAACTACACCGTCTGCGCGCGCGGCACATCGCCGATCGAGTCGGCGCAGCGCTGGCGGATGGTGTCGATGAACGAGACCGTCGGCATGCCGGGCACGCTGACCACCCGTGTGCGCGTCGATCCGGGCGACTGGATCGTCGGCGAGGCGGACGGCGTGGTGGTCGTGCCGCAGCGCATCGCGATGGAGGCGCTGGTGCTGGTCGAAGACCTGGAACGCCGCGAACAGGGGATGCGCGAAGACCTGGCGGCGGGCATGCCGTTCGAGGATGCTTATGAGAAGTGGGGACGGGCGTAAGTTCAGACGGCGCGGCGACCGCCGTCAGCAGATTACACATTGTTTACAATTCCTGCGGGAGTTCTGAACCGCGCTCCAGCATCCTTAGGGTGTTGAACGTGATCATGCAGCGAACCGGGTTACGGTCTGCATGACCTAACATCAGGAGCGCAGAAGATGAACAAGACACTGAAGAGAACCGCCGCAGCCCTGGGCGTGGCGAGCTTGATTGTGGTGGGAGCGGCGTCGGCGCAGGATACGACCACGACCGCGCCCGCCGCCGAAGATGCCGCCGTCGTTCAGGATCAGACCAGCAGCCGCGCCATCATGCTCAATCTGGTGCTGGAATACACCGGGCTGGATCAGGCTGGGCTGCAAGAGGCGCTGGCGAACGGTTCGACCCTCACCGAGCTGATCGAAGCGAACGGCAGGACGGTCGAAGACTTCACGGCAGCGGTGCTGGCGGAATACGACGTTCAGGCGGCGGATCGCCGGCTCCAGTTCGAGGAGAACCTGGCGGCGGTGCTCGGCGGGGAGCAGACCTCGCTGCGCGGGCTGGGCTTCGGGCGCGGCGGCTTTGACGGACTGCCCGGCGGTGACTTCGGCGGGCGCGGCGGTATGCCCGGCATGAATGATTTCGGCGGACGCGGTGGACGCGGGCACGGCGGACCTGGCTCTCAGGGTGCGCCGGACACCTCCGATAGTTCGAGCGACAGTGCCACCGACAGCGCCACCGACGGCGCGTAACGCAGCATCCCCGGCGTAATCCCCAGATACCTCCCTCTCCTGTCGCCCCCCTCTTCGTTTTCACGAAGAGGGGGGTTTTTGAATGCCTGTCGCCGAAGCCACGAACTGGAAGGAATGAGGAAGGAGGGATGAGGAATGAGGAATGAAGGTCTGTGATGGCGCTTTCTCCCATTCCTGATCTCGTATCTTTTCAACGGACGAGCGGCCGGCGGGCGAGCCGCCGGCTCGCCCCTACGGCGTGTTGGTTGTAGGGGAGACCTGGCGGCTCTCCCGCTCGTGGGCAACGTTTGAGATCTGGCTTTAGGACCGGGCGAACGGCTGACGGAGGACCGTCTTCATCTTCTCCGGCGGCGTGCGGCGCGGGTCGCTCAGGTAGATTTCGTGGTGTTTGCCGCTGAGCGCCCAACCGTTCCGGGCGATGTGATCGTGCAGGCGGGCGATGGTCGGACCTTCGGCATCGTAAGGTCCGATGTGCATGATCTGGACCGCCTCCCCTTCGTCGTAGAGCGCGAAGCGCAGGTCGTCGAGCAGCGCCGGCGCGGGTTTGCCTTTGGCGGCGCGCTGGCGGGCGCGTTCGACCAGCGCCGCATCCACCGTCTCCGGTTGGAGGATCATCAGCGTCCAGATGAAGCGGTCTTTGTCGGCAGAGGTCAGCTGAAAATCCTCGACCGGCGCGCCGGCGAACGTCCACAGCCCTTCCAGCGGCATGACGGTGAAGACCTCACCCGCCTCCTTGGCGAGCGCACGGACGGCATACGCCAGTCCGTAGAGCGCCCCCACCGCATCCCGATAGCGCCGCGCGGTGTTCGGGTCGCCGCTGCCGTCGATCATCAGGTAACGCAGCGGCGGGACGGAGATCGCGCTCACCGCCCTGGCGGAAGGCGCGTACAGCGATTTGAGAGTCTGCTTCAGATCGAGCGTCGGCATGGTGTGCTCCTCCATCCTCTTCAACAGCGTCAGTTTCCTGTAGCATAGGCATCATTCCTGACATCCTTTGTCAGGAATAGCATGAGGGTTGGGCGCTGTTTTCGGCTTGGAGGCGACCATGAGGGCGGACCGGCTGCTGACCATGATCCTGCTGCTTCAGCGCGAGGGGCGGATGACCGCCCGGCGGCTGGCGGAGGCGCTCAGCGTGACCGAACGCACCATCTACCGCGACATCGAAGCGCTCAACTATGCCGGCGTCCCGGTCTACACCCGCAGCGGACCGGATGGCGGCTGTTTTCTCGATGACGAGTACCGTGCCGGCTTGCACTGGTTCACCGGGGCGGAGCTGCAGGCGCTGCTGGCGGGCGGATCCGCCGCGCCGCTGAGCGCCCTGGGCATGGAGCAGGCTGCTGAAAGCGCCGTCCTCAAGCTGCTGGCGCTGGCTCCCAGCCGGCGGCAGCAGGAGGCGGCGCTGATGCGTCAGCGGCTTTACCTGGACCCCTCGGAATGGTATGGCGCGGCGGAGGACGAACCCGATCTGCAGGCGCTGAAAGAGGCGGTCTGGGATGACCGCTGGATCGACGCCGACTATGAGAACTGGGAAGGCGAACGCGCGCGGCGGACCCTGGCAGCTTACAGCCTGGTCTACAAGGCGGGGCGCTGGTATCTGGTCGCCGCCAGCCGGCGGTCGGGCGCGATGCGCACCTATCGCGCCGCGCGCCTGCGGGAGGTGCGTCTGCTGCCGGACCGCTTCGAACGGGATCGAGCATTCGACATCGCCGCCTACTGGCGCGACGCGGCGGTGGAATTCGCCGGGCGCATCCCGACCTACCCCGTCGTGCTGCGTGTGCCGGAAAGCGCGCTGATCTATTTCCGCACCGTGCTGCCCGGTCGGGGCGAAATTCTCGAAACAGTGGGCGGCAGGGTGATGCTGAGGGTAAACTATACGGTGTTTGAAGAAGCGCGCGCCAGCGTGCTGGGGTTGGGCGCAGACGCCGAGGTGATCGAGCCGGCGGAACTGGGCGCGGCGGTGCTTGAACAGGCGCGGGCGATTGTGGCAAAACATGAAGCAGGCATGCAGAAGACCATCAACAAGGTGACGTGAACGATGCGACTCATTCAATGCGGTCTGGGCGGCATGGGCGCCCACTGGATCAGGATGCTGCGCGATCAGTCCGAATTCGAGGTCGCCGCCTTCGTCGAGATCAACCCGGAGACGGCGCGGCGGCGCGCTGAAGAGTACGACCTCGATGCGAAGCGTATCTATCTGTCGCTGGAAGCGGCGCTGGCATCGGTAGAAGCCGATGCCGTCCTGGATGTCACGCCGCCGGACGCGCATCGTCCGGTCGCCTTCACGGCGCTGGATGCCGGTCTGCCGGTGCTGGCGGAAAAGCCGCTGGCGGGGACGCGGGCGGACGCCGAGGCGATTGTCGAGAAGAGCAGCCGCACCGGCGTGCTGCACATGGTGGCGCAGAACTACCGCTACTCGCCGGTCGCCCAGACCGTCCGGCGGGCGCTGGACGCCGGCGACCTGGGTCCGGTCGGAGCGGTCAGCGTGCGTTTCTTCAAGGGACCGCATTTCGGCGGCTTTCGCGAGATCATGGCGCACCCGCTGATCGTCGATATGGCGATTCACCACTTCGATATGATGCGCTTCTTCCTGGGCGGCAGCCCGGTCGAAATCTATGCGCGCAGCTGGAATCCTCCCTGGAGCTGGTTCCAGGGCGACGCTTCGGCGGCGGTGACCGCCCGTTTCGAAAGCGGCGCGGTCGTCAGCTACACCGGCTCGTGGTGTTCGCAGGGGCAGGAGACGCCCTGGAACGCCGACTGGCGCTTCGACTGCGCCGACGGGGTGCTGACGCTTCAGGACGACCGGATTTATGTGCAGCGGCGCGGACAGACGGCGCGCGAGGAAATCCTGCCGCTGAAGATGGAACGACAGGCGCAGGCGTATCTGCTGCACGAGTTCTATCAGGCGGTGACGACCGGGACGACGCCTGCCACGACCTGCCAGGACAACCTGAACACGGTCAATTTCGTCTTCGACGTGGTGCAGTCCTGCGCGACGGGTGAGGTGGTGCGGCGGGAGCAGTAGAGATGAAGCGCGGCACGGTCTTTCTTTGACCGCAGGCGCTGGTCGGGGCGTGATCTGGTGCGCCCCGACCAGCGTTTTATTTGACCCGAAGCCTACTGGCTGTCGGCGAGCGCCTGTTCCGCGCCAGCCTGAAGGATGCCAACGGCCTCTTCAACCGACATGCCGTTGCTGGTGACGTTGGCAATCGCCTCGCTGATCAGCCCGCGCACCGTGCCCTGCGCCGAAATCGAGGGACCGCTGTACAGCCGGACGCCCGAACTCAGGATGTCGTTGACGACGGTGAAATACGGGAAGATCTGCGGCGAACCGAACGCCGCTTCATCGGTCAGCGTCGCCTGCCCGGCGCGCGAAGCGCCGAAATAACCCGTGCTGCTGCTCCACAGCGCGCCGGCTTCCGGGGCGACCAGCGACTTCAGGAACAGCCACGAGGCGACCTGTTCTTCCGGCGTACCGCCGACCAGGATGATGCTGGGGATGAAGACCTGAAGCACTTCCTGACCTTCGGCGTGCGGGAAGGTCATGACCGACCATTCCGCCTCATAACCGCTGTCCACGAACGCCTGCACGGTGAAGGTGAAGCCCGCCGTGCTGGTGGCGAAGAACGGGTTCAGCCCGCGCGCGAAGTCCGCCTGCTCGGCGAAGCGCTCGGCGGGGATGTAGGCGCAGCCCTGGGCATACAGGTCGGCGTAAAGCTGGAAGGCGTTGACGACCGGTTCGCTGTCGAAGACGTAGTTTTCGCCGTCGAAGATCACGCCGCCCTGGCTGGCGACCCACGATTCGAACAGCGAGGAGTCGGTGGTGATCGGATAGCCCTGCACGTCTTCGCCGTTGGGACCGGTGTAGTTCGCCGCCGCGCACGCCTGCGCCTTGAAGTCGTCCCAGTTGCGGGCGGGACCATCGAAGCCGAGTTCGCTCAGCAGCGTCTGGTTATAGGCGAGCACCTGCGCTGAGGTCTGGTGCGGGAAGGCGACGATTTCGCCGCTGGGCAGGCTGTTGAAGGGCAGCAGGTCGCTGCGATAGTCGTCCGCCATGTCGCCCAAGCCCCAGGCGGCGCTGTCCAGGAAGGGGCGCAGGTCCTGCGCCGCGCCATCGCGGAAGTAGCTGGCGGCGTCGTTGCCGAAGCCGGCGACCAGGTTGGGCAGTTCGCCGCTGACGATGCCGGCGTTGACCAGGTTGCGGATGTCGTTGTAGTTGCCCTGGGCGATGGCTTCGACGGTGATGCCATACTCGTTGGTGCTGTTGAACTGTTCGACCAGCGCGGTCATGGTCTCCGCCTGGACGTTGGTGAACTGATGCCAGTAGGTGATGGTCACACCGGTCGGGTCCACCGATTCCAGGTCGCTCTGCGCGGCGGTCACGCCGACGCCCAGCGCCAGGAGTACGAGGACGAGAAGAAGTGCTTTACGCATTGAGTTCTCTCCTGTTTTCAGGTTATCTACCACCATTGTGGCGGATCAACGCCGATTAGTCTAGCACCCCAAGTTTAAAACTTGTGGTTGTTCGATTATGGGGGCGCGTACTGATAGAATGCGCGTCCTGTTTGACTCGATTCATCACGCATGGAGGAACCGCAAGCATGGAGAAGCATCCCCCTGGAATCAAACCGGAATCGTGGGTTGTTTCGGCGGGGCGCGCTTCCGAGCCGGGCGCGCCGCTGAACGTCCCGCCGATCCCCGCATCGAACTTCATCATCGGCACAGGACGCGCCTACTCGCGCGATGATGGCACGCCCACCTGGGAAGCCCTCGAAGAAGTCGTCGGCGGGCTGGAATCGGGAAAAGCGCTGGCGTTCGCCTCCGGTATGGCTGCCATCGCCGCCGTGTTCGATCAGCTTGCGGTTGGCGCAGTGGTGGCGCTGCCCGATGACTGCTATCAAGGGGTTGCCGGTCTGGCGGCGGCGGGCGCTGAAAGAGGACGCTGGTCCGTGCAGCGCGTGGCAGTGGAGGATACGGCAGGTTGGATTCGTGTCTGCGCCGCCGCCGACCTGATCTGGCTGGAATCTCCTTCTAACCCCCTGCTCACGGTCGCCGATCTCGAAGCCATCTGCGCAGCGCCCCGCAAGCCCGGCGCGATTGTCGCTGTGGACAACACTTTCGCCACGCCGCTGAATCAGCAGCCCCTCGAATTCGGCGCGACTCTATCGCTGCAATCGGCGACCAAGTTCATCGGCGGTCACTCCGATTTGCTCGCTGGTATCGCCACGACACGAGACGACGCCCTGTGGCACGCCCTCAGGAGATCGCGCGAGCTGACGGGCGCAACGCCGGGCATCCTCGAAGCGTTTCTTGCCGTTCGCGGCGTGAGGACGCTGGCGCTGCGCCTGCAGCGCGCCCAGCAAACGGCGCTGGCGCTGGCGGAACGGCTGGAGCAGCACCCGCTGGTGGCGCGCGTCCGCTATCCCGGCTTGCCCTCGCATCCGACACATGCCACTGCCCGGCGGGTGCTCAGGGGCTTCGGAACCATCATTTCGTTCGATCTGCGGGGTGGGGCGGAATTCGCCGATGCCGTCTGCGGAAATGTCCAGCTCATCCGCCACGCCACCAGTCTTGGCGCGGTCGAATCCACGATGGAGCGTCGCGCGGCGATCCCCGGTCAGGGACATCTGCCCCCGTCGCTCATACGACTCAGCGTCGTCATCGAAGACGCCGATGATCTCTGGAACGAACTGGACTCGGCGATTCGCGCGGCAGCACCGTGACGCATCGTACGGTTGGACGCCCCGAACAGCGTCCCCAGGCATCCCGTGCGCCCCACGACGGATGCCGGGTGCGGCTCACTGCTTGCGGAAATTCGTCCCCAGGGCGGAGGGCGGCGAAACGTTCAGCCGGCGGATCAGCGCATTGACCGCCCGCCGCTGGTCTTCCGGCAGCGCCGAAAGCCGCCGCCGCACCCATTCCGTGCTGCCAAAATTGACCAGCAGCAGGGTCAGGATCATCAGCGGGAACGGGGCGACCTGAAGCACCTGCGACGGAATGCCGGTCAGCACCGGCTGAAGCACCAGGCTGAGCCACTGCAAGAGCGCGAAGAAATACGCCCCGGTGGCAGCGCGCAGCGGGTTCCACCCGCCGAAGATGGTGATCGCCAGCGCGATCCAGCCGATGCCGTCCAGCCCGCTGATCGTCCCCTGCCAGCCGGCTTTGATGCTCAGCGAGTAGGCGGGACCCGCCAGCCCGACCAGCGCGCCGCCCAGGATGGTGTAAAAGTAGCGCTGGCGGTTGACATCGACGCCGCGCACATACGCCGACGCCGGTTTTTCGCCCACCCCTTGCAGCACCAGCCCCGGCGTGGTGCGGAACAGCCACAGATAGGTGACGGCGATCAGGATGAAGCTGAGATAGACCACCAGATCGTGGTCGAAGAACAGCGGACCCACGACCGGGATGTCGCTGAGCAGCGGGATCGGAGCGGGCGGCACGCGCGGACCATTCTGCCCGGTGAAAGGGCTGCCCAGGTAGTACGCCAGATCGCGCGTCATCAGCGCCAGCACGAAGCCGATCGCCACCTGCGACTGGCGCAGCGTGATGCTGCTGAAGGCGACCAGCGCGCCGACCAGCGCGCCGATCAGCATCCCCGCCGCGAAGCCCAGGATGACGCTGCCGGTGGTCGCCGCGACGGCGAAGCCGGACATCGCCGTCAGCAGGATCATGCCGTTGACCGAGAGGTTGATCACCCCGGCGCGTTCGGTGAGCGTTTCGCCGAGCACGGCGAAGACGATGGGCGAGGCGGTGGCGATCACGCCCGCCAGACCGATGATCAGTTGATCGAATTCCATGTCGCGCCCTCTGCACTGACAACCCAGCCGAACCTAAAGTCGAATCTCGAAACAATTCAATGTCCTCACCCCTGCTGCGCTTCGCTTAGCTTCCCCTCTCCATCTTCATGGAGAGGGGTCGGGGGTGAGGTGTTTCGTGGCTGATCTTCGATTACTGGCTTAAGTACGTTCTCGAAAGACATCCACAAGCGGGAGACCCGGCGGGTCTCCCCTACCACCAACCTGCCGTAGGGGCGAGCCGCCGGCTCGCCCGTGATACGAGTCTCAGTGAATCACGAAAGTGCGCCCCTATCCCTAGACCCCCCCCATTGCATGGAGAGGGGGCTTTCCTGACCCGTTGTGCGCCCCTTCTCCACTGCGTGGAGACGGGGTTGGGGGTGAGGATGTTGAAACTCGTGATTCACTGAGCCTCACCTCAGCCGCGCTCGCGGAGCCGCTGGCGCACCCCGTCGATGATCAGCACGAACAGCACCAGCGCCCCTTGCAGCACGCCCGCCAGCGATGAATCCAGCCGCAGTTGAATCGGCAGTTGAATGCTGCCGACGATCAGCGCGGCGTAGAACAGCGCGACCGGGATCGCCCAGATGACCTGATAGTTGATCAGCATGGCGACCAGCAGCCCCAGGAAGCCGTAGCCGCTGGAGATGGATGGGATCAGCCTGTTGTACACTGCCGTCACCTGCACCGCGCCCGCCAGCCCCGCCAGCAGCCCGCACAGCACGAACGCCACCAGCGTATAGCGCGAGGTGGGGATGCCCAGCACGAACGAGGCGCGCGCGTTGCGCCCGGTCGCCTTCAGCTTCAGCCCGATGTACGTCCCGCGCAGCAGGATGTAGACCAGGGCGACGCCGAGCAGGCTGAGCACGACCGCCCACGCGCTGATGCGCATGTCCGGCAGCTGGGGCAGCGCGAATTCCGGCGGAAGCGGCTCAGTCCCGCTCATCGAGCCGACGCCGGGACGCCGCCAGGGACCGAAGATCAGCCAGATGGTCGCCGAGGTTGCCACGAAGTTCAGCCCCAAGCCGCTGAAGATCTCGTTGACCCCGCCGTAAATCTTGAGCAGCCCCGCCAGCGCCGCCCACAGCCCTCCGCCGATCATGCCGGCGACCATGCCGACCAGGATCGCCACGCCGGGCGGCGCGCCGCTGTCCACGAACAGGCGCAGCGCCCCGACGGTGAAGATCGCCCCCAGGGTGATCTGCCCCTCAATGCCGATGTTCCACAGCCCCGCGGCAAAGGTGATCAGCAGACCCGATGTCGCCAGCAGCAGCGGCACCGCGGTGGCGATCACGTCGACGATCTTGCGCGTCGAGCCGAACGCCCCGGTGATCAGCAGGCTGATCGCCTGAAAAGGCGGCGCGCCCGTCGCCAGCAGGATGAGCGCCACAAACGCCAGCGCCAGCCCTATCCCGATCAGCCGCGCGCCCAACCCGACAACCCTGGCGTTCTTCAACATCGTCGTCTCTCCGGGGGTACCAACCCGTCAGGTCTCGTCGCGGGACTCATCGGCTCGGCTCCTCAGGCAGGCGCATCTCTACGGTGGCGCGCACGGTTTCCAGCGGCACACCGCCGATCAGCAGACCGAGTTCTTCGACGCTGGTCTGCATCGCGGGCAGCGGAGCCGACGCCTTGCCGGCGAAGAAGACCAGCACGCGGTCGCTGTATTGCAGCACCTCGTCAAGGTCCGACGAGATGAAGAGGATGGCGGTTCCGTCGGCGCGGGCGCGTTCTTTCAGGCGCTTCCAGATGTATACCGCCGATTCCAGGTCCAGCCCGCGCGTGGGGTGTTCCAGCAGCAGCAGGTGCAGCGGCGCGCTCAGCAGCGCCAGCAGAGTGCGCTGCTGGTTGCCGCCGCTCAGCGACTCGACGGGGCTTTCCGGGAACCCGCGTATGCTGTACTCGGCGATGCGCTCGACGGCGGTCTGCTCCGCCTGCTTGTAGTTGATGAAGAAGCCGTGCACCTCGGCGTTGAGCGCGAAGTGCTCGGTCAGCGACAATCCGGCGACCAACCCCTCGGTCATACGGTCGGCGGGCATGAATTTCACCCGGCTGCGTAAAAACTGATGATAGGTCGCGTTGTGCAGCGCCCGCCCGCCGAGCGCGATCTCGCCGCCGGTGGGGCGCAGCAGCCCGGCGCACAGGCGCAGGAGCAGGTCCTGCCCGCTGCCCTCCATGCCCGCCAGCCCGATCACTTCGCCCGCTTTGACCGTCAGATCGATGGGTCCGACCTGCAGGCGGGCATCCTCGACCGTCACCCTTTTCAGTTCCAGCAGCGGCGCGGTGGTCGGCGGCGGCTGACGCGGCGGGGTGGGGATTTCATAGCCGAACATGGCGCTGATGAAGGTCTCGGTACGGTAGGGCGGCTCGATTTCCGCCACCAGCGCCCCGGCGCGCAGCACCGCCGCCCGGTGGCAAAGCTGGTACACCTCTTCCAGCTTGTGCGTGACGAAGATGATCGTCCTGCCCTCGGCGGCAAGCTTGCGCAGCGCCGCGAACAGCTTCACCTTCTGCGGCGCGCTGATGCCGGTCGTCGGCTCGTCCAGGATCAGCACCCGCGCCCCCAGCCAGAGCAGGCGGATCAGTTCAAGCTGCTGGCGCTCGCCAACCGTCAGCGTATCGACGTAGGCGTCGGGGTCGAGCGCGAAGCCGAACTGCGTCTCGATCTCCTTCAGCGCCTTGAGCGCCGCCCGGCGGTCGGGGATCAGCCCGCGTCTGCCGCCGATCAGCAGGTTGTCGAGGACGCGCAGCGGCGGAAAATCGAGCGGGTCCTGATGCAGCATACCGATGCCCTGCTCGATGGCTCCGGCGGGCGACGGGATGGTGACGGCGCGCCCGTCGAGCAGGATTTCCCCCTCATCGGAGGTGATGAAGCCGGACAGCACCTTCATCAGCGTGCTCTTGCCTGCGCCGTTTTCGCCGAGCAGCCCCTGGATGCAGCCGCCGGGGATGGTCAGGTTGATCCCTTTGTTGGCGTGGACGCTGCCAAAACGCTTGTGGATGTTGCGGAATTCGACCTGCATGGGCGCAACCTGTCGCAGCTGTCTGATGACGTCGGATGGAGTGGGATGCAGTCCGATCAAGCCCGATGAAACCGGATGAAACCCAATGAAACCGCACGAGGCACAGGTCCCCGGTCTTCGGGCAGTCTGCGCCTCGTGGATTATCCCAGTTCTCGGCAAATTCTGCGAACCCTCACCAGCCTCTTTCGCGCCCGGCGCGAAAGAGGCTGGGGGCGAAGGTCAATCGATTATTCCGGGACGCTCTGCCCGTCCATGCCTTCCAGGAGCTGCGGCAGATACCACAGCTGCTCCAGCGTGGCGGTCTCGCCGTCGGCGATGTACGGCGTGCCGTCCTGCAGGTTGATGGGTCCCGCCCACAGGTCCAGTCCGCCCGCCAGTTCGCTCTTCAGTTCTTCCAGCGCCGCCGCCGCTTCTTCGCTCAGCGCCGTGCCGGGGATGAAGTAGGTCGAGTTCATCGTCACGTCGTCGTAGTTGGCGTAGTCGGGCTGGGGCCACAGGAACTTGGGCGTCCAGGTCCCCGCCTGCATCTCGGTGATTTCCGCCAGGTACATGGGACGCCAGTTGAACACGGCGGAGCCAAGGCAGACATCCGGCGCGATCTCGCACGCCAGGTCGTAGTCGTAGGCGACGTTGAAGACGGTCGCGCCCGCTTCAGCCGCAGCATTCGCCTGGACCAGCCCTTCGGTCGTGTCGATGCCGGAGATGACGACGTCGTAGCCGTTGTTATAGAAGTTGTCGGAAACCAGGGTCGGGTCCGCCGTCACGCCGGGGATGTTGAACCAGAAGCCGATCCAGTCCACGCGGAATTCCAGGTCCGCCGCTTCCATGCCGCGCTTCTCGGTCCAGCAGTACTGCGCGCCCAGGAACGCCGATGCCGTCAGACGGCGGGTCTCGTCGTTGATCAGCGGTCCAAGATAGCCGATCTTGCCGGTCTCAGTGGTCATCGCCGCCGCGCAGCCCGCCACCAGCTTGGTCCATTCCATGCCGGGGAAGGCGTTGCCCAGGTTGGGCAGGTCCACGAAATTCTCGCCTTCTTCCCAGCGCTGATCGCCGGAGGCATGGATGACCGGGATTTCCGGGTGATTGGTGGCAAAGGTGGTCGCGCCGTCCTTCATGTCATCCGAATTGAAGATGATCATGTCCGCGCCCTGGTCGAGCAGCTCTTCCGCCAGCTGGTCCGGCGTCGTGCCTTGGCGGTCGGCGGGATTCACGCGGTCCAGGTAGATCATCTGCGTGTTTTCCAGGTTTTCCGTCACATACACCACGGCGTCGTAGTGCGCCTGGCTCCAGCCGTTATCATTGTAGGGTCCAACCATCAACAGCCCGATAACGAACGCATCATCCTGCGCTGCCGCCGGCGAAAGCGCCAGCGCCGCAAGCAGGACGAGCACCAACAGCAGGGTCAATTTGCGCATCGTGGTAATGCCTCCAGTATGCTCGAAACCAATGTGCTGCCTACTGCAACCGCTCACCTACACTTGCACTGCAACCGCTCTACTGCATCACGAGATCGACGAACGCCGGCGGCTGCCCCGGTTTGAGGGCGACCAACCCGCGATTCGATACGTGCAGCTCAACCAGGACGATCAGCGGGATGAGGCTGAGCGTCATTTCGACGGACGGATGATCGCTGCCCGCCGCCCGGAACGCCGCTTCCAGCGCGTGAAGCTGCCGGGTGACTTCCTGGGCGCTGTCCAGCGACATCAAGCCCGCCAGCGGCATCGGCAGGAGGGTCACGGCGTCGCCCACGACGACGACCATGCCGCCCCGCGACTCGATCAGGGCGTTCGCCGCCTTGACCATCGCGGCGTCGCTGGTTCCCATGACCATCAGGTTATGGCAGTCGTGGGCGACCGTTGACCCGAAGGCGACGTCGTTCTTGAAGCCGATGCCGGTCACGAAGCCGAAGCCCTTCAGGGCGTCATCCCCAACTTTTGCCTCGTGCCGGTAGAATACCGCCACTTTTGCCAGGTCGCGCCCGGCGTCGGCATGGAGCGCGCCATCCACCGCCGGAATCTCCATGAACTCTTCGGTGGTATGCACCTTGCCGGGGTAGATGCGCATCACGCGCGTCTGGGCGACCGCCCCGGCGAAGGGGATGCGCAGATCTTCGGCGCGGATCGGCGCGACGTGCACCGAGTTGAGCGCCCAGTCCGGGTACTGGTGCGGCGCGAACTCGACCGCCATGTTGCCCTTTTCCGCCACCAGCACGCCATCGACGTACACCTGATCGATGACCACCTGTTCCAGGTTGCTCAGGATCAGGATGTCGGCGGCGCGCCCCGGCGAGACCGTGCCGATCCAGCGCGCCTTTTCCAGCAGTTGGGCGGCGTTGATGGTCACCATCTGGTAGGCGCGGATGGGGTCCAGCCCTTCCTTGATGGCATCGCGCACCACGCGGCTGAGGTGCCCATCCTCGACGATGGTCGCCGGCGTCACGTCGTCGGTGATCAGCGTGAAGAAGCGGGTATCGATGTCCGGGTTATCGAGGACGGCGCGGATCGTCTGGGGCATGTCCAGCCAGGCGGTGCCGTAGCGCTGCTGGGCATAACAGCCCAGTTCTACGCGGCGCATCGCCTCTTCGGCGGTGGTGGCTTCGTGGCAGCCGGCGATGCCCGCCGCGACGAACGCCTGCAAGCCCATCTTGATCTCCGGGCTGGAATAGTGCCCGGTCAGCACCTTGCCTTCGCGCAGCGACGCCTGGGTGATGGCATGCACGCCCGGATCGCCATAGATCAATCCGGGGAAGTTCATCTGCTCGCCCTGAAGCTGCGCCCAGCCCTGGCGGTAAGCTTCGGTCACTTCTTTGTCGGTGATGACCGCCCCCGCATCCTCGAAACCGGGGATCGACGGCACGCAGACCGGCATCGCCACCATCACCTTGAGCGGCAGCCCCTGCGCCGCGTCGTGGAACAGCTCGACGGCGCGCAGACCGAGCACGTTGGTGATCTCGTGGTTGTCGCAGGCGATGGTCGTCGTGCCTTCCGGCAGCACCGCCGCCGCGAAACTGCGCACATCGATCATGCTGCTTTCGACGTGTTCGTGGGTGTCGATGAACCCCGGCGCGATGTAGCGCCCGGCGGCGTCGACGATCTGGGTGTGTTCATCGACCAGCACGTGTGACGAGTCGCCAACCAGACAGATAATCCCTTCGCGCACGACAACATCGACGCCATCCTGAATGCGCCCGACGTTGACGTTCACCAGCCGACCGTTGCGGATGATCAGGTCGGCGGGTTCGCGACCCATAGCGGTCGCCACAACCTGGAGCGTCACTTCGTGCAGGGGGCGGCTTTTGTGGACGTAGCCTTTGGTGGTGGGTGTCATATCAGCGAGTTCCCTCAACGTTTTTGGAGACCGGGTAAACTGCCGATTCCAGCGCATCATTCTGACAAATTGTGGAAATGTGTTAAAAGAGCCTTTTTTCACGAATTCGCACCAGATGCGCTTGTGCGAAGTGAATAATCGACAGCATCTTGATTATAACGCGAGTGACTTTCCACTGCGAAGCAAGCGCGTCTGGCGGTCGAAGGACTGGGGCATTTCGGTTAAACTCAACAACATCATCGACAAATCTGAGGGAGTCACAGCGATGGAATTCCGAAGGTTGGGAAAATCTGGTCTGAAGGTCAGCGCCCTGTCTTACGGCGCATGGGTCACGTTCGGCACGCAGCTTGACGTGGATGCGGCGCTGGCGCTGATGAGCGCCGCCTATGAGCGCGGCTGCAACTTCTTCGACAACGCCGAAGTCTACGCCAGAGGGCAGGCGGAGACGATCATGGGCGCGGCGCTGAAGAAATCGGGCTGGCGGCGCGACAGCTACATCGTCTCCAGCAAAGTGTTCGGCGGCGCGCTGGAAAACCCCTCGCCGATTCAGCGCGGCTTGTCGCGCAAACACATTTATGAGGCGTGTTATCAGGCAATTGAGCGCCTGCAGAGCGGCTACCTCGATCTCTATTTCTGCCACCGCCCCGACCGCGAAGTGCCGATCGAAGAGGTCGTCCGCGCCATGACCGAGCTGATCCAGCGCGGCGACGTGCTGTACTGGGGCACCAGCGAATGGTCGGCGACGGAACTGATGGAAGCCTACGCCGTCGCCCGGCAGTACGGATTGATCCCTCCGACGATGGAACAGCCGGAGTACAATATGTTTCATCGCTACCGCGTCGAGGTCGAGTACCGGCGGCTGTATCTGCCGGAGACCATCGGGCTGGGGACGACCATCTGGTCGCCGCTGGCGAGCGGGCTGCTGACCGGCAAGTACAACGACGGCATCCCCTCCGACAGCCGCTTCAACCTGCCCGGCTACGAGTGGCTGAAGGCGCAGACTGAATCGCCCGACTGGGAGGATACCATCGCCAAGGTGCGGGCGCTCGCCGCCCTTGCCGCCGAAGTCGGCGCGACCCTGCCGCAGTTTGCGCTCGCCTGGTGTCTGACGAATCCCAACGTCAGCACGGTGATCACCGGCGCGTCCAGGCTGGCGCAGCTGACGGAAAACTTCGCAGCCCTCGACGTGCTGCCCAGGCTGACGCCGGATGTCGTGGCGCAGGTCGAGGCTGTTCTGGGCAACAAGGAAAACAGCTACTACGGATCGAGCGAGTAGCACAGCGTCCTCGGTGTGTGGGGGCGATGTTCCCCCGGCATCTGCCAGAAAGGCGAACCGCAATGAAGTCCATCGTCGTCACCGGAGGCAGCGGCAAAGCAGGGCGCGCCGTCGTGCGCGATCTGGTCGATCACGGCTACACCGTCCTGAACGTGGATGTCGCCCCGCCGCGCGAAAATCTGTGTCCGTTCCTCAAGATTGACCTGACCGACTATGGTCAGACCGTCGAAGCGCTGCGCGAAGCGGATGCCGTCGTCCATCTGGCGGCGATCCCCGCGCCGGGGCTGACGAGCGATCAGGTCACGTTTGACATCAACACGCGCAGCACCTACAACATCTTTTCGGCGGCGGCGCTGCTGCGGCTTCAGCGGGTGGTCTGGGCGTCGAGCGAGACGACGCTCGGCTTGCCCTTCGACGTGCCGCCGCTGTACGCGCCTATCGACGAAGACCATCCCCTGATGCCGCAGTCTACTTACGCCCTATCGAAGGTCGTCGGCGAAGAGATGGCGCGCCATTTCAGCCGGTGGAGCGGCATGCCGATCATCGGGCTGCGCTTCTCCAACATCATGGAGCCGCACGATTACGCCCGCTTTGCCTCCTACCAGGCGGACCCCATGCTGCGCAAGTGGAACCTGTGGAGCTATGTAGACGCCCGCGACGTGGCACAAAGCGTCCGCCTCAGCCTGACGGCGAACATCCAGGGGGCGGAGGCGTTCATCATCGCTTCGGCGGACAGCCTGATGGAGCGGACCAATGCTGACCTGATGGCGGAGGTCTTCCCCGGCGTGCCGATCAAAGCCGGGACGGGCGATCACGACACGCTGCTGAGCGTGGACAAAGCGCGGCGGATGCTCGGTTATCAGCCGGGACGGTGGTGGCGAACCCCATGAACGTGGGTGGAGGGCGATCAGCCGGCGTGAAAAGCAGCGTCGCCGAACCCCTGACAGCGCGGCTGACGCCTGTCACCAAACAGGTCAGCCGCCTCTGGCACGACTGGCGAGGGAAGTTTCTGCGCTTTGTAGAACCGCGCGATCCCTCCCTTTCGGTCGAAGAGCGGCTGCGCGTCATCATCCTGAACGCCCTGCTGCTGACCGTCGTGCCCGTCGTGCCGTTCATCGCTGTGGCAGCGGCGTCCATCGACACCAGCGCCCCCGGCGAAGTGCCGCCGGTGATCGTCACGCTGGCGGGCGTCGTCAGTCTGGCGCTGTGCTACCCGATCCACCGCGCCGGGCGCTACCACCTGGCGCGCTGGCTGGCGATGGCGGTCGCAGCGGCGATGATCTTCGCGCAGACGGAGATCGCCGCCCCGCCCTATGCCGACGTCCTCTACTTTCTGGCGCTGCCGGTCGGCGGAATCATCCTGTTCTCGCGCCGCGAGAACCTGGCACTGTCGGCGATCTGCATTGCCCTGATGCTCTGGTCGCTGAGCAGGAAGCCCGGCGTCACCGTGAACTCCAGCTACGATCTCTTCCTCCTGTCCATCCTGCTGTCCGTCCTGCTGATGGTCGTCAGCCTGTACCGTGACCTCCTGGAACAGAAGCGCAGCCGCATCCTGGTGGAACAGGAGGGGCAGATTCGGCTGGAGCGCGAGCGCATGCGCCTGCTGACCGAATTTCTGCAAAGCGCCTCGCACGATCTGCGTACGCCCCTCACGCAGATCAACCTGAGCGTACATCTGATGGGGCGCGCCGCCGACTCGGATGTCCGCAGCCGCCAGCAAGGCGCGATGACGGACGCCGTCGGCACACTGCAAACGCTGCTGAACCGCATGTTCTACGTCGTCGAGCTGGAACGCCTGACGACGGCGAACATGCGCACCGTCTACTGCAATGAACTGCTGGCAAGCCTGGAGTCCTACGCCGCCCCGCTCGCCGAGCGCGCGGGGATCGCCTTCCGCCTGGAAGTCGCCGACGCCCTGCCGCCGCTGCATGCCCACCCGCACGAACTGCGTTCCGCCCTGATCGAGGTGATCAACAACGCTCTCGATAACACGCCGGAAGGGGGGCGCATTACCTTATCGGCGGACGCTGAGCCGGGCAGCGTGCTGATCGCGCTGGAGGACACCGGTAGGGGCATCCCGACCGAGGCGCTCCCCCGCATCTTCGACATGTTCTATCGAACCGAAGCGCACCGCCCGATCAATGGGCAGCACAGCGGGCTGGGGCTTGCCATCGCCAGGAAGATCGTCTCGGCGCATGGCGGGACGATCAGCCTGGAAAGCACGCCGGGCAGGGGCACGCTGGTGCAGATTCGCCTGCCCGCCTGACGCCGCCGCTGAAAGTGCATCATCTGGACGGCAGCGCTCCGATGGGACGCCATCACGAGCCGTAGAACAGCGCGCTGCTGAAGTGGTTTCTCAAAAGAAATCCGCAAGCGGACGAGCCACCGGCTCGCCCCTACGGGATGGCGGGCGCAGCGGCGACCCGGCGGCTCGTCCGCCGAAGCGTTACGACACCCTGGCTGAGGAGAAGCTATGACCGATCTCGCCCGCATTGCCGACTTTTTCTACCAGAACCCGTCAGGCTTTCCCAACGTGACGGATTTGCCCTACCGCCTGGCTTCCTGGTCGCTGGA
>JAEURA010000059.1 GCA_016789005.1 Anaerolineae bacterium
GAAGGCTCCCTGTCGCGGTCGAAGGTCAGCCGCAAAGTGGTTGGGTGCTGATGGACTACGGCGAGGTGATCGTGCACATCTTCGGCGCAAAAGAACGCGCCTACTACAATCTGGAAGGCTTCTGGCGGCAGGCGAATGTCCTTTTGAGCATTCAGTGACCACCTGCCGACATTCGACCAGGGGTGCCGCACAGCTTCTCGCCGCACCCCTGCCCGCTTCAACCTCGTTTATTCGTGAATCCAGGGTTCAACCACGCGCGCCCAGCCTGTCAGCTCCTGCGGCGTGAACCACAGGGCGAGTTCGCGCTCACCGCTCGTCGGCGAATCCGACCCATGCACCAGATTGCGCCCCACTTCCACGCCGAAATCGCCGCGAATCGTCCCCGGCAGCGCCTCCACCGGCTTGGTCTTGCCGATCATGTTGCGCGCCAGTTCGACGCAGTTCTTGGCTTCCAGCGCCAGGACCACGACCGGCGACGAGGTGATGTAGGCGACAAGTCCTTCGTAGAAGGGCTTGCCCTCGTGTTCGGCGTAATGCTTCTGCGCCAGTTCACGAGAGACCTGCATGAACTTCATGCCGACGATTTTTAGCCCGCGCTGTTCGAAGCGGCGGATGATTTCCCCCGTAAGCCCGCGCTGAACCGCGTCAGGCTTCACAATAATCAGTGTACGCTCCACGTCGCACTCCTTGTCGAAAACAACGAACGGGTCAAAGCTTGACCCGTTCGTGGATTTTAGCACAAGGCGGCGCGCAGTCGGAGTGCGGGATGATACCCGTCAAAGCTGGTTGAGCGCCTCCCGGTAGGTATCCAGTGCCGCCTGAAGCTTGCCCTGGCGCATCAGACCGTCGCCGAGGACCCGATAGACCGCCGGAACCGTGCGATACGAGCGTACCAGCAGGGCAAGATCATCCACTACCACGTCAAGCGCGCGATTTCTGCGAATCAGCCCCTCGTATTCGGCAAGCGAGGTTTCCAGGTCGCCCGCCTGTTCGAGATCGCGGGCGTTCTGCACCAGTGCCGCTGTTTCTTCATCAGAGACAGGCGGCGCGGCGCGCGCCGGTTCCGGTTTGGGCGCGGGCGGCTGCGCAGCGGGCTTCCGCGCGACGGGCGCAGGTTCCGGTTCGGGTTCAGGTTCAGGCGGCGCGAATTCGACGTCGACATCCACCGGCTCGACCGCCGCTATGCTGTCCTTCAGCCATCCCGGCACTTCGTCCTGAACCTCGATCTCCTTCAGCCAGTCGGGCATGTCGCCAATGAATGGCAGGTCCGACGAAGGCGCTGACGGAGCGGAGGGTTCGGGCACGGTGTCGAACAGTGTCTCGATACCGACCATCCAAACAGGAAGCGGCTGCGGCTGTCCGACTGGCAGCCCGGTCTCGGCGGGAAGATGCGCCTCGATCAGCGGTTCATCTTCGCTGATCAAGCCATAGCGTGTGTCTACCGCAGCGATACGATCGGGATCGCCGATGTTGCGCTCGTACCATTCAGGAATCTGATCAAGGTCGGGCACATCACCGAGATGTTCTGAGTCGAACGCCTCAACCCAGGGATCGGCAGGATCAACCTCGAAGGCGTAGGGCGTCGGCTCTTCGATGCTCACCACACTCGGCGGCATGGGTTCTTCCGCCTCCGAGGCGAAGATGTCGGCAATTTCGACCGCGACGCCGGTGCTCTCGGCTTCGATAAGCCAGGGTGGTATCTCCAGATCAGCCGGCTGCGCGCTGACTTCGAACAGCGCCTCCAATGATTTGGTGGGAGCCGCCGGCGGCTGCTCTTCGACCGGCTGCATTTCCTTCAGCCAGTCGGGGATTTCGGCGACCAGCGGTTCTATGGTCACCTCTTCTTCGTCTTCGCCGCCAAACAACAGGTCCGGGTTTTCGACAAGATGCTCTGCCTGCTGTTCCAGGAAATACTGCATCTGATCCGGGGTGACCGTCCCTTTGGAGAGGGCATCCTGGATCGATTCCATCGAGTAGTCTTCCGGTTCAGGCGCAAGCGGTTGCGTCGTGACCACGCCGGACTCGCTGTAGCCTTCGCCGCCGGCAAGGCTGTTGAGGAATTCCGAAGGGTTTACCGGCGTTTTGTCGTCGTCCACGGCGCGAGGGTGTGCCAGCGGCGAATCAAACGAGAATGCTTTGTAACCCTCGGCTTCGACCTCACCCGGCGAGGGAATCGGAATGTTGAGGCGCGTGCTGGAGATCAATTCATCAGGGTCCGCGCCGCCCCGCCGCGCCAGCGTTTCCAGCCAGGTGACCGGATCGGCTTTGGAGGCAAAGGGGTCGATCTTCTCTGATCCCTCGTCGAGATCATCCTCGATCCGCTCCAGTTCAATCCCCGGAAGCTCCTGCCGCCCCTGCGCACGCGCCAGATCCTCCAGCCAGGTCATCGGATTATCAAGGGATGGCGAGGCAACAGGTTCGGGCGAACCGATTCCAGAGAGGTCCAGGTTGAACAGATCGTCCCCCTGCTCGGCGGCAAGGCTTTCCAGCCAGGCGAGCGCGCCGGAATCCACAGCTTCAGCGGCAGGCGGCGGAGGTGGCGCAGGCAGCGGCTCGACCGGCTTGGCGGCAGCAGGAGGTTCTGCATACGACGAAACCAGAGGTTGAGGCGGCACAGACGCAGGACGACGCGGTGGCTGCGCCTCTTCCCAGGGCGGCGTCGTAGACGCGGCGGGCTGCGGCGCGCGGACTGCGGGCTGCGCCGGAGTCTGAGGGACAGCCGGAGATGGTTTGACCGAAGGGGTTTCGCGAACGGGCGGCGCAGCGGGTTTTGGAGGAGGCGGCGGAGCGCTTGCCTGTTCCGATGAACTCCCGAACGGGATATACCCCGGCTCGTCGATCTTGACTTTGGAGGCGTCTAGGGACGGCAGATCGATGTTGCTGGCTTCCGTCGTGAATCCTTCAGTCGCGCCCTGCCGCCGTGCCAGGAAATCCATAAACTCCATGAGTTCCTCTGGCGACAAGGAGGCTGCCCATGCCTCCATTTCCGCCTCGGTCATGTTCTCCAGATCAGGTATTTTGTCGGCGAGCGCCATATCACGACCCTCTCAAACCAGGAAAGGCATTACATAGTGCATACAGATCAGTTTTCCCCGGATTCGTCGTAAACCCAGTCGGGGAAGTCATCGTCGGGCGGCGACTGGCTCATCCAGGCGGGACGACGGCTGAACACAAAGCGTGGCAGCGCCGGCACAGGCGCGGAATCTGACGCCAGTTCTTCGTCGACCATCCGCTCCAGCCAGGAAAACTCGGTTTCCGCTTCAACCGCGTGATCGACAGGAAGCGGCGTCTCAACGACGTGTTCGAACTCTTCGTCCGGCAGGACATTTTCCTGCTCTTCGTAATCGACATCCAAGCCGGGAACCATCGCGTTGAGCCAGTCCGGCGCATTCTCAGCCGGGGTTGGCTCCACTGCCTCGTGGAACTCCGAGGTTTCCAGCCCGGCGGCAAAATCCACACCCGCATCTTCGGCGACTGCCTCGAACAGCTGCTCGCCTTCCGGGGCGAACTCGCCCTCCGCCTCTTCATCACCAACTTGTTGTGCTGATTCGCCAAACATCTCGAATTCGGGTTCCGGAGTCGCCCAGGCGTCGTCACCCCCTTGAGGCGCGCCCTGATCAGCTCCGAGCATCTCTGAGGCGAAAGCAGCTTCAGCGTCGGAAGCGTCGGCGGTGGCGGTCTCCCAGTCGAAGTCCTCAGAAACGCCGCCAAAATCTTCGACGACGGACGATTCGGATACGAGGTTCTCGATGTTATCGTGCTCCGCGCTCAGTTCATTCGACAGTTCCAGCCCCGCCAGCCATTCCGGGACAACCGTCTCGGCAGCAGGCTCTTCCGGTTGGGGTGGGACAGGAGCCAACGCGTCGGCAGCAGCCTGTTCCTCACTCGACGGCAGCGCCGCCTCTGGAAGCGTGCTCAACCAGTCGAACGTATCTTCGTCAATCGGTCCGTCTGGGGCTGCCGCAGCAGGCGCAGCGAAAAGATCGACGCCGGCAGGCTCCGGTTCGGAGAGCCATTCCGGCTGATCCCCCATCAGATCGGCAGCGCCCGCCATTTCCGCAGCGGCATCCTGAAGCCCGGAATCCACCCCAGTCTCTTCCAGTTCGCTCAACCAGGTGAGATCGGCATCCGCTGCCGTTTCGACCATCGAAAAAGCGCTTTCCGGCGCAGGCGCAGCAGACTCCGCTTCGCCCTCCATCGTGAGTTCAGACAGCCAGTCCGCTTCAGACGACAGGGACTCATCGGTTGACGGCGCTGCTTCCGCCGCCTGCGCAGCGGGTTCGGTGTCGAGCGCGAATTCCGACCCCCACTTATCGGAGAGGGCGTCAGGTCCATCCAGTTCAACCTGGGCGGCAGCTTCGCCAAGGGATTCATCGGTCAGCCAGTCAAAGGTTTCCTCGGCAGATGCCGAACCAGCCACCGGGATCTCCTGCAGCGGCGAAGAATCGCGGAGCCAGTCTGGCAGTTCACCTTCCAGGCTAGCCGCCTCTTCCGGCACAGAGGCGCTGAACTCGGACAAGCCCGACCAAGCGTCTTCTTCGGTTTCTCCGCCCGCTGCCGCAGGTTCTCCCTGCTGCGCTTCGGGGTTCAGATCGGTCAGCCAGTCAGGCAGCCCCTCTTCTTCGGGCTGTGTCTCGTTTTCAGGGCGCTCAGATTCGCTCATCCACACCAGCTCCTCTTGCTCTACCTCGAAAGTCGGTTCTTCCGGAACCTGCACCGCCGACTCAAATCGTTCGGCGGATCGGGCGGGTTCGTCCAGCGCGCTCAACCATGCAGGGGTACTCGCCTCACTGACGAGGGGCGAAGATGGTTCGCGGCTCGGCGCGCCGAACTGGTTCAGCCAGTCGTCCATCTCCTCTTCGGAAACGACGGCATCGCTTTCGTCGGGTTTCAGCCAATCAAGATTAGTCTCGTTCAGGAAGGAGGTCAAACCGCGAATCGCCCCCTGCCCTGAAGCAGAATCGGGTGACGCCGGCGTGCTTTCGGCGAACTCATCGAATTCCGAAGGTTCGACGGTGCGCTCTGCCCCACCGAGCCAGTCCAGTTCCTCGACCGTACTCCCCGACGTTTCTTCCACTTCATCTGCTGGCGGCGCAAACGGGTCATAGACATCGAACCCTGACTCGTCTTCCGTCAGGCGGAAAAGATCGTCAAGTCCCGCAGCGTCTTCCGAGGCTGCTGGCTGCGCATGCAGGAGGTTCGGATCGTAGGAGTTCATCCACGCCAGCGGGTTATCATCCTGCTCCAAAGTAGGCAGGCTCTCTTCATCGAACAGATCGGCAAATTCCGACTGCGGGCTTTCCTCCGGCTCGTCGAGAATCTCCAGACCCGCGCGCTGCGCCCAGGCGAATGGATGCTCATCGTCTTCGACGCCGGAGGGTACGGCGCTCGATGAAGGAGGTGCAGCGAACGAATCAGACTGTGCCCCGAACAGGGCTTCCAGGTCATCGGTGCTGACAGCATCGGCATTCGTCTGTGCTGCTTCGTCACGCAGAGGGAAAGAACTCAGCCAGTCGAGTTCCTCATCCGCCTTGCCAGCCGATTCAGAGTCAGCAGGCGACGCCGGTTTCGGCGAGGCAGAGCGTGCCGCCAGCATTCCGCTGGACCACGATGACCACTCGTCGGTTTCGCCGCCAGCTTGCGCTGGGGGGTGTACCTCACCGACATCCTTGAGCCAGTCCGGGCGCGCAGCAACGGCTTCCCGATGCGCCGACTGATGAAAGTCGAGTTCCTCCAGCCGAAAGGTATCGTCGTCGGGCAGCGCTCCCTGGACGAGTTCAACCGCCAGATACGGATCAACCGACTCAACACGGTTGACGTAATGCTGCGCATCGGACGGACGATCATACGACAGCCACAATTCGGCAAGGATGTGATTGGCTGCCAGACAGTCTGGCAGGTCTTCAACCACTTCCAGGGCGATTTCGGCGGCGTCCTCGCGGCGTCCGGCTTTCCAGAGAATCTGCGCCAGGAGCGTCTGAAGGTCAAGCCGATCCGGGGCATTTTTCAGCGCGGTTCGCAGGGCTTCGGCTGCGCGATCCAGATCGCCGGCGCGTACATACTGCCGTGCCACTGCCCCGGCAGTCATCTGCACTTTCATCTGACTCGTCTGACGGCAGCGGTGGTACAACACGCGCAGTGCCTCGATGAACGTCTTGTCGCTCGGCTTCTGGTCGAGGGCGCGCTCCAGATGCCAGATGGCGTCATCGCAGCGCCGGGTGCGCTCATAGACTTCGCCCAGCAGTGCGTGTGCTTCAAAGTCGTCGGGAATGACGCTCAGCACGCGGCGCAGCGCCGCTTCCGCCTCATCCAGCCGACCGATGATCACCAGGGCGCGTCCCAGGAAGCGGTACACCGCGACATTTTTGGGATAATAGAGCAGGATGTGCCGACAGTGATGGATCACCTCGTCAGCCGCATTCTGGCTGAGAAGGGTCTGGATTCGGCTGAAGTATTCCCTCAAATTTGTTTCTGACATTCTTCATCCATTCGTCGACCCAACGATGCTGTTCGTTGACGCCGAACCTTGGGGGGTGTAATGTCGAGTACGGTGTTCGCTCATGCACTGATAGCATAACACATTTGATGCGAAACCACAGTTTAATCCGTGTGGATCGAATTGAGGAAGGACTGTTTGCTCATGGTCAGACAGCTGGTATTGGTCGTCATCCTCCTCCTGTTCGCTGCGCTGACGCTGTCGCCGACAGTCGCGCAGGATGAGCTGGTATTCGGCTTGATCCTGGTTGGTCCTAAGGACGATCGGGGCTGGAGTCAGGCGCACTACGAGGGCGGGCAGTATATTGTGGATCATGTCCCTGGCACACGCATGCTGGTGTACGAAAGCCTGAACGAGGCGGACAACCCCGATGTGACGGTCGTCGATGTCGCCGCCGACTTCGTGAGGGAAGGCGCACAGATCATCTTCACGACCTCCGACGCCTTCGAGGAAGCAACCGTCCCGGCGGCGGAAGCCTTTCCCGATGTGACGTTCATCAACATCTCCGGCGACGACGTGATCACCGGCGCAGCGCCGGTGAATCTGAGCAACCTGATGGGTCAGATTGAATGGGCGAAGCTGATCGCCGGCTGCTCGGCGGCGCTCACGACCGAGACCGGCAGTATCGGATACCTTGGACCGCTGATCAACAGCGAGACCCGCCGCCTAGCAGCCTCTGCCTATCTTGGCGCGCGCTACTGTTACGAGCACTACCGCCAGGAAGACCCGGCAGACCTAATCTTCACGGTCATCTGGATCAACTTCTGGTTCAACATCCCCGGCGTGACGCTCGACCCGACCGAAGTGGTCAACACCTTCTACGACGATGGCGCGGATGTTGTGATCAGCGGCATCGATACGTCAGAAGCGATCACCGTCGCCGGGGAACGCGCCGCGCAGGGTGAAGAGGTTTTCGCGGTCCCCTTCAATTATGTTGGCGCATGCGAAATCGCCCCCGAAATCTGTCTGGGTGTACCTTACTTCCAGTGGGGTCCCGCCTACGTCGATGTTATCGAGAGAATCCAAGCCGGCATCTGGTCTCAGGAATGGGAATGGGTCGGTCCCGACTGGGCGAACATCAACAACCCGGATACGTCGTCGATCGGCTTCATCCCAGGCGATGGTCTGAGCGAAGCAGCGCGCTTTCGGCTGGATGACTTCATCGCCGATCTGACCGCCTATGCCACCAGTCCTTTCATCCCGAACAGCATTGCGCTTTGGGCAGGTCCGCTGCGCAAACAGGACGGCACGCTGATCGCTCAGACCGGCGAGCTGGTCGACACGCTGGACATCTGGTATCTCGATCAGCTGCTTGAAGGCATGATCGGACTGAGCAGCTGACGTGGCGAAGGGACTCGCCTTCAGCCGCGCAGGCTAAGCAGTCGTTCCTCGGCGTCGCCCCGGAACGGATAAGGAAAGATCTGGCTCCACGCCAGGACGAATTCGTAATCGGCAGCTGCCTCGGCGGCGCGACCACGCGCCTCGCTGATCCGTCCGCGCCAATAACGGCGGCTGCCGGTCTCTGCAACCTCCAGCGCGGTGTCAATGGATGCGGCTGCATCGGCGGTGGAACCGAGTTCAAACTGCGCGCGCGCCAGATATTCGTAGGCGATACCGCGCAGCGCACTGGAGGCGACCTCCGGGCTGGCGAGCGCCCCTTCCAGGAAGGTCTGCGCCTGCTGGTGGATCACTCTATCCCCCGGCGAACCGCTCTCTACCAGGGCACGCCCGCGCACCAGATTAACCATCCCCTGAGGCACTGACGTGGTTCGCGCCAGGACTTCGGCATCCGCCAGCGCTTCAGCGTAGCGCCCGCCTTCGACAGCCGCCTCCATGCGCAGCAGGCGGTAGTTGAGATCGTCGGTAATCTCGAAGGCGCGGCTGTAATCCTCCATCGCCAGCTGTGTCTCCCCCAGCTGGCGGTAGATTTCCGCGCGCGCCGCCAGCATGGCGACGCTGTCGGCGTCGGTGGTGCGCCCCGTCAGCCCGCGATTGTAGATCGACAGCGCCAGGTCAGGCTTGCCCTCCATCTCGAACGCGCCGCCGAGCAGTCGATAGGCGCGGGTCGAGCCGGGATAGTAGAAAAGATAGTCCTGCGCCGCCAGCACAGCGTCGCCCGGACGATTGCGATCCAGCGCGATCTGCACCCTCAGCTCGTAGCCCGATTCCACCGAAGGATCGACGTAATGCACCAGAAAAACCTGGTACAGTGCTTGATCGTAAACGCGCTGTTCGTAGTAGACGCGCGCCTTCGCCATCAGCAGGTCGGTGTTTCCGGCGATCTGCTCGACAGTCAGCCCGCTGTTGAGGAGTTCTAACGCATCGGCGAAGCGCCGGCTGCGCAGATGATCTGCCGCCAGCAGCAGATACGGTTCCGGCAGGCGAGGATCACCTTCAATCGCCATCTCCGCTTTTTCACGCATCTGGGCGCGGGCTTCGTTCGCCACCGCAACGTTGCCGTTCGCGTCAGCGCGTTCGGCTTGCAGGGCGTATACCTGAGCATAGGCAGAATCCAGGTATGGGCGATACTGCACAATGTCCTCAGCACGCGCACCAAGCCGCTCGTCCGCCTCTTCCAGCGCCTCCAGCGCCGTGCTGAAGCTGCCATCGCGCGCCAGGGCGATAGCGTAGTAGTAGTACACGCTGGGGCTGAATGTCGTGTCGAAGTTTTGTTCCCGTTCGCGCTCCAGAGTCGCCAGGGCGCGCGGCACTTCGCCCTGATCCAGCAGTTGAATAGAATCGCGCACCAGACGATCCAGCACTTCGGGATAGACGGCTGTGGCGCGCGGAAGCGCCGGCGGGCTGGCGGCAGGGACATTGAGCGGCACGGTGGCGGTCGCCGCCGGGGTCACGCGAGGCGTCGCCGAAGGTGTGGCGGTATAACCGGGTGTGAAGGTCGGCGTGATCGTCGGGGTCTGGGTTGGCGTGGCACTGGGACCATAGACCACATATTGCAGGTCCGCGTTGGTCTGCAGAGCGATGAAGAAACCGCCCAGCAGCAGGAGCAGCACGACCAGCGCCGCGACCGCGACCTGTATGCGATAGGCAATAATGTCGCGTTCGCCGGCGCGCGACCGGGTCTTGCGAGTCCAGTTGACGCGCCGGGGGATCGGCTGGTTGTAGGCGCGGGCGATCTTCTCCAGGTCGCCTTGAATGCCGGCGATGCGGTCCGGCGGCGGGACCGGAATGCCCGGCTGCTGAGTGGTCAGTTCGTCGATCCTGGAACTGGAGGAAGTGGGAGCGCTCGCCGGGCGCGCTGCCGGCTGAGGAGTCAGCGGGGGTTCGTTCAGGTTCTCCAGCGCCCGCAGTGCCGTCTCGTTGTTCGGGCTGATCTCCAGCACCTTATTGAGGCAGAAGACGCGCTCGCGATTGTTGTTGGCAACGCTCGCCAGCCACAACCAGGCGGCTTCATTATCCGGTTCGAGCCGCAGCGACTGCTGAAGCAGAGCACGCGCCTCATCCTTTTGCCCCGCCTTTGCCGCCCTGATCCCCTGCTGTCGCAGCTCTCTTGCGTCTTCCAAGACCTGCTCTCCCCACCGTTGAAAGCGCCAGACAGCGCCCGGTAACCTGCGCCGTTTTTTGATTGTAGCGCAAACCTGGTGACAGAGACACTAGAGCGTCGGAAGTGCGACTCGCGACGACACAGACCTGAACAAACAAAAGAGGCGGCTCAAACGCTGAGCCGCCTCTCCAAACTGCTTATCGCAGCCGCGCGTTACTCAACCGGAGGCATCACCGCGTTGACGACCGTGACACGTCCTTCGAGCACGGGTTCGACGATGACCATGTCCGCCAGGTATTCGGCAAGCACCTGATCCAGCGGCTTGCCATAGTCGTAGACATTGACCGCGTTATCGGTGAAGACCGAGTAGCCGTCGCCGCCTCGCCGCATGAAGTCGTTGGACGCCACCGTGTACATGGCAACCGGGTCAATCGGCGCGTATTCGCCGTTGTCGCCCATCACCTCGACGCTGACGATGCGGCTGCCCGCTTCCAGCGTCGGGTCAAACGAGTAGCGAATGCCGCTGACCTGCGGGAAACGCCCGCTTGCGCCGGCGCGCACGACCGAGCCATTTTCGACGGTGATGCGCGACACACCATTTTCCAGCGCCGCGACCACATCCGCGCCGCTCAGTTCGAAGGTCGCCACCAGGTTGCCGAAGGGCAGCACGGTCAGGACCTCACCCAGGGTGATCTCGCCTTCTTCAATGTCGGCACGGATGCCGCCGCCATTGGTGATGGCGATCTGAACGTTGGTCTCCCAGCGCATTGCATCGGTGATCAGGTTGCCGAGCAGGCACTCTTCGACGCGGCAGAAGACGCGGTCACCCACCAGGAAGACTTCCGCCGTCGCGCCGATAGGCGTCGCGCGCAGTTCTTCGATAGGTCCAGCCATCTCCTCGATGATCGTTTCGATCTCGGGATCGGGCGTGATGTAGCGCGACAGCAGGATGGTATCGCCGGCTGCCGCCGTGACTACACCGGCAGCGTCGAAGGTCACGTTCAGGCGACCCAGGTGAATGTCATGCTGCCCCGCCTGAACGATGTACACCGGTTCGCCGTTCGGGTTTTCGACGATGACGGGGTATTCAGCGACCGAAGCCTGATAGGCGTTGCTGAGCAGCGAGTGACTGTGACCACCAACAATGACATCCAGACCGGTCACGCCCGCCGCCACCGCCATGTCTGATTCCAGTCCGATGTGGGTGACCAGGATGATCTTGTTGACGCCGCCGGCGGTCAATTCATCAACCATCGCCTGCGTCACACCGACCAGATCAGCGTTGAAGACCAGGGCAGCGCTGGGGCTGGAGCTGGTCGGAGTCTCAGGCGTCACCAGACCGATCACGCCGATCTGCTGTCCATTCACCTCAATCACCGTGTAGGGATCGACCTTACCCGCCAGCGCCGCCGACTCGCTAAAATCGACATTCGCCGTCACCACCGGGAACTCAACCGCGTCGATGAACGCCGAGAGTACGTCGTCTCCGTCGTCGAATTCATGGTTGCCCAGCGTCATCGCGTCGTAGGCAATGGCGTTCATGATGCGTGCGCTGTCCAGCCCGCGATACTGCTGGTGATACAGCGTGCCGGTGAAGCGGTCGCCGCCGTCGAGCAGCAGTACGTTGCCACCCTCAGCCCGAATCTGGTTGACGACTGCCGACTGGCGCGCCGCGCCGCCATCACCGCTGCTCTGCGGCTCATGATGTCCGTGCACATCGTTGGTGTGCAGTATCGTCAGGCTGAACGTGTCATCCTGGGCGAGCGCAGGCAGCGCGCTCAAGAGGGCGAACACGCCCAGCAGTACGAGTTTTCTCAACATCGAAAAACGCCTCCTGGAAGTTGTTTGTGAAGAATACGAGATCGCACCATAGGGCTGGCAGCTATTCTCGCAAAAGAAAGTGATGCCCAGCCACGATTCATTTTAACGGATTGTTAAGGGTGTGCCAACTCTAGACCGGGGGCCAGGGATAGTTTGGACCGGGACCGGGCATCGGATAGCGCCTGGTCTTGAGCATCTTAAGGATGCGGCGGCGAAACGCGGCAATTTCCTGGTCCGAAAGCAGGTCCGCGAGCGCGCAGGGGAAAGCGTCGTTCGGCTCGTCAAGGCGCGCCGCCACCCGTGACATATCTTCCAGAATTGCATCGGGCACAGACTGTCCAGCATAATCCCAGATGACGGTGCGCAGCTTGTGGGCAGCGTTGAATGAGATGCCGTGATCGATCCCCCAGATGTGTCCATCGCCATCCAGCAAACAGTGACCACCCTTGCGGTCGGCATTATTGACCAGATAATCGAAGGCGGCGATGCGCATGAGCTGAGGCGCGAACTGCTCGTCGAAGGTGAAGTAGTTGACCTGGGGATCGTGCTCGATGTAGTACTGCATCGACCCCAGCCCACGCGGACCTTCGCGCAGCACGGTCGGCGGGACGATCCTCCATCCAAGCTGCTGCGATGTGAGGAACGAAGCCTGCTCACGATAACAGAGCGTGCCATCAGGGAAATCCCAAAGCGGGCGTTCTCCGCGCTGTGGTTTGTAAACCGCCGTGACATCCTGCCCGTCGAGCGTCAGGTTGATCAGGAAGGCGTAGTTCGAACTCCAGCGCAGGATGCCGTATTCAGACGCAAACTCTCCCCTGCTGAGGATGTCGAGTATCTGGCTGGATGCCAGATTCGGGCGCGCGGCAGACGGTTCGCTCATTGGCTGCTCATGTCCAATAATATACTAACCGCCCGTTTTGCTTCGGGTCCGGACGTCCCTGCTTGACCGTTGACGAAGAGTGTTCGCTCAGCGCGCGCATCTGCGAACGACTGCACCACATCCTGACGACGCCCGGCTTGATGTCCTCGGCGCTTTCAGGATCGGATTCTTCGCTCAACGGGATCAATTCCTGGGCGATCAGGACGACCATGTCGTGTTCCTCATCGTAACCCAGCCCCATCTGGGCGACGCGAAACAACGGCTCGACTGGGTCGCGCAGGTCCATATTGGTCGGCAGCCGGTCTCGAACCTTTGGGGGAATGCGGCTGTCCAGATCATCGATCAGCTCGCGCAGCGCGTCGCTCAGAGCGCCCGCCTGCTCCTTCTCGATGATGAGCGTCACCAACTGATCGGCTTTCGCGGCTTGCAGGTGAAAGACCCGCTGTCCTTTCGGTCCCACCGTACCGATGGTGATGAAATCCACTGGATTGAGATCGATCTCGATATTGGGCATGCCCTCACCCACACTGTTACGGAGGATTCGTCTGAGCCTGCTGCTTCGCCAGGCGTCGTTCATATTCCAGCTGCGCAACATGCGCCATGTCATTCACGGTCACCACATACGGACGCCCAAAACCGAGCATCAGTGTGCTGATCGAGGCAGGAGAGACCACAATGCGCTGAAACAGGTCGAGATGCATACCCAGATAGTGGGCGATGACCATCTTGATGAGGTCGGCATGCGACACCACTATCACAGTCTCGCGCGGGTGCAGCGCAGCCAGCCGTTCGACCTCGTTGACCGCGCGCTCCTGAACCCCTCGCATCGTTTCGCCATTGGGAAAATAGGCGCGCGAAGGGGTTTCCTGCACCAGCTGCCACATCTTTCGCACACGCAGCGCTGCAATCGACTGCCCTTCCCAATCGCCGTAACGCACTTCCCCCAGCGCCGGGGCAGGCACGATTTCCAGCGCCGGATGATGCCGCTGTATCGCTTCGGCGGTCTCCATCGTGCGTTCGAGCGGGCTGGCGTAAAGGCGATGGAGGGATATCTGACTCAATCGCCGTCCGAGCGCTTCCGCTTGTTCTCGCCCCTCATCATTGAGATGTACGCCAGGCGTCCAACCCGCCAACCGGTTCGTCTTCACGAAGTCGTTGACGGCATGCCTGACCAACAGTATCTGCGTCATTGGCGTATTTGACCCACCGGAGAGCGCACCGACGATATTCTGGATCATAGCATAGACCGACCAAATGCGCATGGCAACCACACTAGACTTTCGTTAGAACCGCAGAAGGCTGATGCTTACAAATGATGTTACGCCAGCTTTACATCAGAGGACAAGTCTGCTACACTTGGGGTTAACGGGGGTGAAATAGATTCGACGTTGGAGGCTGACTCCGTGTGGCAGGTCGTGGCGCCTCACCACGTAAAAAGGGGCAAGGCATTAACTGCCAACAACAACCAACCTGCTCTGGCTTACGCCGCTTAAGGCTGTTTAGTCAGGGTGCTGGGTCACAGTAACCCAGCCGTTCGCCCTGATCGGCTCCACCCGGTCAGCCGGCGGGCGTCATAAATGGTGGAGTGCGGTCGCTGTCACGCCGATAACCGGCGACCAAAGATCCATCGGCTAGCAGAGCGCGTACCAGGCTGTCTGGGGCTACGTTCTGCGAAACGCAACAGACAGCTAAACCTGTAGAAGCACGGTTTCGAGTTCAGCGGACCAGGGTGCAACTCCCTGCACCTCCACAAGCAGCATAAGGAAAACACGGTCAGTCGTCGCGGCTGACCGTGTTTTCTTGTCGGTCAAAGTTCTTCCAGGTGTTCCGTCACCCACGCCAGATAGCGCTCGCGCAGCGCCTGCGTCTTTTCGCCAGGCAGACCGCCGCCAATGCGCACGCCGTCGATCTCTACGACCGGCACGATGTTGCGGCTGGCGCTGGTGATGAACGCCTCGGAAATTCGCGGTAGATCGCGCAGGTTGACCGGTTCCAGGCGCACCGGAAGGACCGTCGGCGCGATTTCGAAGACGATCTGCTGAGCGATGCCCGGCAGCATCCCTTCGCCGGCAGTGCGCAGCACCTCGTCCAGGACAGCGTAGAAGTTGCTGCTCACTCCTTCCAGCAGATCCCCTTCCGAACTCAGGAGCAAGCCGGTATAGATGCCTGCGGGCAGCGCCGCCTCTATCGCCTTGCGATCGTGCATCCAGCCGGTCGTCTTGGCGGCGGGATCGTGGCGCGCGCTCCCCTTCAGGGTCACAACCCGCACACCGGAGGCGTAGATCGCCGCGTCTACCGGCTTGAACGGCTCGATGGTCAGGATCAGCCGATCGGGCGTCTCCTTCGGCGCGGTGACACGATAGCGCACATCGCCGTAGCCAGCGTCCAGGATCATCTGGCGCAGCGCAGCACGCAGACGGGGACGGTCCAGCTCCAGGGGAATCCCCGCCCGCCCCGCCGAACGCTCCAGGCGATCCAGATGGGCATCAAGCTTGAGGACTTTAGTCGCCTCAAACGTGTTGGCGACGGTATATACGCCGTCATGCGGCTCCAGGTCGGCGGCTTCCGCCAGCGACGCCGCGGACGTCGGCACGGCGATCAGGTCGGTGGGGGTCAGCAGACGGATCATACAGGGCATGGCGTTCGCTCATCACTTCCATCATCCAAGGACAAGGGCAGTCTGCCGAGTTCGCAGACATCCTCTAGCATATCTCTTGACAGGCATCCAGAAAACCGTTACATTCGGCGCGTTGTATCCTCTCCAGAGGGAATACCGTGCTGTTCCAGCATCGAATGACCACTATGGGCATGACTATGACCACTACGCGGCGAAAGCGTAGAGGGTGTTTGCGCGTGCCTTGAGAGGATTTCGGCGAAAGCGAAACCGGCGGGCGTGTGGGACACCAAACCCACACGCCCGCTTTTTTTGTTTATCTCGTGATGCAGGGAGTCGTTCTCGAATGTCTACGCTGACGATGAAATTCGGCGGTACATCAGTTGGCAGCCCAGATGCAATCAACGGCGTCGTCCGCATCGTTGCGGAGTCGGTGCAGCAGGGCAACCGCGTGGTGGTGGTGGTCTCGGCGATGGCGGGCGTCACGGATATGCTGGTCACCGCCGTACGCGAGGCGGCGTTGGGCAACCGCTGGGTCTATCTTTCCACGGCGCAGAAGATTCGCGACCGGCACATCGAGGCGGCAAATCTGTTGATCCCTCCAGGAGCCGACCGCAACGCCGTCATCGCCGAGATCGAAGCGCTGATGGAGCAGCACGTCGAAATCTGCAACGCCGTCAGCATGCTTGGCGAATCCACTCCGCGCATCAACGACGCGGTATTCTCCTTCGGAGAGCGCCTGAGCAGCCGGGTGATCGCAGCCGCCATGCGGGGTCATGGGCTGCGAGCGCAGCAGTTTGACGCCAGCCAGTTCGTCATCACCAACGACCATTTCACGTCGGCGGTCCCCATCTGGGAAGAGACCGAATCGCGCATTCGCGGTCAACTCCTCCCGTTGATCGATGATGGCATCACGCCGGTCATCACCGGGTTCGTCGGTGGGACACGCAGCGGACATTTCACAACCCTGGGGCGCGGCGGCAGCGATTACAGCGGCGCGATCTTCGCCGCCTATACCGACAGCGACGAACTGGTGATCTGGACGGACGTGGACGGCGTGATGACCACCGATCCCCGTGTCGACAAGCGCGCTCGCGTCCTCCCCAGCATCTCCTATCAGGAGGTGGGCGAGCTGGCATTCTACGGCGCAAAGGTGCTGCACCCCAAGACGGTACAGCCGATCCTGAAGCGGGGCATCCCGATGCGCGTGCGCAACACCTTCAACACGGCGCATCCCGGCACGCTGATCACCAAAGTGGCAGAGCCGATCAACACGGTCATCAAAGCCGTGACAAGCATCAAGAACGTCTCGCTGCTCACCGTCAGTGGGCAGGGCATGATGGGCGTTCCGGGCATCGCCGGGCGCACCTTCCTGGCGACCGCGCACTCTGGAACCAGCATCCTGATGATCTCGCAGGCGTCATCGGAGCAGAACTTTTGCTTCGTTGTGCCTCAAGAGCGGGCGCAGATGGTCAAGCAGTCGGTCGAATCGGAGATGAAGGCGGAGATCGCCCGTCAGGATGTGGATGGGGTGGACATCCTGAATGATGTGGCGGTCGTCACCGTCGTGGGCGCAGGGATGCGCGGCACGCCGGGCGTGGCGGGGCGAGTCTTCAGCACATTGGGCAGTCAGCGCGTCAATGTGATCGCCATCGCCCAGGGCGCTTCGGAGTGCAGCATCTCGTTCGTGATCAGCGAGTCGGAGCGCGAGCAGGCGGTGCTGGCGCTGCACGCGCTGGCGTTGGACGACGGTGAAGCGATCCCGATCTGAATCTGATGCCAATCGCAGGCGCGGCGAGAGCCGTTTTCACTCGGTCTCGCCGGCTTGTTCCTGATAGACCCAGTAGGCGGCGCTGCCCCGCCAGGAAGATTCGACCGAACAGGCGAAACTCGCCTGCATCGCCCTCAGCGTCACATCGAGGTCTGCCGTCACGGCGATGCGCGACACTTCGGAATAGGGAGAAAGTCGCCCACCGGGAATCACCTCGGCGATGGTATCGCCGCCGAAAATCAGCAGCAGATTCGGCGCGGCGGCGTCGCACGATGCGAAAACACGATCCGGCGTCTCTGCCTGCGCCATCAAATCGCCCAACCGCCACAGCTGAAGCGCCGGCGACATCTCGAACAGGCGCACGGCGCGCACACTGCCGCCCTGCGGCTGCTGAAAGAGCACCAGCGCCAGCGCCAGACCCTCTTCTGATCCTGCCTGTCCGTCTGGCGCGCTCTGCGCTTCCGAGGCTGCGGCGGCGTCTGTCACCCGCAGCGTGAACGACGACTGAAGCGCTGTGAGGAAAGACGCCGGCTTGATGGCGAGCCGATGATAGGTGTCTTCCGCCGACTGCCGGTCGGTCACTCCTGGCGTTACCCCGAAGGCACAGGGAAGATCACAGTTGCTGTGCGCCATGATCGACTCTGGCTCGGCGTCCAC
>JAEURA010000104.1 GCA_016789005.1 Anaerolineae bacterium
GAGTCTTCGCCTAGCCGACGGGCTTTAGCCCTCGGCGGCGCTGAAGCGCCCCGGCTAAGCGCAGAGACTATCCCGCTGAAGGGGATAAAAGAGCGCCTTTAGTGCGCGGGTCTTCGCCTAGCCGACGGGCTTTAGCCCTCGGCGGCACTCGCCTATCAGGCAATTTGGGACAGAATCGTGATTCACTGAGAATGCTGTGCGTTCATGGATGTACAGCGCGTGCATTGGGCAAGAGAGCCGGCTGTTCCCGCCCCGACAAGCGGGCAAATACAAAAGAGCGCCGTCTGTTCTGGTAGCCGTCTATCTGACGATAGATTGGCGAACGATCAGGCGGCGCAGCCCGTTTCTCCGCCGCGCCAGTGGAAGACCGACCAGACGATCCACAACGCCAGCGTCAGCCCCTGCCAGACCATGATCCACACCTTTCAGTCCTCAGCCACCGATGGGTCCTCCGGGCAGCCCGCCCGATACCAGCGGATCGTCCGCCGCGCGGCGGTTTCTCTCAGCCTGTCTGCGAAGTCTCTCGTTGAAGTCTTTCTGCTCAGGCGTGTAAGTGGCTTCCACTTCCTGGCGGATGCGCTCGGCTTCTTCTTCTCGGCGCTGCAAATAGGCATCCAGGTCGTCGCGGTGCGCCAGATAGTAGGCGATGACCGCATAAATGTCTTTGAGCGGCAGCACGTCAAAGCCCTGATGAATCGCTTCAGGGCTGTCTCCCTGGCGATAGCGAGCGATCACCGTATCCAGGGTCACGCGCGTACCGCTGACGCGAATAGCGCCGTTTTCATCCATTTTGAGGGGGAGAATTACTGTTTCCGGCAGCGCAATCATCAGGTTTTTCCCACCGTGCTCGTATTGAGTCCACTATACAACGATTTCGCCATCCTCCAGGCAGTCCGCTCGATACCAGAAGCCAGTCTGCTGCGAAATGTCATCTGCACCGCGGTTGGGTCAGGTTTCGGCGGCGACTGGGATGATTTCATTGCCAAAGGTTTCCAGCGGTGTGATCCTGTGAACATCCGGCATATTGAATATGGCGTGTGTGAATCCCATCCCGGCGAGTTCCCTGATGCGTTCAATGACGCGACCGACCGTATCACCCCCAGAAAGATGAACTGTGCAGAGGGCTGTTTTCTCGATGGTGTCGTAATCGCGCCCCAGCGACTCGCAGTGCTGCTTGAGTGTATCGATCGCTTTCTGCATGTTTTCTTTGCCCACCCAGTCACCGATATTGCAGGCATCCGCATACTGCGCGACCATTCGCAGGGTCTTGTTCGGACCCGTGCCGCCAATCATGATGCGTGGGTGCGGGCTGGAGAGTGGGCGGGGATTGTTGGTGATTGCAGGGGCAGAAAAATGCCTGCCCACAAAGGATGTCTCATCGCCTTCCCACAGCGCTTTTGCCAGTCTTAGATTGTCCTCCAACTGCTCAAAGCGCTCCGCTGTTGAAGGATAGCGGATACCATACCCTTTTGCCTCATCTTCATACCATGCCGCACCAATGCCGAAATAGGCGCGACCGCCGGATAGAATGTCGAGGGTGTTGACCATCTTCATCAGAACGGACGGATGACGATAAATCACGCCCGTCACCAGCACGCCGAGATAGGCTTTTTCGGTCAGTCCCGCCATGTATCCAAGCGTGGTATAGCTCTCCAGCATCGGGTCGGTATAGGCTTCTCCGAACAAACCCTTGATTTGATAGTAGTGGTCCATGACCCACAGGCTGTAAAAACCTGCGTCTTCTGCCGTTGTGACGATTTCTTTCAGCTTGGGACGAATAGCGGCTGTGCCGCCGGGGTATTTGAAGGATGGAATCTGTAACCCAATGTGCATGATCGATTCTCCTCGTGATGTCTTCGCCAAATTCGGAGTGCAAAATAACAGGGTTTTCCGGGTGACTTCAAGCGAGAGTAGGACCCGGCTAGAACGGAACGTCGTCTACGCCGTAGTAGGTATCAGCATACGCGAGATGGTCATTGATGAACAATCGAACGGCGTAATGGTCTGGACTGCCGATCTGTTTGAGCGAAACGTGTTTCGACATGAGAGAGTCGAACGGCAGTTGTTGCACATAGCGCCTGTCATGCACGAAGTCATCGATCTCGAGCCTGATGACGTACTGCCCCTCCTGCATCGCCTGCTGCGGTGTATTGAACGTGAACCGAATGCCGTTGCTGTCTAGGCTGGCATCCTTCACAAACAGACGCTTCCGAAAGAATAAGTTGTAGTCTGCCCTGGCGGTGATGCGCGCACCCCACTTTTGCCAGACCTCCGGCGGAGCGATGGCGCGCAACGTGCGGTACTCTGCGGGCGAGCGGCACCAAATCGCCTTCAGATGTGTGAGGTCGATCTCGTTGGGAACCACCAGTTCGGCATGACGGCTTCGGACAAATCGGTCCCGTTCATGCGGAGGAAAAGCAGAATCGTGGAAAATGTCCTCGAAGGGCATGGTCCTGAACACATCGACGCTCTTGAGCAACGCGCCAGGGGTATATCCTGCCAGCGTCTCCCGCGTGAAGCGACTGTCCGCACGGCAGAGGAGTGCGCTGAGATCGAACAGCAGATAGACCGGAACGGGACAATGCGCAGTCGGACTTTCAATCGAACGCGGAAGAAAGCCTTCATTGTAGTGTAGGGTTGGCGTTCGCGGACGAAAATAGAAGCGCACATAGCGCTTCAGATCGCTTTTCGTCTGCCCAAGCACATCTGCGCTTGCGCTGTCCTGAAAGTCAGGATGATGAAGACTCACCTGCGCGCGCGAGTACAACCGTTCATCGCTAAGAATCGCGGCAGCGTTGCGCAGGTCGGTGAAATGAAAGGCGAAATAGGTCCACCAGCGGCGTGATTCATCCAGCCATGGGGCGCGTCTGATATCTTCAAGCGCCTGACGAAACTGCAAGCAGTCCGATTTTTCGTTCAAGCCAGCTCTCGCACTTCGATGGGTTCTCGATCCTTTCCGGTCGAGATACCGGGGATCAACTGCAAGCCGAATTCTCGGTTGTCATCAGGGTCCCGCCTGGAAAGTCTGATCGGTTTGACATAAGTCAGCTCAGACATCAGCGTCACCACGCAATCCGAGACATCGCGCAGTTCACCCGGCAGATTCTGCGCCATGATGTACCCGGCGGAACGCAGATGCTGCCACAGGTCGAGCCAGCGGTCATAGGTGACCGAAAATGCGCCGTCCTCATTGGGAGAAGGGCGAAAGATCGTCTCGTCCCCGGCATCCGTGACGGTCGCGGTGAAGAAGCGTCCGCTGACGGGCGACTGGAACTTCTCCTGTTTCATGAGAACTTGTCGCAGGTCCGTCCACACCTCATCAAAGGGCAGGTTCTGGGGTTCGCTGTTGAGCCAGCGCTTCATCCGCTCGATGTCGCGATGCTCCGGCCGCTCTTCATCATCTGGACGATAAATATGAATGTAACAATTGATAGGGAGTTCTCGAAGATAATCTTCCATCATTGGACGGACCTGCGATTCCCAATCTAATTCGCCATTGCCACAGCCCAACATCGGAAACGAAATCGAGGTGATTCCTTTCTCAAGGTAAGTCGCGGCGAATTTCTCCAGACCGAGCCGGACGTACTCCGGTTTTGACGGGTTGCGCCAGTGTTTTTTGGTTGGGAAGTTCAACACCCACTTGTAGGGT
>JAEURA010000111.1 GCA_016789005.1 Anaerolineae bacterium
AACTGGCTGTATGCCCGCGAACATGACGATTTCGACTCGGTCTTCGAGCAGCTGATCGAGGCGCTTGATACCGATCTCGACTACGTGCAGGGGCACACCCGCCTGCTGGTGCGCGCCCGCGAGTGGGACTCGAAGGCGCGCGATGCCAGCTATCTGCTGCGCGGCAGCGAGCTGAGCACAGCGGAAGGCTGGCTGGCGCAAAGCGGCGGCAAAGAGCCAAAGCCGACCGAACTGCAAACGCAGTACATCCTCGCCAGCCGCCGCGCCAGCACCACCCGACAGCGAACGCTGCTGGCAGGCGTTTCGGCGGCGCTGGCGGTCACCGTCGGGCTGGCGGTTGTGGCTGCGGCGCTGTTCGGCGTGGCGGAAAACCGTCGTCAGGAATCCGATCTGCGAGGGACTGAGGTCGCCTTCAGTGCCGCAACAGCGGTGGCGGCGGAGGCGACTTCGGCGCGGCGCGCGGTCGAATGGCAGGGGCTGGCGTGGGCGGTCGCCTCTGAGCGGGCTGGCGCGGCGGACGATCACGATCTCGAGCTGGCGCTGGCGCTGCAAGCCATGACGGTCGTCGATCCGCCGCCGGAAGTGGCGGGGCAGATGTTCGATGCCGCCTATGCCCCCGGCGCGGCGCGGGTTTTTGCCGGCGCGCATACGGGCTGGGTCTCGGCGTTGGCGGTCAGCCCTGACGGACGCCGGCTGCTCACCAGCGGCACAGAGGGCGGTCTGGCGCTGTGGGACGCGGCGACCGGGGAGATAATGCGCAGCGAGACCTTCGGCACTGCCGTCGAGCGGCTGGGCGTGCAGGTCAACCTGAACGCCATCAACGCCGCCGCCTTCCACCCGACGCACCCCAACATCGCCGTGACCGGGAGCGCCGACGGCAAGGTGACCCTGTGGGATGTTGACGCCTGGCAGCCGCTGGCACAGGCATCAGCCGGTTTTGTCGAATCCATCGCCTTCAGCCCGGATGGCAGCCAGGTCGCCGTCGGGCTGACGCGCGGCGGTGAGAACCTGCAGATATTCGATGGCGAAAGCCTGACGCGGCTGCATGGACTCGAAGGGCACACCACCGACGTGGTAGCGCTGGCGTTCTCGCCCGATGGCGCGCTGCTGCTGAGCGGGTCCGACGACGCCGCCGCCATCCTCTGGGACGCCGTCTCTGGCGAACGGATCATGACCTACGGTCCTATCGTGGACCCGGTCGAGCCGAATATCGCCATCGTCGGCGTGGGCTTCGGCATCGACGCGCCGGGCGCAGCGCCGACCGTCCTGCTCGCCACCAGCAGCGGGCAGATCCTCCGCCTGATGCGCGAAACCGGCGAGGAGATGCTGCGCTTCGATGTCGGGCGGACTCCTTCCACGCTGGACATGATCGTCGTCAGCCCGGACGGCTACACCGTCGCCGCCGCCGAAAACAACGGGACCGCCTCGCTGTGGGATGGGCGCACCGGGCGGCGGCTGCGCGCCTTTCGCGGCGGCGGGCTGCACCCGCTCACCCATGCCGCTTTCAGCCCCGACGGCTTGAGCCTGTACACCGGCGCGCTGGATGGAAACGCGCGGCGCTGGTACGTGCGCAGCGGCGCAGAGGCGGCGCGCTACGCCTTCTTCGACAACGGCGCGGGCGCGGCAGCGCTGGCGTTTTCGCCCGACGGGGGGCGGGCGCTGGTCGGCGGCGGCGCGAATGATCCGGCGCTGGCGGTGTGGAATCTGGAGACCGCCCGGCTGGAACACACCCTGGAAGGGCATGCCGACTCCATCGCTGATATTGAGGCGCAGATCGACGCCGAGGGTCGGCTGATCGCCCTGACTGCCGGGTGGGACACGCTGCTGCGGATGTGGGACATCGACGCCGGGACGACGCTGCGCACCTACGATCTGGACGCGATACTGATCCCGTCGCTCGATCTGCACTCCGACGGACGCCACGCCCTGGTCTCGGTCTACGGAGCCGACCCGCGCGCGGGCGTCCTGGACCTGGAGACGGGCGAGATGACGCAGCGCTACGACCTGGGGTTGGGCATCTACGTCGTCAGCCTGTACAGCCCGGACGAGTCGCAGGTCTTCAT
>JAEURA010000205.1 GCA_016789005.1 Anaerolineae bacterium
TCGAAGGTGCGGGCGCGTGGCAGATAGACCAGACTGACCTCGCCGCTCCAGAAGTGTGTGACGTAGAGGAAATCGCCCCACAGCGCCAGCCCGGCAGGCGCATCGGGCACATCGATCCAGGTGCGCAGGCTGCCCCTGCGCAGATCGACGACGGCGATCTGGTCGCTGCCCATCAGCGAGACGTATGCCATGTCGTCCGTTCCGACGACCCCATATGCCCACAGCCCTCCCAGTGGGATGGTGGCGATGACGGCGCGCGCGTTGATGTCGATCACCGAAAGGGTGCTGTCCAGCCGATTGGCGATCAGGGCGCGTGTGCTGTCGGGGGTGATCGCTGCGCTGCGCGGGTCTCGCCCGACAGGGATTTCGGCGATGATCTGGTCGAATGCCGGGATGAACAGAGTCGCCGAGTCGTTGACCATGTTCGCCGAGACCAGCGTGCGTCCATCGGCTGCCAGCGCCAGGGTGCTGCTGCTGAATGCCCGGTTGATGCGCGCATCGGGCAGCGCGTACAGCGGCAGCGGAGTCGGAGTGGCGTCGGTCTGAGCGCGCGTCGCCGCCGGCGCGGGCAGCGCCAGCAGCAGCCCGAACAGCAGGAATCCCAGGAAGAGCAGCGCGTGCGCGCCGCGAAGGGCTGAACGCCGGACGGTCGGCGCTGACGGCTGAGCGTTCATCGGTAGGTCACCAGGCGATCATGCAGCAGGGTAAAGGTTCGGGCGCGGATCGCCGGGCTGCCGTTCTCGTCCGTGCCGGTGGCGACGAACGTCAGCGTGCGCACGTCCGATACCCAGCTGCCGCTGGTGCGCGTGTCCGTCTCCAGGATCGAGATGTCTCGCCCCAGGGCTGCCGCGGTGTACTGATAACTGAAACTGCGCCCGTTGACCCGCAGCGGTTCCGCCTGAAGGACGTACCCTGGCGTGGTCATGGTGAAGGTTGCTCGAATATCCGTCCAGCCGGGCGGGAGGGTGAAGTTGAAATTGTAGGGCAGCCCGATGGCGATCACCGAGTCCGTCAGCGCGCTGTTCCAGGGCAGCGGATCGGCGTCCGCCGGCACGACGTAGAAGCTGAAGCGCCCGTCGGCGACCCCCGCGATCCCGCCGCTCAAACCCGGCGCGGCGACTACACCCGCCGAGGTGCGCCCCTCGTAGGTGATTTCGACCTGGGCGGACCAGACCCCCGGCTCGTCGGCGACCTGCAGATGGGTGGCGTCGTAGAACGCGCCGAAGGCGTTCGCCGTCCCCTCGACCGTCACCGTCACCCCGGATGGCTTGGTATAAGTGACGCGCACCTGCATGGGCAGCGTCGGCGCGATTTGACCGGCGAGGAAGAACGGCGTCCCGGCATCCAGCACGTCGCCAGGCTGTAGACCGGTCGGCACCAGGACAGCATCGTAGCCGAGATCATTGAAGGTCAGCAGCGCGCCGCCATCGCCGCCGCCGTCGCGCCCGCGCCCTGGCGGGTAGACGCGCTCGCCGGGATCGCCGGCGGGGTCGATCACCACCGCCGCCGACGCATAGCCGGCTGCCGCCGCTTCGCCTTCAGCCGGTCGCGTCACCACGCCGCCGAACAGGAAGATCAGGTCATCCGGCAGCGCGCCGTCGATGCCCGCGCCGATCTGCCGGTTGAGCGGGTCGTCGTTGTTCCAGGCTGTCTCCAGCCCTGCCAGCCCATCGCCCGCGCCCTGGCTGATGAACTGGCGCACGGTGACGTTGGGACGGACGGCGCTCACGTAGACGGCGCTGTCCTCCGGCGCGATAGGCATTTCCTGCCGCGCGATCCACTTCTCGATCTGCGCAGGGTCTTCCGTGAGCGCCAGGCGAGCGCTCTGGCTGCGCAGCATTGAAGCATATGCGCCGTCGCCGTCGAACAGGCTCAGCGCCGGGCGCAGATCGCCGGATGTGCCGTCGTCCACCCATGCCACATCACCGCTGTGATAGGGATAGGTGAGCGCCACATCCTCATCGCCGAATGCGCCGACTTCGGCATAGCGCGCCAGGTCGAACCACGCAGGTTCGAAGGCGGCGGATGGTTCGTCCGATGCGTCAACCCCCCGCCGTCCCATCGCCTGGAGCGCCGACTCGCGCGCGGCGATCACCCCGGCGCTGCGCAGGCTCGCCGCCCACAGGCTGCCGTCTGCCGCCGTGTAGCGAGCTTCGTAGTCGATCACGTATTCGCCGGGCTTCTGGAAGATCAGCGGAGTCTCGCCGGGCAGGAATACCCCGCTGCGATCCGCCTGTCCGGTGAGCGTCTGCTCAATCACCGGCGATCCGTCCAGCGGGTACACCCGCACGGTCACGCGCACCTCTGCCGGGAAAGCCGGGGCAAGACGCAAGCCGGGATTGAAGACATCACCCACGCTGAACGGCGCACCTGGCAGCACGCCGGGGGTCAGGTCCAGCAGTTCGGCGATCAGCACGTGGTATTCGCCGCCGCCGGTATAAGTGTTGCCCCACACGTCGCCGATCTCGGCGTCCAGGCTGATGACGTATTCACCGTACCGTTCGAAGCTGTACTCGTTGAAGCGCGGTTCCAGCGTGGTCAGACGGTAGGTATCGACCGGCGCAGCGCTGCCGAAGAGCGCGCTTTCGTCATATTCACCCGTCGAAAGCCGGTTCTGCAGGAATGGCGCTGCGCCCAGGTCATCGATTCGCCCGTCAGGATCGCGCACCCGTCCCATCAGCCGCCCACCGGGCAGTTCAAACGGGATGAGCGGCGTACCCGAAACGTCGAAGCGGTTGACCATGACGTTGGGCAGATACGGTTCGAGCGCGTAGAGGATGGGGCGGCGCGGCGCGGTGTTGGTGTAGGGCGGCAGGATGAGCGTCGGGCTGTTGGTGCGCACCCGGTTGGAAAGCGCCGCGCGCGCGGCATCCTCGCCGGGCAGGATTCCCCGGTTGCCATCGCTGGCGTCGTCGATGAAGAGCGCCATCGGCAGCCGCGCCGTTTCGACGCCGCCGACATTCACGACGACGGGCAGTCGCGTCAGCAGCGCCGCGTCCGGCTGGTCCCAGCGCAGCGCGCCGCCGGACCACTGCATATGGCTGCGCAGCGCCGGCACGTACAGACCGGCGGGCAGACTGCGCGGGATGGCGGCGCTGAAATCGAGCGGGATCAGGGTATCGTCTTCACGGTGAACGATAGCGCTCGCCAGCGCCTCGGCGTTGGCAAAGGCGACAGTGCTCGCCTGCCCATCGATGGGCAGGCCGCCGGCGGTGAGCTGATCTGACCAGCCGTTGTTGGTCGTCTCGCCGCTGACCGCTTCGGCGATCTCCCCGCCTGGCTCCACCTGCGCGATGGGCAGAAAGACCATTTCGGTGGAGACGCGCGCGTCTGCCGGCAGATCGAAGCCGGTCAGCGCGACATCGATCTCGACGGTCCAGGTCTCACCGGCGGTCGCTTCAACGCTGCTGAAGCGACCGTTGGCGATCCAGGTCAGGCGTTCGTCGGCAAGCGCCGCCGCGCCGCCGATGGCGAAGGCAGGGGCGTCGGGGGCGAGGCTCGAATCGGTGCGGACGATGCCGTCGCGCTCGTCCAGAACAGGGATCGGGCTGCCGACGGCGTCCTCGATCTGCGCTGCGCCTTCGGCGTTCAGCCAGCGCACCGCCGTCAGCTGCACCGTGTCGGCGCGGTCGGTGAAGCGCAGCGGGAGGCGCGCCTCGACGGCGCTTTCGCGCACGGCGCTGACCGGGGCTGTGCCCAGATCGCGCTGATTTGGGTTGAGCCGGCTGATGGACGCCGGCGCGTTGGCGCGCGGGTCGAAGCGTACCGCGTAGACGATGCTGTCGATGATCAGTTCGATTTCGACCTGGGCATTGCGCGGCAGGCTGTCTGCGCCGTCGATGGCGACGTACAGCGACTCGCTGTTGCGCAGCGCCAGGATGCGCCGCGATTCGGTTTCGATCAGCATCGAGTCGGGATAGCGCGCCCAGTCGGAGACTCTGCCATCCAGGGCGATGGTGGTGATCGCATTCGGCGCGGCGTTGACCCCTGTGGTGCTCGGCATCAGGATCGCGCCCGGTCCACCGGGCAGGGAGCCGGGGAGTCCGCGCGCATTGCGTGGGGTTTCGATCCCCGCGGGGCTGATCCAGTAAGGAGTCTCGACCGTGCCTTCGATCTGCGCCGTGAATCCTCCGGTGATCCCCGCCCGCGTGTAGACAGTAACGCCGCTGAAGAGGTTGCGCACGGCGACGTAGGCGTTGGGGAAGACAGCACCCGCCGACCCGCTGAGGGTCACCAGACCGAAGGCGTTCGGGGGCGTGACCTCGATGCGCGACAGCACCGGCGGATCTCCCACCTGCGCAGGGCGTGTCTGCGCGGAGACCGGCACGACGAAAGCGCACAACATCAGCAGGATGATCAGCAAACGGTGCAAAGGTCGATCTCCGTAGGTGCAACACTTGCGAGTATAGAGAAGGCGGGAAAAACTGTCAATTTTCGCGGCGGCGTGGGGTCAAGCGGGGTACAATCGGCATCGTGCGCCTCTGCCGGCGCTCATGCACAAGGAGCAGACGACATGGGGCAGCGGCTGGAGCGCGGCGCGCCGGAAGCGCTGGGCATCCCTTCCCGGACGATACAGACCTTCGTCGAAGCGGTGGACAGTCAGATTCACGATCTGCACAGCCTGATGCTGGTGCGGCATGGCAGGGTCGCCGCCGAAGGCTGGTGGTCGCCTTACCGTGCGGAACGCCCGCACATGCTGTTTTCGCTGAGCAAGAGCTTCACCTCGACCGCTGTCGGTCTGGCGGTCGCCGAAAGACGGCTTTCGCTGGACGATCCTGTCACTTCGTTCTTCCCCGATCAGACGCCGAAGACGGCGAGCGATAACCTGAAGGCGATGCAGGTGCGGCATCTGCTCTCGATGTCCACCGGGCATGTCGAAGACCCGACGCTGCTCATGCGCCAGCGCCCGGATGGCGACTGGATCCGCGAATTTCTCGAACGCCCCATCGCGCGCGCGCCGGGGACGCACTTCGTCTACAACAGCGGCGCGACGTTCATGCTTTCGGCGATCTTGCAGCAGATCACCGGCATGCGTCTGCTCGACTACCTGGAACCGCGTCTGATGCAGCCCTTGGGCATCACCGGGGCGACGTGGGAACTTTCGCCGCAGGGCATTCATACCGGCGGCTGGGGTTTGAGCATCACCACCGAAGACATCGCCTGTTTCGGTCAGCTCTATTTGCAGAGAGGCTGGTGGGAAGGACAGCAGATCGTGCCGGAAACCTGGGTGCGCGAAGCTTCCACTGCGCAGATCGCCAACGGCAGCAGCCCGGAGAGCGACTGGGAACAGGGCTACGGCTATCAGTTCTGGCGCTGCCGCCACAACAGCTATCGGGGGGATGGCGCGTTCGGTCAGTTCTGCGTCATCCTGCCGGAACAGGACGCCGTGCTGGCGATCACCGCCGGCGTCGCCGAAATGCAGCCGGTGCTGAACCTGGTCTGGGACATCCTGCTGCCGGCGCTGAACGGCGCGCCGCTGCCGCCCGACCCCGCCGCGCACGAGGCGCTGCGCGGCGCGCTGTCACGGCTGAAGCTGGCTCCGCCGCAGGGCGAGGCGTCGTCCACCCTGGGGGCGGCGATCTCCGGCAGGACCTACGCCCTGGCAGACAATGAGATGGGATTCGATGTGCTGCGCTTCGAAGGGGTCGATCAGGAGTGGCGGGTGACGTTCCTGCGCGGCGCGGAGGCGTTCCCAATTTTGTGCGGGGCGGGGGTCTGGCGCGCGGGGACGAGCGGGCTGCTCGGCTTCGAAGGAGAAGTCTCCGCCAGCGCCATGTGGTCCGCCGATGACACGCTGCTGCTCACCATGCGCTTCACCGATACGCCATTCGTCTACACGCTGCCATGCCGCTTCGCGGGCGATTATCTGTCCATCGAGGGCAGGGTCAACGTGTCTTTTGGTCCGACCCGCTTCGACCTTCTCGGCAGGGCGAGGTAACAAATCGCCCCCGGACCCTCTCTGCTGCGAAGCTGATGGAGAAGGTCCGGGGGCGATGCTCTGCCTGCTTCAGGCTCAGGCGGATGCGCCGCCGTCGATGTCGATCATCGCCGCCGCCGCGCCGCCGCCGAACGGTTTGGCTTTTTCCATGCCCATCATTTCTTCGAAGCCATGCCGGTCGAGCGTCTCCTGCTCGATCAGCACTTTGGCGATGTTCTCCAGCTTGTCGCGGTGATCGGTGAGGATCTGCTTGGCGCGCTCGTAGGCGTTCTGGAGGATTCGCCTGACCTCGGTGTCGATCTCCTCGGCGGCATGTTCGCTGTAGTCGCGCTGTTCGTACAGGTCGCGCCCCAGGAACAGCGCGCCCGATCCGCCGCCGAAGGCGCGCGGTCCGAGCCGTTCGCTCATCCCGTACTGCGTGACCATCGCCCGCGCCCGCTGAGTCGCCTGCTGAAGATCGCTGCTTGCTCCGGTGGTGAAGTGCTTGAAGATGATTTCCTCAGCAGCCCGCCCGCCCATGATAGCGACCAGTTCATCTTCGAACTCCTCGCGGGAGCGCAGGAAGATGTCGGTGTCGGGGAGCGCCAGCACGTAGCCGCCGGCGCGCCCGCGCGGGACGATGGTCACCTTCTGCACCGGCGCGGCGTGCTCCAGCATGTGATGCAGGATGGCGTGTCCCGCCTCGTGATAGGCGATGGAGTGCTTCTCTTTCTCGGAGATCAGCCGGGTCTTGCGTTCAGGACCCATGATGACGCGCTCCATGCTGTCCTGCATGTCGCTCATGCTGATCGATTTCTTGTTGCGGCGCGCAGCCAGGATCGCCGCTTCGTTGATCAGATTCTCCAGGTCCGCGCCGCTGAAACCGGGGGTGATGCGCGCCAGTGCCTCCATATCGACATCGGGGGCGAGCGGTTTGCCCTTGGCGTGCACCTTGAGGATGTCCTGCCGACCGCGCAGATCGGGGGCATCCATGATCACCTTGCGGTCGAAGCGACCGGGGCGAAGCAGCGCCGGGTCCAGGATGTCCGGGCGGTTGGTAGCCGCGATGATGATGATGTTCGTGCCCGTCTCGAAACCGTCCATCTCCACGAGAATCTGGTTGAGGGTCTGTTCGCGTTCGTCGTGACCGCCGCCCAGCCCCGCGCCGCGGTGCCGCCCGACGGCGTCGATTTCGTCGACGAAGACGATAGCCGGCGCTTCGGCTTTGGCGCGCTCAAACAGGTCGCGGACGCGGCTGGCTCCGACGCCGACGAACATCTCGACGAATTCCGAACCGGAAATGCTGAAGAACGGCACGCCGGCTTCACCGGCGACGGCGCGCGCCATCAGCGTCTTGCCCGTCCCAGGAGGACCGACCATCAGCACGCCCTTGGGGATGCGCGCGCCCAGGCGGATGAACTTCTCCGGCTCTTTGAGGAATTCCACCACTTCGGCGAGTTCCTGCTTGGCTTCATCGGCGCCAGCGACATCGGAGAAGGTCACCTGCGGACGCTCCACGTCGCGCACGACGCGCGCCCGGCTGCGCCCGAAGTTCAATGCCTGATCCTGGCTGCCGCGCACCGAACGCATCATGCGCCACAGCAGCCAAACGATGATCAGCGTCGGCACAACGGCGATGAGCAGTTGGAGGAGGAGTCCCGTCGTGTTATCGCCCTGGCGTTCGGAAAACTGGATATTGGCGAGCTGTTCGCTGGTCACGCCATATTTTTCCAGGGCGTTGAACAGATCGGTTTCGCGTTCTTTGTAGTAGTAGGCGCTGGCGCCGTTGTTGAGTTCGACGAAGACGTCATTACCGCCGCGCACGATGATGGCGATGACATCGCCCTGTCTGATCTCTTCCGCCAGGCGGTCGAGTGAGATGGCATTGCCACGCGGCGCATTGTTGGGCTGGGCAAACATCACCAGGAACAGCAGCAGCACCACCACGCCGACAACCAGCCAGATGCGCTGGATATTGCGCCCGGCGAAGGGCGAATTGTTGTTGTTTGCGCCGTTGGGATCCGAAGGCTTATTACTGCTCACGCTCAAGACTCTCCGACATCAGGCTAACGATGAATGGATGGGGTGAATGGGATGAGGCGGGTTGAGGACACACAGATGATCATACCCATAGGTGTAACGCTAGACCATTATACACGAACTCTTCTGGAGTCTTCACTTCGATGAATTTCCGGGTTGTATGTTAGAATGATGCGCGTGAGCGGGTTTTTCTTTCGTTATGAATCGTCGTGAATGTGACAGGCTCAGACTCCTCGCACAGATGCCCTTCATGCTCGCGCCAGGTCAGCGACTCGGCGGACGTTTGTCCTTACTGCGGCTATGACTTCCTCGCCGACAGCACCCTGGTGCTGGATGAAAGCGAATCTCAGGAACTCCTGGGCGGACGCCTGGGTACGGCGCGCTTCAACCAGAAGATGCGTCTGGTGATGCGTCTGGGGAGCGGCGGCGCGGAATTCTCTTTCGACCCTGCTCAGATCGATACGCTGGTGCTGGGACGGCGCGACCCGGCGAGCGGCGAAACGCCGCAGGTCGATCTTGCCGATCACAACGCCGAATCTTTGGGGGTTTCCCGCAGGCATGCCGTGATCAAGCGGGGCGAGTCCAACGCGCTCAGCCTGCTGGATCAGGACAGCGTCAACGGGACGTTTCTCAACGGGCAGCGCCTCATCCCTGATCAGCCGCGTATCCTGCGCGACGGGGACGAGATTCGCCTGGGACGACTGGCGATTGCCGTCTATTTCATTCCCGTCAGATAGAACGACAGCGCGATGAGCGAACGCACTGAACGCACCAATGAAGCATGGCTGGCGGCGCTGCGCGGCGAAACGCCAGATCAGCCGGAGGCACTGGAAGACCTGCGCAGCCGGCTTCAGCGCGGCATCTTCTACTACCTCAGCCGCGAACGCAGCGACCTGGCAGGGCTGTCTAACCACGATGTGACCCAGATGGCGCAGGATATGGCGCAGGACGCCCTGATGCGCGTGATCGAGAACCTGGAAAGCTTTCGCGGCGACAGCCTGTTCACCACCTGGGCGATGCGCGTCGCCGTGCGGGTCGCCATCAGCGATCTGCGCCGCGCCCGCTACCGCGATTTCAGTCTGGACGCGCTGACGGCGGAAAGCGAACCGGCATGGCTGTCGCTCAACCCGGTCGCCGGCGATAAACTGCCCCTGCCGGAACGTGCCGCCGAACAGCGCGAAGTCCTGACCCGGCTTCAGGAGTCCATCCACGAAGCCCTGACCGACCGGCAGTATCAGGCTTTGGTCGCCGTCGCCGTCAACAATGTGCCGATGGAGGTTGTCGCCGAACGCATGGGCACCAACCGCAACGCCCTCTACAAGCTCGTCCACGACGCCCGCCGCAAGCTGCGCGCTCACCTGGAGTCGCAGGGGATGTCGATGGATTACATGATGCGGTTGTTCGAAGACCGCTGAACTTCTGCGCCGCCGGACCATCGATTTTGTAAGAAAACCCACCGCCGCGCGTCCAGAGTGATAGATTGAGGGACCATCGACCCGTGAGACCAACATCTTGGATGAGCAGCTCCACAAACTAATCGCGTGCATCTTCGACCAGCACGCAGACAACAACCCCATCGACTGCGAAACGTGCAGCATCCACTTTCACCGCCTTGCCGAACTCGTCGCGGCGGGGGCGTCGGTGAACGAACTGCTGCCGGAAGTGCAGCAGCATCTCGACTGCTGTCTGGAATGCAACGAGGAATTTCAGGCGCTGCTGTCCATCATCGTCGCCGAAAACAGCGGGCTGGTCGCGTCGGAGTGACGCCGTCCGCATTGATCGCCACACCCTGAATCACGCTGAATTGTAAGGAACGAAGCAGAGATGAAACGAGTACGTGTCGTCATCATTGGATCGGGACCTGCCGGCTTGACCGCCGCCATCTACACGGCGCGCGCCCAGCTGAGCACCGTCGTCATCACCGGCAACCAGGTCGGCGGGCAGATCGCCACGACCCACG
>JAEURA010000245.1 GCA_016789005.1 Anaerolineae bacterium
GCGGCGCGGTTCACGGGCGTCATGCGTCATACCATCTTGCTCCTGGGGTTTCGCAGAGTCTCATCTGAAATTATGGCTCCCTTATGGCAAAGGCTCATCAATGGCGTCTATAGTGGCGGGTAGAGCGTATCTGATAATTCATCAACGCTCTCGTAGGGGCGGCTCGCGAGCCGTCCGCACTGCCTGAAAAGTCATCACGGTTACGGCGGGCGCGGCGCGACGCGCCCCTACCAAGGGCAATTATCAGACAGGCTCTAGTGTTTCATACTGTGCCAAAGGGGTGATGTCATGAGATCTGGAACAATAATCCTCGCCGGCTTGATGATCCTCATCGGCGCGATCTGGTCGCTGCAAGGCGCGGGCATCCTGCCTGGCAGCTTCATGAGCGGAGATCCGCGCTGGCTGGTGATCGGCATCGTGGTGATCGTCCTGGGAGCCGGGATACTGCTGGTCAACCGGCGGCGCACGGCGAAACCGTAGAGACGAACCGTCAGCGCGTCGCGGCTGCACCCGCCCTATTCGCGTTCTTCCGTCGCCTGAAGCCCCAGCGCCGTCGGCAAACCATCCTGGCTGCACAGGTTGTTCCTGGTCTGGTAGGCGGCGACTCCGTCATCGCCTTTTGCCTCCCAGCTTTTCACCAGGGTCGCGCGCTCGTGCTTGAACTCGTAGAGCGGCACGGCAAAGCCGCACGAGGTCTGCACCTTGTGGATGTCCGCCACGATGATCTGCCGGATGCCCGTCCAGAGCGTGAAATGCGGGCTGAGCACCTCCCATTCCGGCGTGCCGGGCAGCACGGTGCGCCCCTGACCGTACAGGCGGAGGATCAGCGGCGACCCGGTGACGCTGCAAAACATGAACGTTATTCTGCCGTTCTCCTCCAGGTGCGCCGAGGTTTCGTTGCCGCTGCCGGTCATATCCAGGTAGGCAACCTGGTTCGGCGACAGCACCCGCAGGCAGTCCAGCCCCTTGGGCGACAGGTTGATGTGCCCGTCGGCGCTCAGCGGCGCGGACGCCACGAAGAACATGTGCTGCTTGGCGATGAACTTCCGGTGATCGTCATCGATCGCGTCAAAAAACTTGCCCATCCGTGAACTCAGCTCCTAGAAAAAGTTACCGAGAATGCCATTCAGGAATCCGCCCATGCCGACCGTCATGGCAAGGCTCACGGCGAGGATGACCAGCATGATCACCACGATCAGCCACAGCAGCCCGGAACCGCGCGCAGTCGTCTCCAGCGTCGCCTCGGCGGGATTCTCCGGGTTATAGTGGACCACCACCATCGACCCCGCCGGATACTTGCTCGCCATCCGCTCGGCGATGCCCGACGAGCCGTAGCCGACGCTCAGCCCCAGGCTCATGCGGTCAGAGGCATACTGCCTGCCGTTCACCGTGTAGAGGTAGCTGACCGCCGGGCGATACATGGTCGTCGAGCCGCCCGTGCCGCTGCGCGACCGGTACGCCTGCGCGCCGGAAGCCACCACCTGCCCGGTCGTCGTCGCCCAGTTCGACGCTGCGCTGCGCGCCCTGCGCGTCCGAGTGATGGCGACTCCTGCCAGGATGACCACAATCACCAGGACTGGCAGTGTCGTAGCGATGATCACGAAATTCTGGGTATTCCCGAAAATGCCGCTGAAATCCACGATAGCACGCTCCCGGCAGAACCATCAAGCTCCACGATAATCGCCATTATATGCGAAGTGGATGATCATGCTGCCGACAGCGCTCAACCGCCTGATCCCGGCTGCGGCGCACGGTTCAGGCGGCGGCGGTTGCGGGCGATGATGGCGTTGACGTTGGCATGTCGAGAGAAGATCGTGACGAAATCGCCCTCCGCCACCGGAATTTCCCCCTCCGGGTGGACGGACACCTGCTCGCCCCGCTCCAGCAGCACGACATCGACCTCGTTGTCGCTCTGCAGCCGGTCGATAGTGATGCCGCACATGAACGATCCCGGTTCAACCTGAAGACGGATCAGGCTGTAGTGCGTGCCGTGAATCTGGAACATCGGCGAGATGTCGGCGCCGACCGCCATGCCGACGAACGCCGGCGCTGCCAGGTCGGAAGCGCTGACCACCTCGGCGTTGATCGAATGCTTGAGGTGACTGCTCAGCTGATCATCCCACATGCGCACGACGATGCGCATGCCGTCGTTCAGCTCGCGAGCGCGCACGCCGATTTCCAGGTTGGTGAAATCATCGCTTGAGGCGATGATCAGCGCGTCGGCGTAGGCAACACGGGCGCGTTCCAGGGTTTCGCGCTGGCGGGCGTCGCCGTAGATTAGGCGGACGCCCAGGCGCTTGAGCGTCTCGTTCAGGTCCTGGCTCTCGTCGAGGTTGACAACCACCACATCGATGCCCATCTCCACCAGGGAGCGCACCACGCGCAGCCCGACATGCCCCGCCCCGACGACGACGAAGTGATTGCTGTAAGTCGAGACCACTGCTTCCTCCCAGGCGCTGCGCCTTTCCCCGCGATTGAAGAACAGCCGGACGAAATCCACCGCCCCGCGCCCGACGACGTACAGGGCGATCAGCGGGAGCGCATACCAGAAGAGGATCAGATACCACTGCGGCGGCGGATCGCCCACCGGCTCGAAGGTCATGAGGGCGATCATGATATAGGGCAGATCATGATAGGGAAGGCGCTCATAGCCGGCGCGGACGAGCAGCTCGCCGTAGAGCCAGCCGCCGCCCAGGATGGTCGCCAGGAAGATCAGCAGCGGGCGGTGAAATTCGCGCCAGAGCGCCTGAGAATCACGCCAGACGGCGCGGGTGAGGCGCATCCAGCGGGTGACGCGGCGGTGCTGGACAGGGACGACGACGCGAATCTTTGCCATAGGGGCGATTGTACCGCAGGACGGATAGGCGGCAACTCGCCGCAAAAGTGCGCCGTTCGCCAGGTAGTTCGAGGGTATAATCGAATAGTGAAAGATGATGAGCGGCGGACGCCAAGGCAAGGGAGGCACAGCAGCGGGATGAGCGAGGATAGCACGCTCCTCAGCGATTTTCGCGGGCGTAGTATTCGCCTGACTGACGAAAGGCGCGAGCATATTCTCGAACACCCTGAAATGACTGGTCAATTCGAACGTCTCATGGAAACCATCGGTTCGCCACAAACGGTTGTGGCAACCACAACCGATGAAAATGTTCATGTCTACCATCGGTACTACGAATCAACACCAGTCACGCGCAAGTTCCTGCTAGTCGTGGTGAAAATTCTGGAAGCAGATGCGTTTGTGTTGACCGCATTCTTTAGCAGACGCGAGAAACAAGGAATAGTAATATGGAAAGTCTGAAAGTGTGGTATGACCGCGAGGGCGATCTGCTCGAAGTCGTTTTCGAAGATACTCCTGCGATGATGGAAGAAGTGAGCGACGACCTGTTTGAGCGGCGAACACCGGACGGCCGCGTCGTCGGCTTCATGGTGATGAACTTCAGCAAACATGACCGCGAGAAACTCCACCTACCCTTAGCTGTAACAGTCAAGGCAGGATGAAAGCAAGAACAGCACAGGGAGGTGCAGAAGTGGACATTGACTGCCCGGTCTCTGCAAAAGACGCGAGGGACATCCTCTACAGCTTCGACAGCACCGACTCGCTGGCTGTAGGGACCGAAATTGAATGTTTCACCCCCCACTCCGGCGATCCCGTCCCCTACTCGGTGAAAAGGGTGTGGCACGGCAGGTTCGGTATACGCTACGGGGTCGTCGAGATGTACGGGCAGCTCCAGGCGCAGGGCGAGACGCGATCACGCCTCAGCGCGCGCTTCAAGGTACACATCATGGCGTTCGTGAATATTATCCTCATCCTTGCCTTTCTCGCCGCCAGCACCCAGGTAAAGAAGGATGGGTGGATTTACGCCATCGGCGGGCTGGTCGTCGCCGGCATGTTCGTCCTGGATGCCTACGTCCTGTTTCGCGTCGTGGAATGCCTGAAGACGGGGATTTCCAGGACAAGTCGTTACCCTTACGAACAGTGACAGTTCTCTCGAAACAATGCTGATCACCCGCCGCCGGCGAGGGTGATCGCCTCCGCCGACCATGTGCGCCCATCGCGCGTGGAAACCAGCGTCATCGCCGCAGCATCGAGCGCCCACAGCGTATCGGGATACTGAAACGCCAGGTCGCTGACTCCGCCTTCAGAAGCGAACGCTGCCTCGCGTGCGCCATCCGCCATCAAGCGCACCACCTGCCCGGCACTTAAGGCAACCAGTGCGCCTTTGAACTCCACCAGCTCGTCGAGAGACGCGCCCTCGCCCAGCGCCAGGCGCAGCGACCAGGTATTGGTGCTCCATTCCCAGCGGGTGATGGTGGCGTCTCCGACCGCCAGCAGGTTGCCGGCGGCGTCGGTGGCGATGCGCCGCACGTCGGCGGGCGCGTCAAGCGGCGTCCAGCCCAAGCCCAGGCTGCCGGTCATGTAGACATCCGTCCCGTTGAGCAGCGCATGGCTGTGGCTGCCGAGCATGACGAAATCGGCAGCGCGCTGATCGCTTTCCGGGGCGTCGATCTGACGAACGTCCTGCTCCAGCACCCCCTCGGCGACGCGCAGAAACCCGCCTGCGCCGAGCGCGAACAGATAGCCGTGCGTGCTGACCAGCGTCCTCGCCGGGAAGTCACCGATGCGCTCCCAAACCCCATCGCGGCTGCGATAAACGCCCTCGTCCGCCGCTGCCCAGATGACTCCACCGAAGCCGACGTAGGCATCGCGCACCCGCGCCGCCAGCGGCTCGCGCGCCCACTCGCCCGTCTCACCGGGGCGGAACAACGCGCCGGCGGATGTGATCAGCCAGGGCGCGCCGGACCGCGCCGGGACCAGCCGAACCGGGTCGCCAACCGCATCCCTGCTGTTCCCCGCTTCTGCGCCGCTGGCGTCCTGAGAGG
>JAEURA010000255.1 GCA_016789005.1 Anaerolineae bacterium
TGATCCACAGCAGACGGCGCAGACTCCGCGTTTCTTTCGTCAGCACCTCCGGCGCATCTGGCGACTCCATCCGCTGGCGCCGATGGTCGGCGGAGATCGATCCGAAGAGGGCGATGCCCAGGTTGACCGCTGCCCAGCCGATGAACTGCCCGCCGACGGCGCGCCAGAAGCCGCGCCGCAGCAGCAGCAGGCTGCCGATCAGCGCGCTGACGCTCGCCCAGCGCGCCAGCCGGCGGGACAGCATCCGTTGGAAGACCCAGATGTTTAGATTCATGGTTTGTCTGTCAAAACGTCCGTGCATGTGGTTGATTTTCGCCGAAAGCAGCGGGAAAGTGGCAAAAGAGTCACCGGACTCTCATGCGGACGCCGCGCCGATGTTATAATGAATTTTGCGCACTCCCCCGAAAAGCGCTTTGCCTTGGGGCGCATCGTGAGGGGAGCCGTTCCCGTTTGTTTGTGGCTGTTTGATTGTGTGTGATGGAGGCGAGCGCCCGCCATGCTTCGTGAACGCACGCTCACTTTGGCGGATTATCGACGCATCAGCGACTCCCCGGAGAACAGCGGGCGGCTGCTGGAGCTGATCGATGGGGAGATTGTCGAAAAAATAGGCAGCTTCACGCCTTCCCAGATCGCCTTGGAACTAGCCTGGCTGCTCAAGAATTTCCTGGCTCAGAATCGACTTGGCTATCTGACGGGCGAGGGCGGCGGCTACATCATGTCCGCCGAACAGAGCATCATCTTCATCCCCGACATCGCTTTCATCTCCTACGAGCGACTGCCCCATCTGCCGGAGCGTGAAGCGCCCATCCCGCCTGATTTCGCCGTCGAGATCAAATCACCGTCAGATCGTGTGCGCGATCTGCGCAAGAAAGCAGAGCGCTACATCGAGTACGGGACCCGGCTGGTCTGGCTGATCCTTCCCGAAACACGCCAGATCGAGGTCTATACACCGAGCGCTGACGTGCTGGTCTTCGGCATCGACGACACCCTCACCGGTGGCGACGTGCTGCCCGGTTTTTCGGTCGCAGTGCGCGGCATTTTCCCTGAACCGCCGCAGTCATAATTCAAAAAGGATAAACCACCCTGGACCTCCTGCCACCCCTTCCCAACCTGCTCGCCTTCATCGGCGCCGCTTTCGTCCTGGTCGTGACGCCCGGTCCGGTCGTGCTGTACATCGTCGCCCGCAGTGTGGATCAGGGACGGAGCGCAGGGCTTGCCTCGGTGCTGGGGGCGGAACTGGGCAACGCCGTGCACGTGCTGGCGGCGGCGCTCGGTTTGTCCGCCATCCTGGCATCGTCGGCGCTGGCGTTCGATGTGGTGAAGTACCTGGGCGCGGCATACCTGATCTATCTGGGGGTCAAGGCGCTGCGTACGCCGGTCAAAACCGTCGAAGACCCCATTTTCCAGCGCAAATCGCTGCGCAGCATCTTCGGGCAGGGGTTCATCGTCGCCGTGCTCAACCCCAAGACGGCGCTGTTCTTCCTGGCGTTCCTGCCGCAGTTCATCGACCCGGCGAGCCAGAATGCTACGGCGCAAATCCTGGCGCTCGGCGCAATCATGCTGGTGCTGGCGACGCTGAGCGACAGCCTGTACGCCCTGGCGGCGGGCGCGCTCGGCGGGTGGATGCGCCGCAGCCCGGCGTTCCTCAAGCTCCAGCGCCTCCTGACCGGCTTCACCTACATCTTCCTGGGAGTTTCGGCGGCGTTCGCCAGCCGCAGCCGGTGAAGCCATGTCCTACGCGGTGAAAGCTTCCCCCTGGGCGCCGCCCGGATCGCCCGCCCCCCCACCCCCGCCTGAGCCGGAGATCAGCGCGCCGACCACCGCGGCGCGGCTGGCGCGAATCGCCCTGATCCTGGTGCTGCTGGTGGGGATCGGCGGCAGAATCGCCGCGCTGGCGCTCTTCCCCGACGTATTCGCCTTCGAGCAGACCGGGGCGATTCACGGCAGTGAAGCCTATGACACCTACGCCCGCAACCTGTTGGAGACGGGCATCTATGGCAGGACGCCGGGCGAGCCGGACGCGCTCATCCCGCCGCTCTACAGCTATGCCCTGTCGGTGATCTACGCCGCCTTCGGGCGGGGGTACTGGCAGGTCGGCGGCTTTCACATCGTCCTCGATGCGCTCTCCATGCTGATGCTCTATGCCATCGTTATACGGATCGCCCGCCCGGCGGTGCGGAGCGGCGCGGCGGCGGAATGGACGGCGGCGCTGGCGGTGGCGTTTT
>JAEURA010000330.1 GCA_016789005.1 Anaerolineae bacterium
GGATCATCCGGGCGCGCGCTTCCCAGGTGTAGGCGCGCATCACTCGCGCCCGCGCCTCCGCCGCCAGGCTGGCGCGCAGCCCCGGATCGTCGCGCAGGCGCCGCAGCGCTTCCGCCCAGGCGGTCACCTCCTGCGGCGGCAGCAGCACGGCGGCGCGTTCGTCGATGACCTCGCGCAGCGCGGGCAGGTCCGACGCCAGGATGGGACGCCCCGCCGCCATGTACTCGAACAGCTTCATCGGCGACGAGTGATAGGCGAACCAGTCGCCGGCAGGAGATGGGATCGCCAGCGCATCGCAGGCGTACAGGTAGCGAGGCACGTCGTCAGGCGCAACCTGCCCGGCATACTGGAACTCCGCCACCGAACGACCGAGCGCCGCCCACTGCCGACTGAACTCTTCAGCGGCTTCGGCGGGTCCACCAACCAGCAGCACCGTGACGCCCTCGACGCGGGCGGCGGCGGCAATCAGCATGCCGACGCCTTTATCGAGCGCCAGCGTTTGAAAGCGCCCGACGTAGCCCACCACGAACGCCATCGGCGTATAACCGAGCGCTGCCCGCGCTTCGGTGACGGTCTGCGGCACGGCGAAGCGCGCAGCCCGGATGCCGTCGTGGGCGGGATGCGTGCGTTCCGCCGGAGCGCCGCGCTCGATCAGCGACACGGCGAGGTGGCGGGTGGTGGTGAAGACTGTGCCAACCCGCCGCAGCACCGTCCGCTCGATCCAGCGCCCCATCCGTCCCTGCGCCAGCAGATGCGCCTCGTAGACCAGCCGGCGGCGCGGCTTGAACAGGCTGAGGCACAGCAGGATCAGCGGGTCACGACTGTAGTACACATTGGCGCGGGTGAACAGGGCACCGAGACACGCCGCCAGCGCAAAAGTGGCGAGCTGCACAGCGAAGACCAGTTTGGACAGCCCATCCGCCCGCCCCGGCACAAGCGGCAAGAGGTCCAGACATGGCAGACGGCGTATCTGAAAAGTGCGGGCGACGCCGTAATGCGTCCAGGGGTCAGAAACGCCGCGCAGTTCGGCGGTCTGGAAGCGCCGGGCAACCCACAGGCGGACCTCCGCCCCGGCAGCGGCGAACGCCTCGCAGTTCTGGACGATCTGGAGTCCATGCGCCCGCTCGGTCGGCAGGCGGATATTGGCGATGTACAGCAGTCTCACGTCCCTGCCTCTCTGGGAGTCACGGCGCGCTTGTCGGCGATCATTTATGGCGGATCGCCTCACGGTAGAGCGCTTCGTAGCGGTCGGCGACCACCGACCAATTATACCCATCGACGATCACCTGCCGACCGCGCACGCTCAGCCGGGCGCGCAGCGCGTCGTCGCGCAGCGTCCGCACCACCGCCGCCGCGAAAACGTCGGGCTGAGCCTCCGCCGCCACCGCCGAGTCGCCATCCGCGACGGCGATTCCATCGAGGCTGAGCGGCGTGGCAACGACCGGGCAGCCCATCGCCAGCGCTTCCAGCACCTTGTTCTTGATCCCTGCGCCCACCCGCAGCGGGCAGACGAACAGCGCCGAATCGCCCAGCGGGACGCGCATGTCCGGGATGTCGCCGCTGACGATCACGTCTTCATCCGCCATCTCCAGCAGCTCTTGCGGCGGGTTTGCCCCTGCCAGCCGCAGGACGGCATTCGGGATTGCCTCCTGAACGCGCGGAAGAATCTCCTCGATCAGGAAAAACGCGGCGTCGAGGTTGGGCGGATAGGCGAAGTTGCCCGTGAACAGCAGGGTGTTCGCCGTGCGGGGCTGCGCCGGCTCCGGCGGCGTGAAGCGCGCCAGTTCGACACCGTTGGGGATCACCTCCACAGACAGGTAGGGATTGATCTGCTTCAGCGCCGCGCGGTCGGTCTCGGTCAGGACGACCACCCGCTGGAAGGGATTGAACATGAACGATTCGTAGGCGCGCGCCGCCGCATGGCGCAGCCGCGCCGGCAGTCCGCCGCCCGCCGCGATCTGCCGCTGCAAGTACAGGCTGTAGCTCTCATAGGGTGTGATCACCGTCGGCAGCGGGTCCACCGCGCGGAAATACTCGTAGACCTGCACGCCGCCGAAGAAGTGCGCAACATCGTAGGAGGCGCGGGTGATCTGCCGCCGAATCGCCCGCCACATCTCCGGCGACCACGACTCTTCGGGCAGGGTCGGAAAGCGCCGGGCTGGCAGGATCAGCCGCCGCAGATAATCGACCGTGCCGCGCCGAGGATCGGGAAAGAGGTTCTGGTAGCCGAACATCTCTCGAAAGGCATCCGGGTCGGGCGGGGCAGCGTCATCGTCGAACGCCAACAGATCGATCTGATGCCCGCGCGCCCTCATCTGGCGCGCCAGATGATAGACGATCAGCCGGTCGCCCAGGTGCAGGGGGAGCGGCGGGCAGCGCGAGATCAGCAGGATGCGCAGCGGACTGCCCGCCGTTCGCACTTCGGTCACGATCCGCTTGCCTCCAGGGTGCAGAACAAGCGGCGGCGCGCCGGGATGATCTCCGGTCGGCGGTCGGGATCGGGACCATCCACGCCGGTGTTGATCGGCTGCCCATCCAGCGATGCGATGTCTACCGTCACCCGCGCCGCACCGACCGGGAGCGGCGGGATCAGCCAGTACAATTCCATACCGTAGTTTTCGCCATACTCGCCGACACCGCCGCGCCAGGGACCGATGCGCGCGACCATCTCCAGCGGCTCACCGTTGATGGAGACCGTGGTACGCGCCTGCTGCTGAAGAGTCCGCGCCAGCGCCAGACCAGAGACGGGGATGGTGAAACGCAGCGCGACCGGCTCGCCTGCCTGAACGCGCGCCGGCGACTCCACAGAACGCGGGGCGGTCGTAACCAGGCAGTCGTTCAGGCTGACGACCTGTCCTTCCGGCGGCGGAGGCATGGCGCGCGTTCGGCGTGGCAGAA
>JAEURA010000026.1 GCA_016789005.1 Anaerolineae bacterium
GTAACCCGGCTGTGCAGAGCCACCGAGACCCGGAGTTCCAGTGATGTTGTTGCCGTAGATGACGATGCAATCGCAACGGGAGATGACGACGCGCTGAAACCACGATCGTCCACCATAGTCTACGCCGCTGTGGAAACCAAAGGTCAGATCATACAGTCCCCTAATTGGAGCTCTTGAGGGGTAGTAGCGTTGCTCCCCTGATAGTGAGAAACCACTTTCGCCGTATGAAAAAGCTGACGGTCCAAACCCTTGTACGGATTGCGGACTATCCGTCTGCCACCCCAGTGGATCGTTCGTCTGGCCGGGCTGCTCGAAGTTGTAAGGCAATCGGTCAAACGGAGCCGGCAGCCCAAGGAGACTGCTCAATTGAAAGAAAGAGCAGGACTCAGGCGACACGATCTGGCACGGATGGAGCTTGCCCCAATCGACACCGAGATAGTTACTGTGCTGGATCGTCACAGCTTTCGGCGGTTCGTTGGGCAGCGTGAGATCGAAAACGACGCCCTGCTTGCTAGCGCCAAAAGCATACTGCTCTACCAGCGCCTGATTTCCATTTGGGTTGAGGTGTGGGGTGAGGTAGTGCGCCGCCGTTTGGAAAAGGGTGCTGCCTCCAGACAATCGGGTGAATGCTGGATCGCTGGAGAAGAGTGACCATCCGACCGCGCAGCCAGGCGCTGTGCTGCAGGGTCCGTTGTAGAGTACGTAGGCGACAAGTCGCTCTCCGCCAGGGACGACGACCGCATCGAGTCCGCGAAGCGAGGTTGACACCTGGCTGGTGTACAGCAGTGGGAGCTTCTCGCCGGTGGAGGGATCGAAGCGAAACGCAGCCACACCGGGCTGCGCCGCATCGCGATTGACACATAGAATCCACACATCGACCGTCGTCACATCGGTGCACAGCGCCAGATTGAGGCTGTCGGGCGGGGTTGTGGGGAGCACGGTCATCGCGCGCCATGCCTCTGGCTCGAAGTGAAGTCGCCGAACACGCCCGGTATCTCCGTAACGATCCGAGCTGAAGTTGATCCACAGACCCCCGGAGGCGTCTGAAGACCAGCGCGGCACACTGTCGCTGTAGGCGTCAACCCCGCCGCTCATCTCGCCGTACATCGGCTTGATCTTTCCGGCATCGTCGCCGGTCAATCCAATGACGCAAACGTCCGCAATGAGCTCGTAGCTGCTCCCGCAGATGACGGCGCCCCAGTCACCATCCGGCGAGATCGCCAGGTCAGGATAGATGATCTCAACGTGCCCCGAAGTGATTGCCGGCAGAATGGTCAATCGTTGTTCGACCCCGCTGCGATCCACGAAATGCAGCGGCTGGTTGTACGGTCCGACCTGCGGTCCGGCATAGAGCGCTTCATTCTGAGAAAGCAGCAGAGTGGTGTAATCCGGCAGCCCCTGCGGCGCGGGCAGGAAGACCGGCGTCGGCGTGCCGGAAAGCGGCGCCGCTGCAAAGACGGGAACGGGCGGCACTGGCGGTTCGGTGGTCCAGACTCCGATCTCATCCACCAGCGCGCCATTCTGACGGAAATCCTGCGCCATCAGCGCCACGCTGCCCGATGGCAGCGGAGAGGGATCAACATATTCCAGGACCACCGCGCCGTCGACCAGTACCGAAAGGTGATCGCCCAATGCCGTCAATCGGAGCCGGCGGTCCTCTCCCGCTGAAATCTGTCCCCAGGTAAGGCGCTGATCGCCGCGAAAGAGTTCGATCAATCCTTCGGCGTTGACTCGCGCGCTGTAATGACCGGCGTCGCTTCTGCGCACAAAGATGCGCGCAGCGCCCCCTTCCAGGAGGAATCGCGCTTCAGCGCTCACGTCCAACCAGACGTCGGTTTGCACGGTGACGGGTTGATCGCGTTCGTACAGATTGAGCGCCAAACCCAGACCAGGATAGGATACACGAGCGAATCCGCGACCGGCATAGCGCATCTCGATGGGGTCGAACGTGGAGAAATCATCGTAGAATGCTGGATGCATCTCTGCCGCGTCGCGAAGATCAGCGAGAGGTTCTACGACCTGAGGCGGAGGCAGCGTCGCAATCATGTCTTCCGACACAGCGAACAGCGTAGCGGTCGAACCGATCTCCGGCACAGGAGTCTCGGGCATCCCCGGCGGGGTGGGCAGGAGGGGCGGTGGGGTGGGCGTATCAGGCGCTTCTGTTATCGGGGGGGGGGTATTTCAGTAATATCGATGGGCGTGAAATCCTGCGCCAGGGCGGTCAGCGCCAGGGGCAGGGCGGCGAGCAGGGGAATCCAGAAAGGCACTTTTCTCAAACGCATGGCGTCCTCGCTTGCTGAAAGCAGAATGAACGGTCATTCCTTTCAACAGCTTAACGCCGAGGCGGGGTGACGGAACACGACGAATGTCAGGCGTTCACCCGCCGTTGATCATGCGGATGGGGGGGAAAAGCGTATTAATCACACCTCCGCGATCCGGTCGCGCAGATAGGCGCGCAGCGGCGGGCTGAGCGGTGAATCAGGCAGGGCGTCGAGGGCTGTCCGGTAGCAGCGCCGCGCCGCCGCCCGGTCGCCCAGCGCGGCGTGGGCGTCCCCCCGCCAGATGTCCCAGGTCCAGGCGGCGGGGAGCATACCCAGCAGGTGCAGCGCGTCCCCGGCTTGCCCGCTTTCCAGCAGCAGGCGCAGCAGCGTCTCGGCGTCGCGCGGATCGCGCTCGGCTTCCCACAGGCGCTCCAGGCAGCCGCGCGCGGCGGACAGATCGCCGGTCTGTCTCAGCAGGCGCGCCCGCAGCCGCAGCGCGTCCGGGGTGGGCGCGGCGAGACGCTCCAGATCGCGCAGCGCCTCGCTTTCGCGACCGGGCAGCCGCGCCAGCAGCGCCGCCCGCAGCCGCAGCGCGTCCGCGTCGTGCGGCGCGTCCCGCAAAGCGCCGTTCAGCAGGTTAAGCGCTTCATCGACCTGCCCGGCATCCAGCGCCGCCTGGGCGACTTCGAGTGGGGAGTAGTTCAACGGGGCGCATCCACCCCGCCGTCGGCGTCCTGGCGCAGGGGCAGCCACAGCGTGAAACAGCTTCCCCCTTCCGGCATGCCGCCGACCTGGATCGTGCCGCCGTGCAGGTGGACGATCTCGCGGGTGATGCTCAATCCCAAGCCGGAGCCGTCGTTGTTGTCGGCGATTCGGTAAAAGGGCTGGAAGATCTCTTCGCGCCGATCGGGCGGGATGCCTATGCCGGTGTCGATCACGTCGATGCGCACGCCAGGCAGCGGCGACTCGCCCGCGTCCATCTGGGAGACGCGGCGTGCGCGGACGGTGATCGTCCCGTCAGCGGGTGTATAGGCGCTGGCGTTGGCGACCAGATTGTTGAGCACCTGGATCAGGCGGTCGCCATCGGCGATCAGCGCCAGCGGCTCATCGGGGAGATCGACGTGAAGCATCTGCCCCTTGATTTCGATTGCCGGGCGGTGCGCTTCGGCGACAAAAGTGACGATTTCCTGAACCGCCAGCCGCTCCAGATTCAGCCGCACTGCGCCACGTTCCAGGCGCGATATGTCCAGCAGGCTTTCGACCAACCGCCACATGTGCGAGGTCGCTTTTTCCAGCACCGGCAGGTGCGCGTCCAGGCGTTCCGGCTGACGGCGCAGCAGGTACAGGCGCGTTTTCATGTTGGCAAGCGGCGTCCGCAGCTCGTGCGACGCCTGGGCGACGAAACGCGAGCGCTGCCGTTCCAGGGCGACCTCTCCGCTGATGTCGCGCATGACGGTGACCGCCCCGAGCAGTTCGCCCGACAGGCTGTCGACCCGCGTGGTGGTGATGCTGACTTCGATACGCATGTCGCCCGGTCTCAGGAGCGCCAGCTGCATGGAGACCACCGGCTGCCGATCCAGCGCCTCGCTGATCACTTTGCGCACCGAAAGCTGATCGGTCCCCTCGATCTCCAGCGTATTGATCTGCGCCAACAGGCTGGAGAGGTCTTCCTGAAGCTCCTGACCGAGCAGGCGCGCCATCGCCCGGTTGAGATAGCGGGGCTGAAGCAGCCCGTGGACATCCGGTTCGCTGTAGATCACCCCTTCGGTCATCGAGTCCAGGATGGCGCGAAGCTGGCGGCGTTCGTATTCCAGTTCGGCGGTGCGTTCGGCGACGCGCTGCTCCATCAGCATCGCCTGGCGCTGGACGCGCTCAAACAGACGGGCGTTGCGAATCGCGACCCCTGCCTGATCGGCAAACGCCTGCAGCGCGCGCTCGTCATAATCGACCGCCGCCATCGGGGTTGTGCCGTCCAGGTTCAGGAAGCCGATCACAAGGCTGTCCATGCGAATCGGCACGCCCAGATAGCTCTTCAGCCAGTCTTCGGTGGTGTGCAGCTGACGCCAACGGGGATCGCTGGCGATATCGGCGATCAGCAGCGGGCGGTTGTTGTCGATCATCCAGCGCAGGGTCGGGGTCGAGTGAATGTTCAGCTTGACCGCGAGATACTCCTCGATGTCCATCGCCTGCTCGTAGCCGCGCGAACGCACCACGGTGGCGTAGTCGTTCTCGATCAGCATAATGTTGATGAAGTCGCAGGGGATGAGATGCTGCACCTGTTCGAGGATGCGGTCCAGCACTTCGTGCAGATCCAGCGAGCTGTTGAGCGCGGCGGTGGTGGTCGCCAGCGCGGCGGAAAGCGCCCGCTGATCCTGTTCGGCGGCTTCGGCGCGCCGCCGCTTGGTGATGTCCACCAGGATCATATGGGTGAGTGTTTCGCCGTCGATGTCGTAGGCGCTGGCGTTGACCTTGACATCGCGCAGGTCGCCACCCCGAATGCGGTGCTGAAAGCTGAAGGTCAGCGATTCGCTGATCGAATCCCCTTCCGGGAGCGTGTTGACCTCGATGTGATCGAACGAAAGCGCCTTGAACTCCTCGCGTCGATAGCGATAGAAGCGGCACGCCGCCGGATTTGCGTCGATCACCACCCGGCTCGCCGGGTCGATGATCAGCTGAATCGCGGGATTCAGTTCGAACATTTGACGCCACAGGGGGTTCTGACGCAGCACGGCGTAAGCGGCTTCTAGAGGCGACATGCGCTATTTGCACACAATATCGTAGTTTTCGTTATGAGCAGTATGCCACAAAAACGCACGCCCCAACAACGGGGCGCGGCGCAGTCAATCGTGAAAAAGTGATTAATCTCAGCCCGCGCCGAGGTAGCAATCCCCACCCCGGCGCGGCGTTGTGTGTCACAGTTTCGGACGCCCCTGCGGCGCGTCCGGCTACACGCTCAGTTCGGGCAGCTCGGCAGCCTCGTCTTCGACCTGCTCCAGCGCGATCTCACCGTCGCGCGCCGTCACGCGGACGATGCCCGCCAGCTTGAACTTGCCGGAAAGGATGCCGTCAGACAGAGTGTCTTCGACCTCGTTCTGAATCAGGCGGCGCAGCGGGCGCGCGCCAAATTCGGGGTCATAGCCCTTCTCCGCCAGCCAATCCTTCGCCTCTTCGGTCACATCGAGGGTGATGGCATGTTCGACCAGCCGCTCGCGCACCTTGTTGAGTTCAAGATCGACGATCTGCTTGATCTCTGCCTTCGCCAGCGCGCGGAAGACGATGGTGGCATCGACGCGGTTCAGGAATTCCGGTCGGAAGACGCGGCGCAGCTGCTCGGTGACGTTCTTGCGCATGTCGGCATACGTCTCGTGATCTTCCCGGTCATCGTCGCGCGGGGCGTTGAAGCCGAAGGTCGTGCCGCGCTTGATGGTGTCCGCGCCGACATTGCTGGTCATGACGATCACCGCGTTGCGGAAATCGACGCGGCGTCCCCGCGCGTCGGTGAGCGTCCCCTCTTCCATGATTTGCAGCAGCATGTTGAAGGCTTCGGGGTGCGCTTTTTCGATCTCGTCGAAGACGACAATCGAGTAGGGGCGGCGGCGGACGGCTTCGGTCAACTGACCGGCGTCCTCATAGCCGACGTAACCGGGAGGCGCGCCGACCAGGCGGGCGACCGAATGCCGTTCCATGAACTCGCTCATATCCAGCTGCACCAGGGCGTCTTCGCTGCCGAACATGAATTCCGCCAGCGCCTTGGTCAGCTCGGTCTTGCCGACGCCGGTCGGTCCCAGGAACATGAACGATCCGATGGGGCGGCGCGGGTCCTTCAGACCGGCGCGGGCGCGGCGCACTGCCTTGCTGATGGCTTCGATGGCTTCGTGCTGCCCGACGATGCGCTGATGCAGCGATTCTTCCATGCGGATCAGACGTTCGCTCTCTTCTCCGGCGATGCGCATGGTCGGGATGCCCGTCCACATCGCCACAATTTCGGCGATGTCTTCTGCGCCCAGGCGGGGCTGGCGGGTCTTTTCGTTCCAGTTGGCGCGGAAAGAGTTGAGGGTCGCCGTCAGGCTGTCGCGCTGGGTGCGCAGGCGATCCGTTTCGCCGCCGAACGTCCCCTCTTCTTCCAGCAGCTTGATGTCGTCTTCGACCTGCTGAAGCTCCTGCTCGACACGGCGCACCTGGGCGGCTTCGGGACTCTTGTACATCCGCAGCCGGGCGGAGGCTTCGTCGATCAGGTCAATCGCCTTGTCCGGCAGGAAGCGATCCGGCACATAGCGGGCGGAAAGCTGGACGGCGGTCTCGATGGCTTCGTCGGTGATCTCGACGTTGTGGTGTTCCTGGTAGGGACCTTTGATGCCCTGGAGGATTTCGACCGCTTCTTCGATGGTCGGCTCGTTGACGATGATCGGTTGGAAGCGGCGCTCCAGGGCGGCGTCGCTTTCGATGTGCTTGCGATACTCGTCAAGGGTGGTCGCGCCGATGCACTGAAGTTCGCCGCGCGCCAGGGCAGGCTTGAGGATGTTGGCGGCATCGACGCTGCTTCCGGCGGAACCCGCCCCCACCAGCATGTGCACTTCGTCGATGAACAGGATGCTGTCAGAGGATTTCAGTTCCTCGATGACGCGCTTGAGCCGCTCTTCGAACTGTCCCCGGTACATCGTCCCGGCGACCAGCGACCCGACATCGAGCTGAAGCACGCGCTTGTTCAGCAGCGGCTTGGGCGTCTCGCCGTTGACGATGCGCTGCGCCAGCCCTTCGACGATGGCGGTCTTGCCGACGCCCGGCTCGCCGATGAGCGCCGGATTGTTCTTGCGGCGGCGGCTGAGCACCTGGATGACGCGCTCGATTTCGGTCTCACGCCCGACGACGGGGTCGAGCTTGCCTTCGGCTGCCAGCGCCGTCAGATCGGTCGCCAGCTGATCGACCAGCGGCGTCTTACCCTCTTTACGCTGCGGACGCTGCGGTCGAGGTTCTTCCTGGTTGGGCGTAGGATTTTGCACGGGACTCTCCTGCAGCACCCGGCGCGTCTGGCGACGCACCTCTTCGGGATTCACTTCCAGCTTGCGGAGGATATCAATCGCCACGCCATCGGTCAGGCGCACCAGCCCGAGGAGCAGATGTTCCGTGCCGATGTAGTGGTGTCCCATCCGCCGCGCTTCATCGACCGCAAGTTCAAGCACACGCTTTGTACCAGGAGAAAGTTCAGGTTGGGTTGTGCCGGTCCGGGGAGTCGCGCGGGTCAGCCGTTCGACCATATCCTCGACACGCCGCAAATCCAGACCGAGTTCGCGCAGCACTCTGCCGGCAACCCCGCCTTCTTCGCGGATCAGACCCAGAAGAAGATGCTCGGTTCCGATGTAGTTGTGTTGCAGCTTTTCCGCTTCTTCTTGCGCCAAGCTCAACACGCGCCGCGCCCGCTGTGTAAAGCGTTCCATCTTGCTCGGCACGATTAAAACCTCCGTTGTCGGTCCAATGACCGGACCGACTGCTGACTGATCGTACGACGAACCCGCCCTAAAACGATAACCATACGCGATTATAACACAGACGCCGCTTGTGCCCCTGCGATTACGTTAGGTGCGCGTAAATGTTGCGTAAGAAGCCCGGAAAGAGGAGGGGAAGCGGGAGTAATGAGAGAGGGTGAAACGTGTAGAGAACCGGGCGGACGAACGCCGCCCGGTTCTCTAGGAAGGATCATTCGATGATGACCAGTCGAGGTCGAGGTATTCCGCCGAGTTGACGCGCTTCAGGCTCAAACCCAGGCGGCGGTTCTTGATGTCGATCTTGACGACGCGCAGGGTCAGCTTGTCGCCTTCGTTGACCACCTCGCGGGGGTGGGCGACGCGCTTATCGGAAAGCTCAGAGATGTGGATCAAACCTTCGATCTCCGGCAGATCGACCAGCTGGGCGAAGGCGCCGAACTTGGTCAGCTTGGTGACGCTGCCCTGCACCAGCTGCCCTTCGGTGAAGCTGGCGGCGATGCGATCCCAGGGGTCCGCCTCCAGCTGGCGCATGCTCAGCCCGATGCGCTTCTGGTCCGGGTCCACGCTGATCACTTCGACGCGCACGGACTGCCCGACCTGGACGGCTTCGCGCGGATGCGTGACATGCTGCCAGGATAGTTCGGTGAGGTGCACCAGCCCTTCAGCCCCGCCAATATCGACGAAGACGCCGAAATCTTCCAGGCTGACGACTCGCCCATCGCGAATTTCACCGACCTTGAGCTGCGAGATCAGGCTCTCTTTGCGCTTCTCGCGCGATTCGCGGCTGGCGGCGCGCTCAGAAAGGATCAGACGGTTGCGCGCGCGGTCCACTTCCATCACCTTGACCATGATGGGCTGGTTGACCATCGCGCCGAGCTGCTCTTCCGGGGTTTCGCCGCTGATACCCGCCCGGCGTTCGACGGCGATCTGGCTCTGCGGGACGAAGCCGCGCAGCCGCCCGAAACGCACGATCAGCCCGCCTTTATTGTAGCCCGCGACCCGCGACTCGAAGACCTCCTGTGAGCGGCGGTAGGTTTCCGCCTGCTGCCAGTCCTGCTCTTCAATGGCACGGTTGATCGACAGCAGCAGATTACCATTGTGGTCACGGGGTTTCACCACGAAGACCGAGACGCTTTCGCCGACGCGCAGCGATTCGAGCGTCTGACGGGTCATCCGCTCCAGTTCCCCGGCGGGGATGATACCCTGCTTGCCTTCCCCCACGTCGATCACGACCTGGGTAGGCGAGGTCGCGACGATCACGCCTTGCAGCAGCATGCCGGTACGCAGATCGCCGGGGGCGTCTGCGGCGGGCTTGCCTTCGTCGGCGCTTGCCTCGGCTGGCGCTTCGGACGGTGGGGCGGACGCGCTGATCTCCTCAGAAACAGCAGGGGTCTCGTCTGGTTGTGCAGCGGCTGACTCGTCGGCGGTCGTGGAAGCCTCGGCGGAGTTGGGACGTTGGGTGTCGTCCACCGCGTCAACTGAAGTGCCCGCCTCCAGCTCTTCAGTTTCACGCGATCCTGGCTTATTGGAATCCATAACGGACTGTTCCTCGGAAGTTATGCGGGTACGCGCGGGATATTATACAATTTACCCGAACTAACGCAAATACAACACCAATTTTTCGCAAACAGTCAACTCCTCATTAAAAGGTCAAAGCGGGTCATAATCGACGTTTAGGGGCAACGCGCGCCGCTTCAGCCTGACCAACGGCATGATCCCCCCCTCAAAAGTGTGAAGACCTCGCGGGCAGAAATGCAAATATCCCTGCATAATCAATCCGCACTCCATTGCGTACTGCGATCATCCTCAATATCAATCTTCCAGGAGTCTGTATTCTCGATGTCCGCTGCTGCCCAAACATCCAACACTCGTCGTCTGCCTGTTGCAGGAAGTGAATTGCGCCTGACGCTGGCGGCGCGCCTGCTGATCGTCCTGGGTCTGGTCGCTGCCCTGGCGCTGTCGGGTCATCCGGCGCAGGCGGCGACGTACAATGTCGGCTGCGACCCTGACCCGGCAGTGCGCACCGCCGACCTGATCGCCGCCATCAACAGCGCCAACGCCACAGCCGCCAATGACACCATCAACCTGACCGCGAACTGCGTCTACTCGCTGACGGCGGTCGACAACAGCAGCCCCGGCATTATCTTTATGGGCAAGGTCGCCGGGGACTCTGGGCTGCCGGTGATCGCCGATGCCGCGGCCAGCGGCGCCCTCACCCTGGCTGGCAACAACGCCCTGATCACCCGCGACCTAGCCGCGCCCGATTTCCGCCTGCTGGTGGCCGCCAGCGGAGCCGATGTCACTATCACCGATCTCGCGTTGACCGAAGGGCGCGCCAATTCCTACGGTGGGTGCATAGCCAGCCTGGGGACGCTGCGCCTGGAGCGGGTGAGCATGGGAAGCTGCACCACCGTCGATAACGGCATTTCGAACATCCTATCCGGCGGGGCGCTGATGAGTGCCGGAATCTTGACCGTGATCGACAGCAGCTTTGCCGGCAATAGCGCCGCTGGCGATGGCGGAGCCATCTATCAGTCGGACGGGCTGACCGCCTCGCTCACCGTGACGGGCACCACCTTCCTGCTCAACCAGACGGGGAACGTAGGACTGCGCTATGGCGGGGCGATCGCCGTCTACTCCGCCGTGAGCATAAGCGACAGCACCTTCCAGGAGAACCTGTCCCAATACGGCGGGGCGATCGCCCTGGACCAGGTGCTAACCAAAAGCAAGCAGATCAGCGGCAGCACCTTTGTCTCCAACGAGGCGCTGCTTGGCGGCGCGCTTTATGGCGGCAACACACTGGCGATCACCAACAGCACCTTCAGCGGCAACCGCGCCTTCACCGTCCTGAGCGAGACAGGGACGATCGGCGGCAGGGGCGGCGCGGTGTGGAGCCAGGGCAACCTGACGATCACCCACAGCACGATCACCGGCAATGTAGCCGAGGCGCAGGGCGGCGGACTGCACATCACCGGCGCTGCGCTCAGCTCGGCGCTGAAGCACACCCTGATCGCTGCCAATAACGCTCCCGCCAGCCCGGATGCGAGCGGCAATATCGTCTCGCAGGGCTACAACCTGATCGGCGATAGCAGCGGCGCGACGATCAGCGGCGTGACGACGGGCAACCTGCTCGACGGCGCGGCAAGCCCGCTCAATCTGGGGGCGCTGGCAGACAATGGCGGTCCGACGCAGACCATCGCCCTGCTGCCGGGCAGCGTCGCCCTCAATGCCGGCGATCCCGGCTTCATGCCCCCGCCAGATCACGATCAGCGCGGGGCAGGTTTCCCTCGCATCAGCGCCGGGCGCATCGACATCGGCGCGTATGAACTCGCCTGCCCAACTTTCCCTGCCGGCATCGCCGACGGTGACGCAGCGGGGCTGATCTTCGCCATCGACTGCGCCAATGCGTCCCCGTCTGATGAGATCATTACCCTGGCGACGAACGGCAACTACACCCTGGTCAGTATCAACAACAGCGGACTGCTGACCATCGGCGGCAATGATTACAGCTCGCAGAATGGCCTGCCGATTGTCCGTCCCGCCAGCACCAGCGGGGCGCTCACGATCGACGGCGCAGGAGCCACGCTCATCCGCAGCGCCGCTGCTCCTGATTTCCGCTTCTTCCAGGTGGACCCAGGCGGTAATCTGACGCTGACCAACCTGACCTTGAGCGGCGGGCGGGGGGCGATATACGGCGGAGCCATCGCCAGCAGCGGCGGCATGATCACCCTGCAGAACAGCACGCTGACCGACAATCGCCCGGTCAACACCATCATCCCGCGTGGCGGAGCGATCTACCTCACCAGCGGCACGCTGACGGCCACCGACACCACCTTCAGCCTCAATCAAGCGGCGCTCGGCGGTGCGATTGCGCTGGAGGCGAACAACACGGCGACCTTCACACGCGGACGGTTCGACGGCAACAGCGCCAGCGACTCCGGCGGCGGGTTGTTCAATTATGTCAGCACGGTATCGGTGCGGGGAACCGTGTTTGACGGCAACAGCGCGCGTTTTGGCGGGGCGGTGTATATCAACGGCTCTACGACCACCCTCATCGACGCGGCGACCTTCGTCGACAATACCGCCAGCGTCGGCCCCGGCGGTCCTGGCGGGGCGATCTACGCTGACACGACGTTCATTACCTTATCCAACAGCACGCTGGCCAATAACAGCGCCAACAACGGTGGGGCGATTGTCGCCCTGTTTACTGATTTGACGGTGGTCAACAGCACCATCGCCGGAAACAGCGCTACCACTAGCGGCGGTGGGGTGCTCCACAACCTCGGGCGCACGACGGGCGGCGGCCTCACGCTCGCCCATGTGACGATCACCGGCAACAGCGCCGGGGTGCAGGGCGGGGGGCTGAGTAACAGCGGAGATGCGGTCAACGTCGCGCTGAAACATACCCTGATCGCTGGCAACACCGCGCCGATCGGTCCCGACGTTTCCGGCGCAGCGACCTCGCAGGGTTACAACCTGATCGGTGATTCCAGCGGCGCGACGATCACCGGCGTGACGACCGGCAACCTGCTCGACGGCGCGGCAAGCCCGCTCAATCTGGGGGTGCTGGCGGACAACGGAGGTCCGACGCAAACCCTCGCCCTGCTGCCGGGCAGCGTCGCCCTCGATGCCGGCGATCCTGGCTTCACGCCCCCGCCAGATCACGATCAGCGCGGGGCGGGCTTCCCCCGCATCAGCGGCGGACGCATCGACATCGGCGCCTATGAGGCACAGGACAGCGCCTCGCTGACGCTCACGCTCGCGCTGCAAGGGCGTCCGACGCCGCCGACCAGTCAACACGTGGTCACCGTCCACATCGAACTGCGACCGAGCGGAGGCGGCGCGCCAATCTGGACGGGTGATGCGACTTCGGACGCCAGTGGAGTGGTCTCAGTTGCCGAACTGCCGACGGGCAGCTACACGCTGTGGATCAAGGGCACGCACACGCTGGCGCGCACCCAGCCGATCACGCTGACCAGCGGGACAAATGCCGCCGCAACGGCTCTGCTGTTGGAGGGCGACGCCACCGACAGCAACCTCGTCAACATCAGCGACTTTTCGATCCTGGCAGCGGCGTTCGGTTCGTCGTTCGGGCAGCCCACCTTCAGCGCCCAAGCCGATTTCAACGGCGACGCGGCGGTGAACATCAGCGACTTCTCGCTGCTGGCGGCGAACTTCTCGCAAAGCGGCGCGCCATAAGACAACGCAGCCAGATCGCGCATCTTCTCGAAGGTCGAGCCAGCGGCTCGCCCCTACAACCCCGTTCGCGGCGATCACCGTAGGGGCGACCCGCTGGGTCTCCATCTGAGAACATTCAGGATCTGACTTTGGCTAGCTGCGTCGGGCGAACTCGGCGATCCCTACAGCATAGCGGAATCTTGAAAGAAAACCACGAACGGGAGACCCGGCGGGTCTCCCCTACAACCAACGTGCCGTAGGGGCGAGCCGGCGGCTCGTCCGTTGAAAAGATGCGAGACATGGCTATGCTGTCATGCGGGGCACGTGCGGTGAAGAATCCGAGAGCAGCCTTCAGGCGCGGATCAGGCTGCTCAACAACGGAAGGACGATGCTGAAGGTTGAACCGCCGCCGGGCTGGCTGACGGCGGAGACGCCGCCGCCGTGCTGCTCCACCACCTGCTTGACGATGTGCAGCCCCAGACCCGTGCCGGGGATTCCTTTGGCGATGCCGATCCGCCCGCGATAGAACGGTTCGAAGATCAACGCTGCCTCGTCAGGGGCGAAACCCACCCCGGAATCGGTGACATCGATGAAGGCGTTATCGACCGTGATCACCAGCTTCACGCCGATCTCGCCGCCATCCGGCGTGTACTTGACGGCGTTATCCAGCACGTTGACGAAGGCTTCGCGCAGCAGCGCCGGCTCGCCCAGCACGACGGCAGGTTCCCCGGCATACTGCGTGCGCAGCGCCTGATGGCGTTGTTCTACGCGCGCCAGCTGCTTCTGCACCGCCCCGCGCAGGAGCGCCCCCAGTTCAACCGAACGGAAGGTGGCGTCGCGTTCGCCCCGGTCGATGCGCTGCAAGATCAGCAGGTCGTCGATGATCCGCGCCGCATCGTTGGCAGCGCTCAGGATGTCCTGCATCATCGCCGTGTAGCGCTCCGGCGTCAACGCGTCCGTCTTGAGCATCATCTCGGCAAGGTTGCGAATCGCCCCGATGGGGTTGCGCAGATCGTGAGCGGCGATGTCCAGCAGGGTGGACTTCATCCGCTCCAGCCCGCGCACCCGCTCGTACAGCGAGCGCAGTTCCGAAAGCTGCGCATCGCTGGACGGCATAGCATCGGTCAGCGGCTGAGGATCATCGGGCAGAAACGGCTGTAGGGTCATGCGCTTGGATGCCGCCCCTTCGGGACTCCTTTCAGGACTATCCCTTCAGGGGCAGGACAAGCTCCTTGTGAAAATCGGTGAGCGTGATCAACTGTCCATCGCCGCCCACATAGACCAAATCCTCGATACGCACCCCGAAGCCGCGCTCCGGGTAATACAGCCCCGGCTCGATGCTGATCACCGAACCAGGCGCGAAGATATCGTTCGACAGGTGACTCAACGAGGGGCGCTCATGAATATTGATGCCAACCCCATGCCCCAGGCTGTGCATGTAACCCACCGTCGTGCCGGGGTGGCTGCGGCTGGTCGGATATCCGTGCGCCTCGAAGTAGGACTGCACCGCCTCCTGAAGCGCGCGCGTCGGCATGTTGACGCGAAACGAATCGATAGCGATCTCGAAGGCGTCCATCACCTGATTGTAGGCTTCCTGCACTTCCGGCGCGGCGTAGCCGATGCTCCAGGTGCGCGTGCAGTCGTGGTGATACCCGCCGCCCAGTTCGCGGGGGAAGAGGTCAAAGACGACTGCCTGCCCGGCGCGCAAAGGCTGCGCCGCTTCGCCCCGGCTGTGGGGAAATCCCCCATCGCGCCCCTGGGCGAAGATCATGTCGGTGTCTTCGAGATCACGGTCGAAGAGCGCCCGGCGGACGAAGCGCTTGACCGCGCCGATGGTCAGGGGTTCCCCCTGATCATTCACCACGAGATCGCCTTGCAGCCTGTGACCGGCGATGAAATCCCAGGTCTCGCGCAGCACTTCCGAAGTACGCGCCGACACCGAACGCAGACGCGCCAGTTCTTCGGCGTCCTTGGTGATGGCGGCTTCGTCGAACAGCGTCACGCCAGACTCGCCGACGAAGGTATAGGCGGGCAGGTTTGCCGAAAGCGCGCCGTGCAGCTGGACGAAATAGTTGATCGCCCCCCGCCCGTAGACGCCGACTTTGCCGCCCTCCAGCCCGATGCGCGCCAGCATCCGCGCTACCAGCTGCGCCGCCGCCGCCAGTTGATCGCCCTCCGCCGCCTGCAAAAGCTGCGCGTAGCCGAGATCGAATTCGCTGATGACCTTCAAGCCGCTCTTGGCGGCTTCTTCGATCTCCATCGCGTTGACGACCAGCAGAAGATCGCCCCCTCGCCGTTTGAGCGCATAGCCTTTGGTGATATGCGCGCCGTTGGTCAGGTAGTACAGGACCGGATTTTCGCCCTCGTCGCCAAACACGAGGAAGGCGTCCAGTCCACGCCGCTCCATCAACCCATCAAGGTCCGATCGCACAGTAGTTCCTGCTTAAGATTCAAAGCTATGCAAAGAGTATAGCATGAGGCGTTTTTCAGCGCATCTTGAGGGTTTTGCACCTGCCCGGTTCCGAAGGGGTGTGAACCGGGCAGGAGAGAAAGCAGAGGTTATTTGCGGCGCGCGTACCAGCGCATCCCGCCGGCGGCGAAGACCAATCCGAAGATGCCTACCAAGCCCTGGGACGCGCATTGAAAGATCTGCGCCACGAGGTATCCCAGAAAGCGCGAGAAGCTGTAGCCGATGCAGTCTGTGCTGAGGTAGTTGGTCGCCGCGCACCAGGCGCCTGTCGAGGAATAGCAGCTTTCCGACTGCCGTCCTGCTTCGGTAGCGCAGAACGCCTCTACCGGCGACTGAGCCGGAGGCTGCCCCGCAGGCGGCGCGGAGTCTTCCGGAGGCGCGCCGCCGTTGCGGGAGATGCACTCGCTCATGCTGAACTCCTTCGCGCCGGGAGACGGGGCGAGGTTGCCGTTGCTGCCGTAGACGGTGTAAATATCTTCGCTGCTGCGCTCGACGGTGATGCCGCCGGCGCTGAGGAGCGTATCGCCGATGGGCATGGAGAGCATGAGGGAAATCGGGACCGCGTCCAGCAGCAGGCTGGTCGGCACGCCCCGCCAGATCTCCAGAAAGTCGAAGCTGCAATACACCGTGTAGTACTCATCCGGCACGTAGTTCAGCCGCCCATCGGTGGGACCGCCCGATCCCAGCTGCGACTGCGCCGGCGTCTCGTAGATCGGCGGTTCGTAGGTGTAGCTGTAGGTCGGTTCGTAGGGCGGCTCCTGCGCGCCGCCGATCTCGGCTTGAGCATCTGGGATGAGCAGCGCGGCGAAGGTAACGAGACACAAGAGGAGTACCAGAAAGGCAGGTCTTCGCATAATTGTCTTCCTTAGGATGATCCATCGATGCTTTGAATAAATGACTAGACCAGCATATGTCAAAAAACATTGCCGGCTTGTTCATAAATTGTTTTGAGTTTGGAATCGTTGGGAAGATTAACGAATGGCAGCGCGAAGCGCGCCGCATCCTGACCGATCAGGATGCGGCGCGGGTCGAACAGCAGTGGTGTGTCTCTACGACCTGCCTTTTACCTCGTCACGGCATCGCCGCACCCGACTGACCGAAACTGCCCGCCAGCAGCGAGAAATCGGCGATATTGACCACGTTGTCCTCATTGAGATCGGCGCGCGGGTCGAACCCGACCGCCCCCTGCGCCAGACCAAAACTGCCCGCCAGGATCGAGAAATCGGCGATATTCACCACATTGTCATTGTTGCAATCGCCTTCTCTCAAAACGCTGGTGGTGAGGATGCTGCCCAATCCCGTGATCGTCTTATTATGCAGCACCGCCAGGGTGTGCGTGCCTTTCACCCAGATAGCCAGCGGCGCGCCGGTGGGAAGGCTGGAGAACCACAGGCCGCCGGTGTCGCTGCCGTTTACCGTATTGTCGAACAGCACCTGCCCGTTAGCCGTCTTGATAACGATCCTTGTCGGGAAGCTGTACGCGGCATCTGGCGCAGGCGGGCGTCCCTGCACGCTGAGCGTCATCACCAGCGATCCTGCGGGTGTGACTTGAATATCGATGAAGCGGGTGCGGGACAGCACCGTCAGCGGCAGCGCCGTTTGCGAATTGCCCTGATCGTCGATCTCGAAGATGATCCGCGCCGTCCCGGTGAACCCGGTGTCGGGGGTATAGGTAAGGCTGGCAAGCGCAGTGTTGAGGGCAAAGCGCGTTTTCACCTCCACATCGCTGGTGATGTTGGAACCAAACCCCCAGGTGAAGGTCCCATAATCGCCGGCAGGAACCGAAAGCCCGCCCACGCCGTCGAGATCGGCAATGTCGATCTCCATCTCCATACCGCCCAAGCCGACATCAATATCGCTCACCGATACGGCGAAGGTGACCGGGGTATTGACCGCCGTCATCAGTGACCCGGGCAGAGTCACGTCGGGCTGCGCGTTGACGGCACAGTTGCCGTCTCCGGTTGCGCAGACATCGATGTCAATGAAGCGCGTCCGCGATTTCACGCCGCCTGTTCCGGTATTGCCCTGATCGTCGATCTCGAAGATGATGCGCGCCATCCCGCTGAAGCCCTGCGGCGGGGTATAGACGAAACTGGCGAGCGCAGCGTTGAGCGCGGCACGTGTCGTCACTGCAATATCGCTCGTGACGCCGGAGCCAAGTCCCCAGGAGAAAGTTCCGTAATTTCCGGCAGGGACAGATCGCCCACCCACGCCGTCAAGATCGGAAATATCGATCTCCATCTCCATCAAGCCCCCTCCCACGTCCGGGTCGTTGATGACGATCCCGGTCAGCGCCACCGGGGTCACAGGCTGCGTGTCCGGCGCGGGCGAAGGCAGGGTGATGTCGGGCGGATCATTGACCCCCGGCGTATCCTGAGCATGAACAACCGGGATGCTCTGGATGAGAATTCCCACCAGGAAAACCACAAGAAGCGCACGACGGCGATGTCGGATCGTGTTCATTATGGATAACTCCACTGCAATAGTCTCTCCAATTAGCATATACCGATCTATCATTTTCACGAACAGATGCGTTGAACAGCATATGTCACAGCGCGTTTCTGACTTGACCATCCATTTTTTGCGTTTTGCCATCGTCGGACGGTTAACGGAGGACCGCGCGCAGTGCAGCCAGGAGCGCCGCATCCTGACCGGGCAGGACGGTGCGCGGATCGAACAGCAGGCGATCCTCCTTGATGCGGGCGATCACCGGCGGGTCGCCCGCCCGCAGCGCCGCCGCCGCCAATGATGGATCGCGCAGGCGCAGCGCCAGGAGCGTCGTCGGCAGAGTCGCACCGGGCAGACTGCCGCCGCCCACCGCCGATTCGCCATCAATCACCTCAACGCTCAGATCGATCTGCCGGTCGGCGGCGTGTTCGCGCAGCGCCGCCGACCAGGACTCCGCCGCAGCTTGCAGGTCCGCCAGCGGGCGGGCGATCATCCTCCAGACCGGAACCTGCGCCGGTGCTTCGTCGCGGCGGTAGTGATCGAGCGTGGCGACCAGTGCCGCCAGACACAGTTTGTCGGCACGGATGGCGCGCGCCAGCGGGTGTTTCTTCAGCTTCTCGATCAGCGCCCGGCGCCCGACGATGATCCCCGCCTGCGGTCCGCCGAGCAGCTTGTCGCCGCTGAAAGCGACCAGGTCGCAGCCCGCGGACAGGCTTTCCTGCACCGTCGGCTCGTGCTCCAGACCGTAGCGGGCGGTGTCGATCAGCGCGCCGCTGCCGAGATCGTCCACCAGCAGGATATCACGGCTGCGGGCGAGGACGGCGAGATCTTCGAGCGATGCCGATTCGACGAAGCCGATCTGTCGAAAGTTGGAGGCGTGGGCGCGCATCAGCAGCGCCGTCTCCGGGGTGATGGCGGCGGCGTAGTCGGCGGGGCGGGTGCGGTTCGTCGTACCCACTTCCACCAGCCGCGCCCCGCTCTGGATCATCACGTCGGGCACGCGAAAACCGCCGCCGATCTCGACCAGCTGCCCCCGGCTGATGATGACCTCGCGTCCCTTCGCCAGCGCCGATAGAATCAGCACCAGGGCGGCGGCGTTGTTGTTGACCACCAGCGCCGCTTCCGCACCGGTCACCTCGCGCAGGACGGACTCCGGATGGATCAGGCGGCTGCCGCGCGATCCGGCAGCGAGATCGTATTCCAGGGTGTTGTAGGCGGCAGCGACGGTGACCATCGCCCCCTGCGCAGCGGCGCTCAGTGGAGCGCGCCCCAGGTTGGTGTGCAGGATGATGCCCGCCGCGTTGATCACCGGGCGCAGCGAGGGCTGGAAGCGGCGTTCGAGGTCCCGCGCTATCTCGACCAGCAGCGCCTCGACGCTGGTCGGCGGAGTCTCTCCCTGCCGCAGGCGCTCGCGTACCTCCGCCAGGCAGTCGCGCATCGCCTGCGCCGCTGCCGAACGTCCGTAGCGGTCGATCAGCCCGCCGCCGCCGGCGCTGGTCAGCAGCGCATCCATCGAGGGCAGGGAACGCAGCGCGGCGTTTGGATCAGGCGTCGTCGTCATTCAACCGCTCATGGGGGATTTCACGGGAACGCAGGAAGACCTCGACGATGATGAATGCCAGCGCCAGGAAGAACATGATCGGCGGTGACAGCACGCGGGGGATTTGCAGCCAGGCGCAGGAGACGACGAACAAGCCGAACCATACGCTCTGGCGGACGATCACCCCGCTCGGCGGCACGGCGCGGCTGGCAGGAGTCAGGCGGGCGTTGACGTAGCGCATCAGCGGCATAACCAGCCCGGTGACGGCGAGGTTGAGCAGCAGCATGAACAGCCAGCGCTGACCGATGAACGGTTCCTGGGTCAGGATCAGCGCCAGGATGCCGCCGCCGCCCCCGACGATGAGCAGGACCGAGGCGATCAGCAGACCGGCGTGATCGGGCGGGAACGTTGACGCTGCAGGTGCGCGCTGTTGTCGAGCCATAATGTGAGCATTATACAGCGGATGTCCGGCGGCACGATGTCAAACCTGATTCGGCGCTTCACCCTGGTCTGCGCGATCTTCTGCGCCTGCCTTCAGATGTTGGCGGTGCATCTGGCGAACGACGAAGCAGGCGTCGAGACGGTGGAGTCTTCAGTCCGCGCCGGGATGGGCTTCGAGGCGTGCGTGCTGCCCTGTTACGCCGGACTGACGCCGGGCAGGACTCCATTCGCCGACGCTGCGGCGCTGCTCACCGCCAACATCCCCCTGCTGACCCGGCACATGCTCATCGACGCCCGGACGCTGCGCTTCGAAGTCGAAGCGCCGAACGCACACCTGACCGGCGTGGTCAGCAACGAGAACGGGCGCGTCGGGTCGGTGCAGCTGCGGGGCATTTTTTCGGTGCGCGGGCTGCTGGCGGACTTCGGCGCGCCAAACTGCATCCTTGCCGGCAGCCCAAGCGACGCCGGCGGGCTGCATTATCTGGTATGGCAGATCGACGGGCTGCTGCTGCGCGCCGCGGTAGACGCTCAGCCGCGTCTGCTGGCGTTGGATCAGGAGTCTGATGGGCTGTGGATCGGGGCAGGCGGATCGGAAGCGTGCACCGGCGATCTGCTGCCCTGGCACGGCTTCGCGCCGGCATGGCATTATCGCGGCGAATGAATGGCTGAACCCCTGCGATGTCGCTCGGATAAAGCGGTGTCGCCCGAACAAAAAGGGCGCAGCCGGTCGGCTGCACCCTTGATTTCTATCTTACGGGTGGCGATACCTACTGCTTGCTTTTGCGGCGCGAGCGGCTCACCCCGGTTGTGCTCTGGATCATCTCGTACAGCGCGACCGTTTCAGGGCTGGGGTTGATGCGCTGCGTCTCCTGCAGATGGCTGGCGAGGAACTGATACTGATTCAGCGCGTCCTCGACCATGCCCAGCTTGACGTACAGCGACATGACATGGCGATGAATGTCCTCGCGCTCCGGAATTTCCTTCAGCGCGCGGGTCAGGTAGCCGAGCGCCTGACGATCATCCCCTTCAGAAGCGAACAACCGTCCCATGCCGACGAGCGCCTGGGCGTACATCTGACGGAGCTGCTCGCGCCGGTTGATGACCCATTCCATCTCGATGGTTTGCAGGAACGGCGCTTTGTAGAGGTCTATCGCCCGCGAATAGAGATACTGCTGTTCGCGCTGATCGGTGGCGATGATCGCCTTCTCGACCGATTCAACGAAGTCTGAAGCATCGTAGTGCCGGACGACTTTTTCGCTCGGCAGGTAGAAACCGCTGTTGTACTGCGTGAGTTCAAAACTGCCCGACTGCTGCACCTTCATGTTGATGCGCTCGGTGATCTTGCGCTTGGTCACATGAAAGACGTTGGTCGCCTCTTTAACCGACAGGGCGGGCCAGAAGACCTCGAATATCTCATCGCGGGTGACGAGTGGGCGATCCAGGAAGAAGAAGAAGAGGTTGCGCGGCAGCGCGCCATCCCAATTGGTGATCGGTTGTCCATTCACCAGGACGTGCCCGCGACCGAAGGAGAAGACTTCGATCTGCGGTCGAGGTTCGTCCTCGACCGTGAACATCATATCGTCCTTCCGCTGCTCTGTGCCCAGGACCGCCGCCTTGCCTTCCGCCACCATCGACGCCCAGGGGTTATAGGTCAGAAGACGGCTGCTGACGGCAAGCTGAACGTGCTCTGAAAGACTGCCCACAAGGGATTCGATAAATTGGATGAACGGTTCGTCAAGGGGGACCTTGTCGATCTCGTCGATATAGAGGACGACAGGTTCCCTGGAGTAAGCCCCAAGATCGGCTGCCAGCGCTTCGCCAAGGGCTGCCGGATTCAGGTTGACTTTCTTCAGTACAGCGCGGGTCTTCTTGCCAAAACTACCAACAACCTGGCTGATCTGCTCAACAAGATCGGATGCAATTTCGGCAAGGGAAGACGGAAGTGGATCGGTCTTTACACGGTAGTATAATAGACCTTCTTGTGCCCGGTTCAGGAAATAAGCAAGGAAGAGGTTGCGATAATTTGTCCACGGATACATCAGCGCAACCCGTTTCCCCTTGCTCTTTTCGTGAAAAGAATCAAGCGAAACGTGCGTTACCTTATGTAGAAACATGGACTTATTCCTGATGGTCTGTGAGCGTTGCCTCAGAACAAAATTGCTATATTACCACAGGATGCGTGAACCGTAACAAGGAAAACGGTAATATGGCTGCTGCGACAATGATCGCTCACATCATCGATTTACTCAAGATATAATCTTGTTATATCTGAGTTGTATCAGTGTAACGTAATACGTCTTCAACGTGAGTGAGTAGGGGTATGGTTATAGAACGGTTAAAGTTTGGTTTAGCGCGCTCCGCCGAAGCGCTGCTGCTCACAGGCATCATCCTGGCGCACTGGTTTCCAGACCCGGCGCGTCTGAATGTTATTATTCTGTTTTTGCCGATCTTATGTCTGCGCTTCGCCCTGACCCGAAGGCTGTTAACCAGGACGCCGCTCGACGTTTTGCTGCTGGCATTTCTGATCCTATGCATCCTCAATAGTTATACTGCGCCATACACCTGGGGGTTCTATGTCGTCAGCCGCGCGGCGATGGGCGTGGGCATCGTCTGGGTTGTGGGCGACTGGGGGCGCCCCCCGCGCGCCGACCGGGGGTTCGTGATCGGCTGGCTGGCGTTCGGCATCTTAATCGGCGTCGTCTCGCTGTTCACCGCGCAGTACACCATCAAATCGATAGAACTCCAGCCGATCCTCGATCTGCTGCCGCGCCTGCGCGATCTGCCGCTGGTTCAGGGCGGCTTCAACGTCAACGAGATATCCGGCGCGATGACGCTGCTGGTCGTGCCCGCCGCCGCCTTCGCCCTCACCCAGCAGATTGATCTGCCACGCCGCTGGCGGCTGCTCGCCTGGGCAGCGCTGGTGACCCTGAGCCTCGCCCTGCTGCTGGCGCAGTCGCGCTTCGCCATCTTCGGCGTGCTGGCTGCCTGCGGCATGGTGATCTTCGGCGTCCTGCTGCCAGGACGGCGAAGACGGTTCGCCCTCGCCATCCTACTGATCCTGACAGCCGTAGAGGTGATCCTCGCAGGCAACTGGATCATTCCGGAAAACGCCTCGGAGTCGGCGCTGCTGCGCGACGAGAACAGCCAGATTTCGCGCCTTAACATCTGGGGGTCGGCGCTGGCGATCCTCCGCGATCATCCGCTCACCGGGGTGGGCATCAACCAGTTTCGGGCGCGCCCGGTGCGCGACCAGTATCCCGTCCCCGGCTACGAACAGCAGGTGCTGCCCCACGCCCACAACATCCTGCTGCAAACGGGTTCGGACCTCGGACTGCCGGGCATGCTCGTCTACGTCGGCTGGAATGCGGCGCTGGCGTTAATGCTCTGGCGCACCTGGAAGCGCGGCGGCGGTTGGGCGCGCACTGGCGCAGTCGGCGCGGCGGCGGGGCTGCTGGCGCATTTCGCCTTCGACAGCGGTGACGCTATCACCCTGTTTGACCGCTTCATCTTTTCATACTGGCTGCTGGTGGGTTTCGCGGCAGCGCTGTATATCGGCGTCCGCGAGGAAGGAAACGTGGCAGGCGCGCAGGTTGCGCCGGATCGCCATCCCCTGCTATGATCGCACTGGCGTAACAGATTTGAAACGTTGCAACGCACAGGCGGCAGATGAAATCCTCCGGCAAAAAACAGCAGTCCATGGGATCGCCCTTCTTCATCCAGATGGCGGTTCATGATCTTCGCGGTCCGCTGACAGCGATCCTCAACGGGTTGGACCTCAGCCTGCAAACGGAATATCCGCTCGAACCGGATGAGACCAACCGCATCCTCCGCCTGTGCCTGGACAGCGGCAACGCCCTGATGCGGCAGATCGACAGCCTGCTGGACATCGCTCAGATCGAGAACAACAGCCTGCCTCTGCACCCGCAGGAGGTGGACCCCCGAATGCTGATCGACAGCGCCTATCGGACGCTCGCCAATACCTTCATCGAGAAAAATATCCGTCTGGATACGCACTACGAGGAGCCGCTGCCGCCCTTCCAGGCAGATGCCGAGATCATGCGGCGAGTGTTCGTCAACATGCTGGATAACGCGCTGCGCTTCAGCGGGCGCGGCGCGGCAATCCTGGTCGAAGCCCGCGCGGAAGTCGGCGATGAGGGCGGACGGCGGGTCGCCATCAGCGTCACCGACAACGGACCGGGGATTCCCGAAGAGCAGCGAGCGACGGTCTTTGACGCCTACCGCCGCCTGGAACAGACGGAACAAGCACCAGGCGCGCGGCGCGGCATGGGGCTGGGGCTGACCTTCTGCAAGCTCGCCGTTGAAGCGCACCAGGGGCGCATCACGGTCGAAGACGCCAACGGCGGCATGAGCGGCGCGCGCTTCGTCGTGCGCCTGCCCATTGCGCCGTCCTCGCCCTGAAGGGCTCTATTCGACGGTGAACGATCCACCCGGATCGAGCACGATCGGGGTGGCATTGGTCTCGTTAGTCACCCGCTGCGCCCAATGGCTGACATCCTGCACGATGGGTGGGAAGGTGTTGTAGTGCATCGGAACCACGTAGCGCGGGCGGATGAACTGAATGGCGCGCAGCGAATCGGCGGGACCCATCGTGAAGAAGTCGCCGATGGGCAGGAACGCGACATCAATGCCCTCATCTCCATAAAGCTGCATGTCGGAAAACAGGGCGGTATCGCCCGCGTAGTACATGCGCAGCCCGCTCGCCGCCGCCGTGACGATGAATCCGCCCGGACTGCCGCCATAGCTTCCGTCTGAGAAGGAAGAGCTGTGGAAGGCGATAGTCGATTTGACGGTCATGAAGTCGTAATCCCCTATGCCGCCGCTGTTCTGCCCATGCGTGGCGGCAACCCCCTGTTTTTGCAGCCAGCTGCAGATCTCGAAGTTGCTGACCACTCCCGCGCCGGTGCGTTTGGCAATGCTGACCGTGTCCCCCAGATGATCGCCATGCGCATGAGAGAGCAGGATCAACTCTGGATGAATCGCATCGGCAGCGAACGGCGCAAGTGGGTTGCCGGTCAAGAACGGATCAACCACAACGGCGTGACCGTCAATCTCCAGGTTGAATGCGGAGTGTCCAAGCCAGGTGAGTTTTATGCTCATCAAACGCCCTCCTGAACCCCTGTGGGGAAGACCGAATCCAAAGCGCTGCGATGAACCTGCGAGCGTGCTTCAACAATACATGACAATTCGCCATCTTAGCGATTAGGCTTTCGCCAGCGGCAGCGCAACCGTAAAGGTAGTCCCTTGATGCAAGCCGGGGCTGGATGCCCAGATTCTACCGCCGTGCGCCTCGACCACCGCTTTGGTGATGCTCAGCCCGATTCCCAGCCCGCCCTGAGTGCGCGTCATATGATCTTCGACCTGATAGAAACGGTCGAAGATGCGCTCCTGCTCTTCCCGCGCCAGTCCGATGCCGGTGTCGCTGATCAGTATCCAGACGTGCCGTGAACTCTGCACTTTGGTCTGGATGGCGATGCGTCCGCCTTCCGGGGTGAAGCGAATGGCGTTGTTCAGGATGTTGGTGATCGCCAGGCTCATGCGGGCATGATCGAGGGCGACCAGGAGGTCGGACGAGGGGGACGCATACTGCAAACGATGCTTCTTGGCGTCGATCAAGCCCAGGGCGTCGTGAACGATCTCGTTCAGGAAATCCGCCAGCGGCGTAGGTGTCAGCCGCAGATCGGTCGATTTCTGCTCCATGTAGCGCAGGTTTGTCAGGTCTTCGATGATGCGGCGCAGCTGAAGTGCGCTGGCGACGACCTTGCCGGCGTGTTCACGCACTTCCTCATCCTGCGTATCTTGCAGGAAGCTGGCGTAGCCCAGGATGACCCCCAGCGGCGTGCGCAGCTCGTGCGAGGCGATAGCGATGAAGTCGCTCTTGAGCTTGTCCAGCCGGCTCAGTTCCTCGTTGGCTTTTTGCAGCGCCGCCACCAGCTGCGCGCTTTCCAGGGCGACCGCCGCCTGCGCCGCCAGCGTCGCCAGATGGTTGGCGTCATCATTGGACCAGGGCAGGGTGCGCTTGTTCACCGCCTCCAGCACCCCGATCACGCGGTTCTTCACCCGCATCGGCACGCCGAGGATGGAGCGCGTTTCAAAATCGGTCGCCTTATCCACGCCCCCATAATGCCGCTGGTCCTTTTGAACATCATTGACCATGACCGTACGATCTTCATTGATCACCGCGCCGGCGATACTGCCCTCCAGCGGAACCGGGATGCCGATCAGTGTATCGTTTTCTTCCCCCGTCGTTGTCGCTGCAAAGCGCAGTTCGTTGGTCTTGGCATCCCACAGAAGCACCGATGCCGCTTCGGCATCGACGATTTCGACCGCCGCTTCCATGATCATGCCCAGCAGGGGTTTCAGTTTGACCTGGGAATTGAGCGTTGCGCTGATCTCCGTGATGCGCGTGAGGATCGCAATACGGCGTTGCAGGGTTTCGATGCTGGAAGTGTCAGGTGCAGACATGGAATGGCTCTACCAGTAATCTATTCATGGTTGATTATAGCCGGGCTTCAAGGATGACGACAACCAGCCCGGCTGTGAAGCTGATGAAAGTCTGAACCGTCCATATCGTAAAAAATAGTCGTAGTAGTAGGGCTGTTCAATCTGTCGAAAACTAATCCCACGTTTTCCGATGTTTTCCGCGTATCGCAAAATACGCCAAGTTTTGTCCCCATCGGCGCGTGTTTTTCGCAAATAGTTGGGTAAAGCAGAACAAAGACTCGCAAAGTTTTGAACAGGCGGCGTGTTCATAACCCGCCGGCTTATGAACAGTCGTGAACAGCCTGACCGAAATTGGCGCAAATGCGATCTGACGAAGGCTGGGGTTATGAACACGCCGGCGCGAGTTTTGAACAGGAGAAAGGACTTTTGAACAGGGTTTTGAACAGACAGATGTTCTGCTGTACGCGCATTGTAATAATCTTTTTCGTAATCTTGGAATAACTTGGGTTCAGAAAGGGTCAGCCGGGTTGGGATATGTGGCTTCGGGCAGCAGAAAAAACCGCGCCGGCGGCTCAGGTCGCTGAACCGCCGGCGCAGAAGAGGGCGAATTGTCTTGAAGAGACGGGCTTAAAAATCGACGGGCTGGCTGAGACCGAGCGCTTTCATCGCCTGCTCGATGTGGTTGATCTCATGCAGGGCGGCGTTGATCGCCATCTCGGTGACCGTCGCCACCACGCCATCGGCGAAGACCCCTGTGCGATCCCAGGCTTCGGCGGGGAGTTTCTCCAGATAGGTGACCAACGCCCGGCGGCGTGAAAGATACTGATCCCAGACCGCAGAAAGCGTCTGTTCCTTGTAGCTGTTCTCTTCGACCAGCGCCAGATGGTCCGCGCTGCGATAGTGCGGCGTATTCTCCTCGACAGCGCGGCGGATGCGTTCGGCAAAGATGCCTTCGAAGTCGTTGACGTGACAGACGATCTCCAGCACGCACCAACCGTCAGGTCCGTCGGTGGCGCTCAGCGCCCGTGCCTGATCGACGCCGCGCAGGACCAACTCGAACATCGGCGGAGTTCGCCGCAGGGTGCGCAGCGCGCGATTCTTATCCAGCAGCGCCATCGCCGCCCTCCTTCGTGGTGTCGCCCTCGACGGGGGGCGGTGCGGGTTCATCGATGGTCACAGCGTTCAGCGCCAGATCGGGGGCGCTGCTCTGGGCTGCCGGGGCATCGTCTATCGGCAGCGGGGCGGATGCCGCGGCAGCCGCGTTGAGCTGCCGCGCGGAGCCGGCAGGGAATTCGTAGACCTGTACGCGGGGCAGCGCCGGGGCGGCGGCGGCTTCGGCGGCAACCTCTTCGTGGGTCAGCCCGCGCGCCAGATCGTATCGACTGGAGAGCGCGAGTACTGCGCCGATCAGGAACAGCGCCAGCGCCAGCCAGTAATCGAGCAGCGGGGCGGAGTCAACGATGCGGTTCATCGCCACGAACAGGGCTGCCAGCAGAAAGGTGATCGCCAGGAGGGTGCGGGATTCTTGGTTCATACCAGGACTCATCCTTGCCAGGGAGCGGGTGTAGAGTGCCGCTGATTATCGCACAGTCGGCGGAAAAACCAAACGGCGGGGCGTACCCAAGGGCGTATAATACATGGAATGGAGAAAGCGGGTGGAGCGATGTTTACGAACGAAACGCATGTCGGCGATCTGACTGTTGCAGACCTGCTCGCTGTGATACGCGCCGCTGTACGCGAAGAGCTGCGCATGCAGAAGCAGTCCTCAGAAGATCGCCAGAGCGCGCTGCTCGAACTTGAGCCGCTGACAGTTGGTGGGTGGACCGACGAGCGGTATCTGCTGAGCCGCGAGGACTTCTATGACGATGTACGGTAACGTGTTTTGCGACACAAATGTCGTCATTCGCTTGAATGTGACCGAAACGCCAGAACATGCATACGTGCGAAGCGCTATCGCCAAGCTTATCGCTGACCAGAATCGACTTTGGATTAGCCGGCAGGTGCTCCGCGAGTTCTGCATGGTTTTGACCCGTCCTCAGGTGTTTCCGATTCCGCCCCGCCCTCAGGATGTGGCGTCCCGCGCGCGTGCATTGGCTTCGCTGTTTGAAGTTGCTGATGAAACTCAGGCGGTGACCGATCATTTGTTGAACTTGCTCGAGACTATTCCAATGGGTGGAAAGCAGGTGTATGACGCGAATCTGGTTGCCACAATGCTGGCAAGCGGTATCCAACACATCTTCACGCTGAATCCATCTGACTTCCTCCGCTTCTCTGCCCAAATCAACGTGATTACACTCGATAGTCTATTGAGCAACGGCAGTTAGCGCCCCCGCCAGCCTGGGATTTCCGCCGGTCGCTCCCGATGCTGCCCCGGCATGGATCGCACAGTCGGCGGAAAAACCAAACGGCGGGCGCGTACCTCTGGCTACAACGACTCGATTCTGCGCAGGATCGCCTTGAGGCGCTTCGCCTGAGCGGGTTTGAGAACGCCGGCGCGCGCCTCGATGAGGGACTGCACGGCGGCGCGGTTGTCGCGGTTCACCGCTGTCAGGCAGCTTTCCGCATGGCGCGGCAGGTCTTTGGGAGGACACTTTCGCAAAAAGGACAGCAGAAAGGGAAAAATGCGCGCTTCGTACAGCGGATCATGCGCTGAGAGCGTCGCCAGCACGCGCACTCCCCAATCCTGGGTGATGACCGATCCTTTCTCGGTCGTCGTCAGGATGAGATCGATCTGGTCCCAGAGGGCTGCGGCTTGTCGGTCGGCGATGACGCCGAGCGCCGTCATGCCGCCCCAGACCATGCGGTTGTCGCGGCTGCGCAGCAGCGCCAGGAAGTCGGCGGCGTAGTCGGCGATGAGATCGGGCGTAGTGTAGCCGATTTCGTAAAGCACCTTGATGCAGTCATGGCGGATGGCTTTATCCGGGTCCGCCAGGTGTTCAACCAGCTCGCGCACGGCGGCGCGATCTCCGGATGCCGCGATCTCCTGGGCGAGGAGTTGATTAGGAACCTCGTCGGAGCGTCCCAGGGAAGATGCCAGCTTATTCAGGATCGACATGGTGGATACTCCTGATGAACTACGGAGTTTTCGCCAGGGATTGCCATAAACAATATCCGCGGCTCAGTCGTGACGTTCACCCCTGGTTGCGTCCTGCCTTGATCCAGCCGCGATGCACCGCCCGCGCTTCTTCCATCGCCACGAAGGCGTCCGGTTGGATGCCCTGCACCACCTCCAGCAGGCGCGGCGCTTCCCGGTTGACGATCACGCTGCGCAGCATGATCACCCTGCCGTTCATCCCCTCGCCGACCGTCTCGGTCACGCCGAAGCCATTCTGACGCAGCGCCAGCGCGATCTCGTGTCCCGCCTTCTCGCTGATCACGTTGGCGACCAGGAAGCTGGTGATGAAGCGGTGTTCGATGATCATCCCCACGTAGTTGCCGATGGCGAAGCCGCCGCAGTACGCCGCCAGGTTGAGCAGGTTGTTCAGATCGTTGGCGACGCTGCCGATGGAGATGGCGAACATCAGCGCCTCGACGAACGCCAGCGCCGCCGCCAGCAACCGCTGCTGCCGCGTCACGATGATCAGACGCACCGTGCCGATGGCGGTGTTCAGAATGCGCAGGATGACGATGAAGACGGCGAAGCCGATGCCCTCGGCGCTCAGATCGATGACCATCGCGGTTGGAATCCCCTTAAGACGTACTGTAACACCAGGATGCTACCACACAAGGGGGGAGACTGAGAACAGAGGAGTAAGCGCCGAGGCGAATGTCTGGGTGATTTCTCGCATAAAACAACAGGCGACCGGTCTGGTCGCCTGTTGCTGCTTCATGCCGTAGTCTTGTGCAGCACGAAGCCGACATCGATGCGCTGGCGCAGGAAGTCATCGCGCGCATCCAATTGTTCCTTCAGTCGCCGGAAGGAGTTTTCCAGCACTTCGGAGGTCAGCGCATCGCCATCCACGTAGGCGACCTGGGTCAGCGCGTGGATCGCCACCTCGCGGATGAAGGCTCCGGGATAGCCGATCAGCTTCGGGACCAGCGCCAGATGCGATTCCTGCCACATCTCGCCCAGATACGCCCGCAGCAGCTTCTCGGCATCCTCCGGCGCGCGCGCTTCCGGGATGATGAAGATGCGATCCAGCCGCCCCGGACGCTTCAGGACGCGCTCGTCGATGGCTTCCGGGTAGTTGGTGGTCGCGATCAGCAGCGTCCCCGCCGGGTTCAGCGGCGCTTCGCTGCCATCCAGCACATTCAGGATCAGCGCCTTGTGTTCGGGGCGCAAATAAATATCCAGCTCCTCGACGATCAGCACCGCCGGCACATCCGATTTCGCCGCGACGTTCAGGGCATAGCTGATCTTCTCGAAGGATGCGCCGTCCCCGTCATCGCGCCGCCAGCGCTCGCTGCTGGAAATGTACAGGACCAGATAGCGCTGCTCCAGCGCCCATTTCGCCAGCGCCGCGCAGAGCATGGTCTTGCCGGTTCCGGGCACGCCCGCCAGCAGCAGCTTGCGGAAGGGCTTCAGCTTCAGGCGCTTGTAAACGTCGACGCCCCTGGCGAAAAAGCCCTGCACATCAGTCATGATCTCGGACTTGAGCGCGGCGGGCAGGATGACGTCCTGCCACACGACGCGAGTCTCGAAGGCGTCTTCGTGCCCGCCAATGACGATCACCCGGTCGGAAGGCTCCGCCATCATCGCGACCTTGTAGATCGCCGTCTCAAAAGCCTGCCAGACGGGCAGGAAGGCGCGCGGGACGTTCGCCACCGCGACGATCCAACCGTCTTCGTCGGTCGCCGCCCCGGCGATCAGGACTTCGACGACCGTGCCGGTCTCTGCACTATCGAACCGGTAGAGGTAGGCGCCGGTGCGGTGGGTGACGCGGGCGTTCCGCCCGATCTGGACCATGCGCGGCACGAACGGGCACTCCAGCGGCTCGATCCCCGTGAGGCGATACCCTTGCGGGAAGAGCAGCGATGAAACGACGTTCGCCAGCGCGTCTTCGTGCAGCGTCTCGCGCGTGGTCCACAGGGTGATACGGTCCTGATCGGCAGGGTAGCGCTGAAGGCGCTCCTCCTCCAGCCACGCCCCCAACAGATCACACTTCAACCGCACGGTGTCGGCACAGCTTCCGCAGTTCGTCATCGCTCTCCTTCGTTTGCCGCGCCTGGCGCGCCTGCCGTCTGGACAAAAATATGGGGCGAGCACCGAGGTGCGCCCCACAGGATGATCAGGATAACACGGGTTCTCAAGAATGTCCAGAGGATGTTTATGGGTCAGAAGGGCTTTCTTGACGGGGAATCAGCAGGCTCAGCGCTGCCAGGACGAGGAGCGCCGCGCCGCCCAGCGCAAACGGCACGGTCGATCCATATGCCTGGAAAAGCCACCCACCCACCAGCGGCGCCGAGGCGTCCGCCAGGCTGACCATCGAGGCGCTGACGCCCAGGATTGCCCCCCGTTCGCCGCCGCCCACCCGCCCAACCATCAGGCTGTTGAGCGAAGGGCGGATCAACCCTGCGCCGACCGTCAGGGGAACCGCCGCCAGCGCCAGCCACAGGATGCCGCCGAACCCGCGCGCCGATTCGTCGGGCAGTTCGACCGGGATGTCGCCGATCACCCGTTCGGTCGCGCTCGGCTGGAGGTCGCGCAGTTCGTAGACGGTCAGCGCCTCGACGTAGAAGGGATGCGGCTGCGCCGGAGTTGCGGCGACCAGCAGCAGCCCGATCCCCAGCGCCGCCAGCGCCAGACGCATCACCCGCGCCTCGCCGTACTTGCGCGTCCACCGCCCGATCAGCCGTACCTGCACGGCGATCAGGATGATGCCGACATAGATGAAGACCAGCGCGCTGCCCTGTCCGAGCAGCCCCAGGCGATTGAGCAGGAACAGACCGAGCAGGCTTTCGAAGGCGAAGAAGACGAACTGCTGGGCGAACATCAGGATCAGCAGGGCGTTGACGCTCGGACGGCGCAGCATCCGCCCGGCGGTGAACAGCGAACGCACCGCCCCGTGACCCGTCGTGCCGCGTTTTTCCGGCGGCAGCGTCTCCTTGAAGCCGAAGAGGGTGATCAGGATGGAGACGAAGGAGTACGCCGCTGCGATCAGCGCCGGCATCGCCAGACCCTCGCTGAAATCCAGGGCGATCAGGGCGATGGCGGGACCGATCAGAAAGCCCGCTCCGAAGGCTGCGCCGGTCAGCCCCAAGCCCTGGGCGCGGGTCTTCTCGTCGGTCAGATCGGTGATCGCCGCCTGTGCTGTCGCCAGATTCGCCCCGAACAGCCCGTCGAAGATGCGCGACAGGATGACCATCTCCAGCGAGGTGGCGGCGGCGAGCATCAGGAAGCCGATGCAGGTGGTGATCTGGCTGATCAGCAGGAGCGGCTTGCGTCCGTAGCGGTCGCTGAACGCGCCCATGACCGGCACGCCGATGAGCTGCGCCAGGGGGAACGCCGCCGCTGTCAAGCCGATTTGCAGCGGGGTGGCGTCATACTGGATGGCGTAGAGGTGCAGCAGGGGCAGGATGATGGTCAAGCCGAGCACGTCGACGAAGGTCAGGGCGATGACGGGGAGGGATCGGGCGAACAAAGACTGGCTCATGGACGCTCACAGGTCTGCGATTGGGAGTGGAAGCGATCATGATGATAGAGAGTGATCCCGCTTTCGACTACCCTGTGACGAGACCATCACGGAGGTTGACAGAACTCGCCATGTGGGATAATCTGTAACGACAGTTACATATTTCTTCGGCAGGCAACGAGGGGTGCTTACCAGTGAGCATCATACGGCTTCATGAGGAAATCACAGAATCGGCGCATCAGCCAGCCCCCACCACGCAGTACTCTTAGCTGAGCGCTAGCAGCACAATGACCTCCTGGCTGCTCTTCAACTACAAGGTCCCTAATGATCCTTCAGCATCCAGGGTCTACGTGTGGCGCAAGCTGAAGACGCTGGGAGCAATTCTGCTCCATGATGCCGTCTGGGTACTCCCTGACCTGGCGCCGACGCGCGAGAAACTTCAGTGGCTTACGATGGAAATCCGCGATATGGACGGAGGCGAGGCAACCCTGTGGAGGGCGGAACAGCTTCTTGCTGATACCGCCGCCGACCTTGTCCAGAAGTTCAGAGAACAGGCGGATGTTGCTTACCGCGAGATTCTGGAAGGGCTGGAGAGACCGGATGCCAACCTTACGACACTCGCCCGGCGCTACCGGCAGATTGCTCAGCAAGATTATTTCGCGGCGGCAGCGGGCGAGCAGGTACGGCAGCGGTTGATCGAGCGTAGAGGATCAGAGTAATGAACTGGGTCACGTGGGAGAATGTGGGGGTGGATCGTATGGCATGCGGCTGGCTGATTCGGCGCTTCATCGACTCGGAAGCCGCCTTCAGTTTCGTGTCTGCCGGAAGCGCGGTGCTGCCAGCGAACCATGAGCCTTTTGATATCCCTGGCGTGCGGCTGACGCATCGACATGGACACTGCACTTTTGACACGATTCTGCGTGAATACCACCTGACCGATCCGACGCTCAGGCGGTTGGCTGCCATCATCGATGAGGCGGATACAGCCCAGGAAGAGGCGCTGGAACCGATCGCGCCGGGGTTGGACTTCCTTTGCCGGGGCATCCGCCGGCTGAGTCTGAATGATCAGGCAGCCCTGGATCGGGGGGCGCTGCTCTTTGAAGCGCTCTATGCGGAACTTTCTTCCAGGTAAACACGAAAAGTGAGGAGCCTGCAAATGTCTTCAAGATTTGTCACTCGCGAAAAGCCGAAGGTAGACCGCGTTGCCTGCCCCTGGCTGATCAAACGTTTCATCGATTCTGAAGCGGAGCTGCTGTTTGTTCCTGCCGATCAGGTCCTGACGGTTGCCAAGCGAGAAAATGCGCAGCCCTATGACGTGCCTGGCGTTGAACTGGGGCATCATGAGGGCGGCTCCTCTTTTGAGTCCTTCATCAGAGTCTTCCATCTGACGGACCCGGCGTTGATCGATCTGGCGAAGATCGTTCGAGCCGCCGATACCGAGGACAAGAGCGCCGCCCCCGAGGGAGAAGGCGTTCGGCAGATCGCCAACGGCTGGCATCTGCTCGATTGGTCGCTTGAGAAACGACTGGAAGTGGGTTTTGCGATCTACGACTGCCTGTACGCCGTATGTCAGGCTCGCACCCGATCGCGCGGCGAGCCGTGAACCTTCTGGAACTTACCTCTGTTCGCAGCCTGAGTATCCTCACGCGCGACGGCCGCCTGCTCTTCACAACGCGCGCGTGCCGCCTCTTTGCCTACGGGCTGCTCTCCGTCGTGCTGGTGCTGTATCTGGTACAGATCGGACTGGATGAGGGGCGAATCGGGCTGCTGCTCTCGCTCACGCTGGCTGGCGATGCCGCTGTGTCGCTGTGGATCACCACGCACGCCGACCAGATCGGGCGGCGGCGGATGCTGATGGTTGGGGCGGGGTTGATGATTTTCTCCGGTGTGGTGTTCAGCATCTCTCAGGATTTTCTCGTGCTGACACTGGCTGCCATCATCGGCACGATCAGCCCCAGCGGGAACGAAGTGGGTCCCTTTCTTCCCATCGAGCAGGCGGGACTCACCCATACTTTCCCAGACAGCAAGCGCACCCAGGTGTTCGCCTGGTACAACCTCAGTGGCTCGTTGGCAACAGCTTTGGGCGCACTGTTTGGCGGGATACTCGCCGGATTTTTGCAGGCACTTGGCGCCACACCGCTGACCAGCTATCGCGCCATCTTCCTTGTGTACACCCTGCTCGGCAGCCTGCTCGTCGCCCTTTTCTACCGGCTCTCAAGCGCTGTCGAGGTTAGCGCACCCCGCTCGCCACAGAGTCGTTTGGGCTTGAGCCGTTCGCGCGGGATCATCCTTCGACTTTCAGCGCTCTTCGTGCTGGACGCCTTCGGCGGCGCGCTGGTGGTGCAGAGTCTCGTGGCGTATTGGTTTTTCGTACGCTTTGGCGTTGAAACAGCCGCTATCGGGTCCATCTTTTTCGGCGCGAACCTGCTGTCTGGGTTATCCGCGCTGGCGGCGGCAGGTCTGGCGAAGCGCATCGGGTTGATCAACACGATGGTCTTCACCCATATTCCCTCCAATATCCTGCTGATGCTCATCCCGTTGATGCCTTCCCTGCCGCTGGCGATTCTGGTGCTGCTGGTGCGTTTTAGCATCTCGCAAATGGACGTGCCTACTCGCCAATCCTACGTCATGGCGGTCGTGGACCCTGCCGAGCGTTCCGCCGCCGCTGGAGTAACCGGTATTGCGCGCAGTGTAGGCGCTGCTCTGGGACCCTTGCTAAGCGGCGCGTTTTTGAGTCTGGGACTGCTGAGCCTTCCGTTTTTGGCTGCGGGAACGTTGAAGATCGTCTATGATCTCGCGCTGTTTCGCAGCTTTCGCCAGCTGAAGCCCCCTGAAGAGGGCGGACTCGCTGCCTGACTTCAGCGTCACCAGTCCAACGGAACGGCTCTTGCCAGGACATTGCGCCCTCATCACGACTCAGGAATAATGTCCTGGTTGATCAGTTTCAGGAAGGAACGAAGCGTGAAGATTCTCGTGCTGGGCGGATCCGTCCTGGTCGGGCGGCACATCGTCGAGGCGGCGCTCGCCGCCGGTCATGAAGTGACCCTGTTCAACCGGGGGCGGACTCATGTCGAACTTTTCCCCGAAGTCGAGAAGCTGCGCGGTGACCGCGACAGCCGCGTTGGCGAGGGCTTGACGGCGCTGCGCGGGCGGCGCTGGGACGCCGTGATCGACGTGAACGGCTACGTGCCGCGCATTGTCCGTGATTCTGCCGAACTGCTGGCGGAGGCGGTCGATCACTACGTCTACGTCTCGACCATCTCCGTCTACGGCAGCCCGCTGCCGCCGCACAGCGCCGAAACCGCCCCGCTGGAGACGATGGACGACCCGACCAGCGAAGACGTGCCGGCGCACTACGGCGCGCTCAAGGCGCTGTGCGAACGCGCTGCCGAAGACGCCCTGCCGGGGCGGACGCTCAGCCTGCGCCTGGGGCTGGTCAGCGGCGCGCACGACCCGACCGACCGCGTCACCTACTGGGTGTGGCGTATGGCGCAGGGCGGTGAAATCTTCGCCCCCGCCAGCCCGGAGTCGCCGTTTCAGACCATCGACGCCCGCGACATCGCCGATTTCACCCTGCTGGCGCTGCGCCGCCGGGTGACCGGCGTGATGAACATCGTCGGTCCAACGGTCTCCTGGGCGACCTGGATGGACGCCTGCCGGACGGTGTCCCAAAGCGATGCCGCCGTCGCCTGGGTGGATGATCCGGCGTTTCTCGAAGCGGAGCACCCGGCGGAGCCGCGCCAGTACGGCGCGTACCCGATGTTCGTCCCGCCGGAAGCTGGCTCGTGGTGGACGGTCAGCAGCAGCAAGGCGCAGGCGGTGGGTCTGACGCACCGCCCGGTTGAGGAGACGGTCCGCGCCGTATACGAGTGGCTCGCCGTTCGTCCTGCCGATCTGCCCTGGAAGGCGGGCTTGACGCCGGAGCAGGAGCGGGCGCTGCTGGAGAAATGGCACGCGCACGGGACGTAGGCGGCGGCGAGATCACCCCGCCAGCCCCGGCACGACGCGCCACAGCAGGAACAGGGTGAGCGCCGCCAGCCAGCCGATCAGCGCCGGGGTCAGCCAGACGGGCGCGCGCGCCGCCCACTGCCCGCGCAGCGCGTCGATGCCGGCGGCGGCGAACAGCGCCAGGGGGATCAAGCCGGGGTACAGGTAGCGCCCCTGGAACTGCTGAAAGCTCAGGTTGTAGTAGGCGAACTGCGCCAGCGCCAGCAGCAGCGCCGCGCCCATCCCCGCCCAGGCGAGCACCGTCTCGCGCGGCGTCTGCCGCCATGTCCGCCTGCGCCGGAGGATCAGCACAGCCAGCCCGATCAGCGCCAGCGCCAGGAACGCCCCGATCAGCCCATACGCCCAGGCGGGCAGCGCCAGTTCCATCCAGCCGAACTGCCCCCAGAAGCTTTGGAACGTTGTGGTGACGATCTGCCGCAGATATTCGCCGATGCCGACGCGGGCGATCAGGTCGGCGGTGCGCGGCTGACCGATCACCACCGCGTCGTGCGCCCGCAGACCGAACAGGTCGGGGAAGCCGTAGACGCCGACGTTGCGCATCCACCATACCCCGCCGAGCAGCAGCGCCGGCACGGCGAACAGCGCCAGCGCCGTGAAGGCGCGCCGCAGCCCGCCGCTGCGCCCCTGGCGGAGCAGGATCGCCAGCGGGATCAGTCCGACGAGGAAGAGCGTGCTGACTTTGGTCAGCAGCCCGATGCCGACCAGCACGCCGAGCAGCCAGGGCGATGGCGACCCACTCTTGAGGTGGCGCACCCCCGCCCACAGCGCCCACCCGACCACCAGTTCCGCCAGCGCGTCGTTGTTGACCGACGCCAGGATGTGCACGTGCTGTGGCACGAAAGCGACCAGCGCCGCCGCGCCCAGGGCGATCTGCGGCTGATCGGGCAGCAGGGCGCGCCCGACGGCATAGGCAGCGATCACCACGCCTGCGCCGATCAGGGCGGTGAACAGGCGCAGCGCGGCGAGCGATCCGCCGGTCAGGTGGAAGACGGGCGACGCCAGCAGATAGTAGAGGGGCGGCTGGTGATCTTCGTACTGGAGGCTGTCGAAGCGGTCGAGCGATTCCGGCGCGAAGTCGCTGGCGGTGAGCGCGCTCAGAACCGCCTGATCCCAGTCGCCGGCTTCGATCACCGGGCAGCAGCCAGACTGGGCGACCTGAGCGATGTAATGATAGTGGGCGGGTTCATCCGGGGCAAGCCAGGCGGGGACGCGCAGCGCGTAGCCGGCGGCGAGCACCAGGTAGGCGATCAGGATGGCGGCGAGCAGCGCGCGTTCGGTGAATTTCGTCATCTTCCGGAGGGTCCTCGATTCATGGCAGCGGCTCCAGGGTCGTCCAGGCGGCGCGCAGGTCGCGGCAGGTCAGCGCCGGCGCGATGGCGCGGGTGCAGGGCGGGTCAAGCGCCAGCATCAGCGTATGATAGCCCGCCGTGACGGCGAAAGTCAGTTCGATTTCTGTCTCCCCCGTGATCCCCCAGCGCGCCAGCGGTTCTCCGTCGTCCAGCGCCGCCGTGACCGCCCGCCCGTCGGCGTCGAGCGCGGCGCGAAACG
>JAEURA010000345.1 GCA_016789005.1 Anaerolineae bacterium
GGGACTGCGGCGGTCAGCCCGCCCTCGCCGGTGACGATGGGGCAGTTGATTGCCGGGCAGGTCGATACCCAGAACAGCGTGCGCCGCTTCTCGTTCGTCGGCAGTCTGACGGACACGGTGATCGTCAATATTTCGGCGACGCTGCCGATTGCCGCGCCGGTGGTGGCGCTGAAGGACGCCGATGCGGACGAAGTGCTGGCGCTTTCCAGCGCCCGCCTGAGCGGCGCACGCTATCGCCTTCCGCCGGCGGCAGTGCCGTTCAACTACGTGATCGAGATTTCGTACAGCGGCATCGGGGGGACGCAGCCTTTCAATCTGTGCGTTGAACTCGCCGCCGGACCTGCCTGCCCGACCGGGGCTGGCATCCCACAGGTTCTCCCGACAGTTCCAGTCGTGCCGACCGTTTTCCTCAGCCCGACGCCGCAGCCCGTCGATATTCCGCCCAACGGCGCCTGCCAGGTGGCGTCGCTAACCGGCTCGACGGTCAACGTCCGCCAGGGTCCTGGCTTGAACTATGGTATCGTCACCCGCCTGCAGCCCAACACCACCGCGCTGGTCTTCGGCAGGATACCGGATAACAGCTGGTATCAAGTCAATGTCGGCGGCGTGCTGGGATGGGTTTCGGCGACCGTCGTCCGCATCGGCGGCATCTGCAACGCTGTTTCGGTGATTATCCCGCCGACCTTGCCGCCTGCCACTTTGACGCCGACATCGCCCATCTTCACCGCCACCTTTACGCTGCCGCCGCCGGTCGTGGCGACCGCGACCCTGCCGCCGCCGCCCGCGCCTACGCTGAATTTCAGCCTGCCTCCGAATTACGGGAGCACAGCGCTGACCTCTGGCTTCGTGCCCGATCCCTTTACGGTGGGCATCACCTCCGGCGGCAGCGTTAACGTGTCCTATCTGGGCGGCGGCTGCACCGGCTTCACGACCTCTGCGCCGGATTTCAGCGTCAACTACACCTCTGGCGCGTTCCCGCTTCTGCGCTTCTATTTCGTCGGTTCCGGCGATTCAACGATGGTCATCAACTCGCCATCGGGCAGCTATCACTGCATCGACGACAGCTTCGGCACGCTGAACCCGACGATTGACTTCAATTCGCCGCAGTCGGGTCGTTATGACGTGTGGATCGGCTCTTTCGCCAGTGGAACATTCATTTCCGGCACGCTCAGCGTCACCGAAAGCTCCGGCAATCACCCGTAGCGTTAAGGTTGTCCCAGGATGAAAACCGCCCCCAGGAACAGCATTCCTGGGGGCGGCTCACTTTCAGAGGGACCTGGGCTCGAACCAGGACTGACGGCTCCAAAGGCCGCTGTTCTACCATTGAACTATCCCTCTAGAGTCTGCCGTTAGTATAACATGCTCCAGAGGGGTTTGAAGGGCGATCTTCGCAGATGTCGCTCAGCCGCCCTGCTTCTGAAGCTTCGTCCATTCGTCCTTGAGGGTCACGGTGCGGTTGAAGACCAGTTTTTCCGCCGTGCTGTCCGGGTCAACGGTGAAGTAGCCGACCCGCTCGAACTGCACCTGTTTGCCGACCGGCGCGCCGGTAATCGACGGTTCGATGTAGGCGTGGTCGATAATCTCCAGGGAGTTCGGGTTGACGTACTCCATGAAGTCCTTGTCTTCGTCCATGTCGCCGGACTTGGGAACGGTCAGCAGATAGTCGTACAGGCGCACTTCGGCGGTCACGGCGTGCGCCGCGCTGACCCAGTGCAGCGTCGCCTTGACCTTGCGACCGTCGGGCGCATCACCGCCGCGCGTCGCTGGATCATAGGTGCAGCGCAGCTCGACGATCCTGCCGTCGGCGTCCTTGATCACTTCGCTGCACGTGACGAAATACGCCGAGCGCAGACGTACTTCCTTGCCGGGCGAAAGCCGGTAGAACTTGGGCGGTGGGGTCTCCATGAAGTCCTCCGCCTCAATGTACAGTTCCTTCGAGAATGGAACCTGGCGTGTCCCCGCCGTCGGGTCTTCCGGATTCACCGGCGAGTCGAACCACTCCACCTGTCCTTCCGGATAGTTGGTCAGCACGACCTTGATCGGATGCAGCACCGCCATGGTGCGCGGAGCGATCTTGTTGAGGTCCTGGCGCACGCAGTATTCGAGCATCTGGATGTCGGCGATGCCACCGGAGCGCGAAACGCCGACCATCTCCACGAAGTCGCGAATCGCCTTGGGCGTGTAGCCTCGCCGCCGCATGGCGGAGATGGTCGGCATGCGGGGGTCGTCCCATCCGCGCACCACGCCGTCTTTGACCAGCCGCAGCAGCTTGCGTTTGCTGGTGATCATGGTGGTCACGTTGACCCGTGCGAACTCGATCTGCTGCGGGTGGTAGATGCCCAGCTGTTCGACGAACCAGTCGTAGAGCGGACGGTGATCCTCGAACTCCAGCGTACAGATGGAGTGGGTGATGCCCTCGATGCTGTCGCTCTGCCCGTGCGCCCAGTCGTACATCGGATAGATGCACCAGGCGTCGCCGGTGCGCGGGTGATGGGCGTGCAGGATGCGGTACAGGACCGGGTCGCGCAGGTTGATGTTCGGAGACGACATGTCGATCTTGGCGCGCAGCACCATCTCGCCGTTCTTGAACTCGCCGGCGCGCATCCGCCGGAACCGATCGAGGCTCTCGGCGGTCGGGCGGTCGCGATGAGGGCTGTTCCTGCCCGGCTCGGTCAGCGTGCCGCGATGCTCGCGGATTTCATCCGCCGAAAGCTGATCGACGTACGCCTTACCGTTCTGAATGAGCGTTTCCGCCCACTGGTAGAGCTGCTCGAAGTAGTCTGAAGCGTACAGCAGGTTCGCCCACTCAAAGCCCAGCCAGTGGATGTCGCGGATGATCGCGTCGATGTACTCCTGGTCTTCCTTGGTGGGGTTGGTGTCATCGAAGCGCAGGTTGGTCTTTCCGCCATAGGTTTCGGCGATGCCGAAATTCAGGCAGATCGACGCGGCGTGACCGACGTGCAAATATCCGTTAGGTTCCGGTGGAAAGCGCGTATGCACGCGTCCGCCGAAACGCCCGGTACGGTTGTGCTCGTCGATGATGTCGTGGATGAAGTTCCGTTTACCGCCTGCCGCCGCGCCTGCCCCGGCGGCGTTCGTCTCATCTATTGCCATCGTGCCGTTCTTCCCGTGTCAGAACTGGAATCTGCTGCTGCATGAACGAGTATTGTACCACCCCTAATCAAGGGGGCGGCGTCCTCCCTAGCGCGCCGTTCCACCCCGGCGAATTTCCATGAAGTTGGTGAAAGGAATTGTCATCACAGGCAAGCCGCGTCATAATGGAAGGGGCTAGACGACATCATCGCCCAGGCTCAGGACTATGACGATCAAGAACGACCTGACCGGACAGCAAATCGGACAGTACCGCGTTGTCTCGCTGTTGGGCGATGGCACTTCTGCTACGGTGTATCGCGCGCAGCAGCTCACCGCCTTCGACCGCGATGTCGCCATCAAGGTCATGCGCCCGGAACTGATGGGCGAGCCGTCCTTCGCGGAACGCCTGGAGACCGAGGCACGGACAATTGCCGCGCTGCATCATCCGAACATCCTCCGATTGATCGAATACCTCTCCGATGATCGTCTGCTGTGCCTGGTGATGGATTATGCGCCGGGCGGCAACCTCGCCGACCTGATGAAGCACGGGCTGATGCTGGTGGAGGAAGTCGAACGCCTGACCGCCCAAATCTCAGCGGCGCTGGACTACGCCCATTCGCAGGGCGTCATCCACCGGGACCTGAAACCTCAGAACGTCCTGCTGGATGCGACCGGCAACGCGCTGCTGGGCGACTTCGGCATCGCCAAACTGATCAGCGAGAACACCCGCATGACGCGCACCGGCGCTATCGTCGGTACGCCGGCGTACATGTCCCCGGAGCAGTGGGAAGGACCGCCCGTCGACGGGCGCGCCGACCTGTACGCCTTCGGCATCCTGGTTTACGAGATGCTCACGGGCAGTCTGCCCTTCAAGGCGGAAACCACCACCAGCATGATGTTTCAGCATCTCCATACCTACCCGCCGCCGATGGACTCGGTGCGGGATGGGCTGCCGCTGGCGGTCAACGAAGTGGTCAAGCGCGCCATCGCCAAGCGCCCAGAAGAGCGCTTTGCCACGACGGCGGAATTTGCGGCGATGCTGCGCCGCGCGCTGCATGGTCGGACGGTGGACCTTTCTCCGCTCAGTCCGCTGCCCATGCAGGACTTGTTGGCGTCCAGCCACGACCCGGAAAGCTCGACGATGGAGCTTCCGGTGGTGCGTCAGTCGCAGTCGCTCCCGGCAGCGAACGCGCCCGCTGCGCCGGTAAATCCAGCCGCCCGTGAGCGGCGCGCCGGGCATTCGACCCTGCCGCTGGCGCTGTTCTCGCTGCTGATCATCTTCGGTATCGGGATGTTCCTGATCGTCAGCAGTCAATCTGCCCCGGCTCCGCCGACGCCAACATCGCTGCCGGCGACCACCGGCGCGCCCCTCGCCGATGACGAGCGCCTGGATGCCCGGCAGATCGCTCAGACCCTCGTGCCGGCGGGATGTTTTGTGATGGGCAGCGACCCGGCGCGCGACCCCGATGCCGTCGAGGAAGAGATGCCGGCGCATCGCGTATGCGTCAGCGACTTCTGGATGGATGTCTACGAGGTGACCCACGAAGCCTACGCCGCGTTCGTGGAAGCCGGCGGCTACACTGATTCTCAGTGGTGGACTGACGACGGCTGGGCGTGGCTGCAAACCAACGGATTTGAGGGACCGGAGGATCGCGGTGGGGCGGCTGATCCGCGTCAGCCGCGCCTGAACCTGAGCTGGTATGAAGCCGACGCCTATGCCCGCTGGCGCGGCGGTCGGCTGCCGACCGAGGCGGAGTGGGAGTATGCGGCGCGCGGCGAAGCCGGACGGCTGTTCGCCTGGGGCGATGGCTATCAGCTCGGCTACAGCGTCATCAACGAGATTTCGCGCGGCGGGACCGCTCCGACAGCGCCGAATCCGGTGGGTTCGCGCCCGGCGGATCGCGCCTGGAGCGGCGTCTACGATATGGTTGGCAACGCCTGCGAGTGGGTGGGCGACTGGTACGCGCTCTATTCGACAGATGAACAGACGGATCCCACCGGGGCGGACGAAGGAACCGAGCGGGTGATGCGCGGCGGAAACTTCCTCAGCTCGCCGACCACCGCCCGCCTGGCAGTGCGAACCTCGCGCGCGCCGGGCATGCGCGCCCGTTCCTGTGGGCTGCGAGTGGTGACGCCACCAGGCTAAAGTGAAATCTCGAAAGAAATCCACGAACGGGAAACCCAGCGGGTCTCCCCTACAACCAACGTGCCGTAGGGGCGAGCCGGCGGCTCGTCCGTTGAAAAGATGCGAGACATGGCTTTAGCAGAAGCGGCGGCACGTTCGGGCGAATGCCGCAGTGCTAACGAGTCTTAAAGTAATCTTTACGGTTGTGGCACGATGACTGAGTTACCCTAATACAAGCATTGCAGCAACGTATCCGTCGCGTTATCCATTTATGCGTTTGCTCCTGGACGAAGAAGGCAGATTACGATGAAAGCTCGCTTGTTGCTCGGTCATCTGCGCCTGTCGTACCTGTTCCTGACCCTGGCAGCCGCTTCAACCCTCTTTGCCCAGCAGGACGCTGGTTTTCAACTGACCGTGATGCACACCAACGATACGCGCGCCAATCATCTGCCGGATGCTGAAGGCGTCGGCGGCGCAGCGCGTCAGGCGGCGGTCGTGCGGGAGATTCGCCAGGAAGCAGACAACACCCTGCTGCTCGACGCCGGCGGGCGTTTCACCGGGACCCTTTTCCACCGCGTCTATGCCGGGCAGGATAACGCTCAGGTGATGAACGCGCTCGGCTATGATGCCATGACCGTCGGCAATCCGGAATTCGACAATGGTGATGTCATCCTGGCGCAGTTCATCGACGCCCTTAATTTCCCGGTGCTGGCGGCGAACATTGATGCCTCGCGATCCGATTCGCTGGCGGGCAGATTCCTGCCTTCGACGGTGCTGGATGTCGACGGCACGCCGGTGGGCATCATCGGGATCACCACCGATACCACGCCGCGTTTTTCCTCGCCAGGGCGCGATCTGATCTTCGCCGGCAATTACGCGACGATCCTTCAGGAGGAGGCAGATGCCCTTGCCGACGCTGGCGTCGGCGTCGTAATCGTGCTGTCCTACCTGGGCTATGACGCCGATGTCGAGATCGCGCCTACCCTGACCGGTGTCGATCTGATTGTCGGCGGCAACACCCGCACCCTGCTGAGCAACACTGCGCCCGACGCCATGAGCGCCTACCCGACTGTGATGGAAGCTGCCGACGGCGCTCCGCTGCTGATCGTGCAGTCGGGCGGCGGCGCGCGCGGCGAACTGCGCTATATGGGGCGCATCGACCTGGCGTTTGACGACGCCGGGGTGCTGACTGAGTGGCAGGGCGACACGATCCTGCTGAGCGCCGACATCATGCCCGATCCCGACGTAGAGGCGCTGGTCGCTGATCTGAACGCCCAGGTGGAAGTCGAGCGCCGTCGGGTCATTCGTTCGACGGGCGGTGCGCCAGTGGAGGTGATCGGCAGCTACACCGTAGACGACTGCCGCATCTACGAGTGCGCGTTGGGCAACCTGGTCGCCGATGCGCTGCGCTGGCGCACCGGGGCGGATATCGCCTTGATGAACGGCGGCGGCATGCGTGGCGGGTTGGCTGAAGGCGTGCTGGAGCGCGGCGACGTGCTGGAATTCCTGCCGTTCACCAACCGCCTGACGACGTTCGACTTGCGCGGCGAAGACCTGATCCTGGCACTGGAAAACGGCGTGTCGCGGGTCAACGACACCAGCGGAACCGGGCGTTTTCCGCAGGTTTCCGGCATGCGCTATACGTATGACCTCAGCCTGCCGGTCCGCAGCCGCATCGTCAGCGCCGAGGTCCTGGGGCAGGATGGTGAAACCTACACGTCCGTCGATCCCGAGGCTGTCTACACCCTCGTGACCAACGATTTCATGCGCAAGGGCGGCGACGGCTATCAGGTATTCGCTGACCGGGGCATCGACCCTGCCGACACGGTCGTCTTCTTCGACGACGTGTTCATCGAGTACGCGCGCGAGCATTCGCCGCTGCAGCCGGTGGTTGAGGGGCGAATCATCGTCTTGAACGCGCCGTAGCCCGGCACGGTGGAATTCATCCGTTCAGCCCGCGCCGTCACGGAGCATCTGCGCGAAGATATGGGGCATGCCGCCCTCCTCCGGCGTCGCTTCGATGGCGCGGGCGGCGCGCTCGACATCGTAGGGTACGCGCACAAATTCAACCTCGATCACACGCTCGTGCGCGGTCAGGACGACGTAGCCGGCACGAGGATCCCGGTCCTTCGGTTTGCCGACACTCCCGGCATTGATCACCTGCCTGCCGCTGGGCAGCGTCTTGTGATACGGCAGGTGGGTGTGACCGCAAACCAGCACGTCCGTACTTGCGGCGTCCATGATACGCTCGAAATAGGCGTCGGGGCGGTCCTCAAACAGGTATTCGTTCACCTTGCGCGGGCTGCCATGCGCCAGTAGGACCGTCAGGTCGCCTAGTTTGACGGGAATGTGGGCGGGCAGGGCGCGCAGATAGGTTTTGTGATCGTCGTCGGTGTGCGCGTTGGTCCAGGCGATGGAAAGCTCACCGCGCCGCTGTTCGACGTCGGTCTTGTAGGCGCATCCGCAGTCATCACTGCTGCTGCCGACACCCTGATCGTAATTGCCCATCAGTGTAGGGATGCCGCGCCGGCGTATCACCTCGGTCACTTCGTTCGGAAAAACGCCATAGCCAACCAGATCGCCCAGACAGTAGAGCTTCGCCAACCCGCGCGAAGCGATATCGCCCAGGACCGCTTCCAGGGCGGGCAAGTTGGCGTGAATATCACCGAAGACTGCGATCTGTGTTGTCATCGCTGAAACCTCCTCTAATGCTCCGGGTCCTCAAATTGAAGATTGTGCGTACAGGCTGTTAAGGCAAGAATAAGCTGAAGAGAAGGTTGTTTCACACGAGCGCGCGGTGAATACCTGACTGCGCTAACGGACTCATAGACTGCTGTACACGGCGCTGTGGATCGACGATACTGTCGATGGACGCAGGCGGGTCTGAAAAAGACACTCAACAGGATCATTATGGATGCCTACTGACCGGACGAAACCCTTTTACGGCTGGTATATCACTCTTACCCTGGCGCTGACCGAGACCATCTCCTGGGGAATCCTGTACTACGTCTTTTCCGTCTTCCTGACCCCGATGGAACAGGAGTTGGGCTGGTCGCGCGCCGAACTGACCGGCGGATTCTCGCTGATGCTGCTGGTCGCGGGCGGCATGGCGTTTCCCGCCGGCGCATGGATCGACCGGCACGGCGCGCGCCTGCTGATGACTGCTGGGTCTGCTGCCGCCTGCCTGCTGGTGATCGCCTGGTCGGCGGTATCGACCCTGCCGGCGTTTTATGCCATCTGGATCGGACTGGGGGTGTGCGCCGCCGCCGTGCTGTATGATCCGGCGTTCACGGTGGTCGCGCACTGGTTTGTGAGGCGGCGCAGCACCGCTCTGGTGGTGATCACCTTTGCTGCCGGGCTGGCGAGCACGATCTTCCTGCCGCTGTCGGACGCGCTCCTGGTGGCGTTCGGGTGGCGGGTCGCCGTGTTGATCCTCGGCTTGTTCCTGGGAGCCGTGACTATCCCGTTGCATTTGCTGATCCTGCGGCGGCGACCAGAAGACCTGGGGCTGCTGCCGGATGGCGAGACGCAGTCGATCCGATCGAAGTCGCGCGCGGCAGGTGATGTGACATTTCGTAAGGCGCTGACCGGTCGCACCTTCTGGCTGCTTACGCTCGGCTTTGGGTTGTTTTATCTGGCAGCGGCGGCGCTGCGCGTGCATTTCATCCCGTTTCTCATCGGCAGCGGCTTCGATTCCAGCACCGCAGCCTATGCCACCGGTGCGATTGGCATCATGCAGGTGGGCGGGCGCGTCGTCTTTGCGCCGCTGGAACGCCGCTTTTCCACGCGGACGATGATCCTGCTCATCTTCGCGCTTCAGGCTGCCGCTCAGGCGGTGCTGCTGGCAGGGCATGCGCCGCTGCTGATCGCCGCTTTCATCCTGCTGTTCGGGGCGGCGCAGGGGGCGGGCACGCTGGTCCGACCGGCGATCCTGGCGGCGCTGTATGGAGCCGCAAACTTCGGGCGAATCGCCAGCGTGATGACGATCTTTCTGACCCTCGCCAGCACCGCCGCGCCGCTGTTCGCCAGTCTGCTCTATGACCGCGCCGGGAGCTATCAACCCGTCGTCGTCCTGGTCGTCGCCATCAGCGCGGCGGCGACCGGTGTGGCAGCGCTGGCGCATCGCAGCATCCTGGGTGCTGTGCCCGAAACCTCGTCCTGATCGAGTCCCTTACGGAGTGAATCATGCCGCCGCCTGTTTTCGTCCGTGCCGCGCGTCCCGCCGATGCCCTCGCCATCGCCGCCATCTACAACCAGGGGATCACCCGGCGGATCGCCACGTTTGAGACGCGGCTGCGCAGCGCAGAGGACATCCTGTCGTGGTTTGAAGACGAACGACACCCGCACCTCGTCGCCGAAACTGTTGATCAGGTGGCAGGCTGGATCTCGGCATCGACCTACCGCCCGCGCGAATGCTATGCCGGCATCGCCGAGTTTTCGGTGTACGTCGGCGACGCTTTTCAGGGACGAGGGGTTGGCAGTCGCCTCATGGAGGCGTTCCTGCCTGTCTGCGAGGCGGCGGGATTGTGGAAGCTCGTCTCGCGCATCTTCATCGAAAACAGCGCCTCGCGCGCTCTGTGCCACAAACACGGTTTCCGCGAGGTCGGGATTTACGAGAAGCACGCGAAGCTGGACGGAGTCTGGCGGGACGTGGTGATCGTCGAGCGGCTGCTGGAGGGCAGCCTTCGCTGACTGCCCTGGCTAAAGCCATGTTCCAGAACAATTCAATGTCCTCACCCCTGCTGCGCTGCGCTTAGCTTCCCCTCTCCATGAAAATGGAGAGGGGACCGAGGGGTGAGGTGTTTCGTGGCTGATCTTCGATTACTGGCTTAGGGTGGGCGGCGCATGGGCTGAATCTGCCAATAGCTGAGCGTCCGCCAGAGCCACTCCGCCAGACCGAAACGGTAATGCTGCATCCACCAGGCGCTCCAGGCGATCTGCGCTGCGAAGATGCTCACCACCAGGAGAGTGGTCCACATCGTCGACAGCTGATCATAGAAGCCGAAGCCGTAGCCGTAAAACAGTGTGGTGCAGATCAGGGAGTGCGTCAGGTAGTTACTGAGCGCCATCTGACCGACGGGCGCGAGCCAGCGCAGCCGCTCGGCATGGAGCAGCACCGCCGACGCGTAGACGAAGCTCAGCGCTGGCGCGCCCGCGCTGACCCCGACGCTCAGCAGCCAGGGGTTCTCGCCGCTGAAACCGGCGACGAGCAGGGCGCTGCCGATCAGCCCAACCAGCAGCGCCCACTTCCACCAGCGGCGCAGAAAAGGGGCATACCGCTCTTTTTGATCCAGCCAGCCGTTCCGTCCGACGACCAGACCGAACAGGAACATGACCGGGACCATTGGGATGTGGAGGTTGAACACCGCGTGCTGCTGTGTCGCCCGAAATGCCACCAGATCGCTGTAGCTTCCGGAGGTGTACAGGGCGATGGTGTCGGAAGACAGTGACGTGTGAACAGGATCGCCTTCGCCGAATACGCCGAAGAGGATCAGGCTGGCAGCGGCGATGACCAGCGCCAGACCGATCAGGAACCGGTCAGGAAGGTGTCGCACCAGCAGGAGCATCAATCCGGCGACGGCGTACAGCCTCAGGATGTCGCCGCTCCACAGCAGGATAGCGTGGGCGAAACCAATGCCCAGCAGCACGATCAGGCGGCGCAGATAGATACCGGCGAAGGCGCGCCCGTGAGATGCCGCCCGCCTCATCTGCACGGCGAAGCCCACCCCGAAGAGGAAGCTGAACAGCAGATAGAACTTGGTGACGGCGAAGAAGATGAGGGCGGCGTTGAGGACTTGATCGAGCGGGCTGCCCCGCATGACCAGCGCATCCGTGCCCAACGCCGAACTGCTGAAATCCGCCATGTTGACCAGGAGGACCCCGAACAGGGCAAAACCGCGCAGCACGTCCAGTGCGGTGATGCGCTCCTGTACCGGGTGCAGGACTTGCGTCATGGCACAACCTTCATGAATAGGCGCGATCCGGCAGGCGTAGAGGTCTGGCGAGTATCGCAAGTGCGGAGCAACTGGTCCCAGAGTTTATAGCGGTTCCGAAAGTGCGGCGAATCACGAGAACTCCCCGCGCTGCGTGCCGGGTTCACGAATCTCTCAGCAACAACCTGATCTGAAGGGGTCAATCCGAGTGATAGAATAGTCCACATTGAACAGGGCTGCCGAGACTCTTGGAGCGGCTCTAAAGTTCGCAGGGAAAAGAGGAGTCAAACGTGGTTGCAGCAGTCCCGCCGGTCGTCTCTGGAGGCTTGCCCGTCATCGGACACCTCGTCGAAATGCTCCAGAATCGTGAAACCCTGTTTAAACGTGGGTATGCCGAACACGGCGATCTGTTCACGATCAAGCTTGGTCCTCAGCCGGTGCTGGTCATCACTGGTGCGGATCACAACCGCCAGTTTTACACTGAGACCGACAAGTCCCTGAATATGCAGGATGGCTACACCTTCCTGAAGGAAGCCATCGGCGAAGTGCTGTTCACCGCCAGCCAGGAGACCTACTACAACCAGCGCCCGGCGCTGCAAGAGGTCTTCAAGCGCGAGCGCATGGTAGATTACGCCAGGGCGATGAACATCGAAGTCCAGCGCTGGCTGGACTCGCTCGGTCAGTCAGGCGAAGTCGATATCGCTCAGGCGATGATGGATCTCGCTCAGGCGGTCGCCGGGCGCGCCTTCATCGGTCCCGACTACGAGGCGGAGCTGGGCGACGGATTCTGGAGGCAGTACGAAGCCATCGCCGCCTCGCTCGACCCGGTGCTTCCGCCCAAACTGCCGCTGCCCAAGTTTCGGCGGCGCGACCAGGCGAAGAAGAAGATCAATGCGACGCTTTCCGCGCTGATTCAGAAGCGGCGCGATCGCCCGGAGCGCTACAACGACCTGATCACCACGCTGCTGACGACGCCGCTCAAGGATGGCACGATCCTGCCCGACAAGGACATCGTGACCATCTTCATGGGATTGATCTTCGCCGGGCACGAGACCACCGCCGGTCAGGCTGCCTGGTTGATCGTGCTGCTGCTTCAGCATCCCGATTATCTTCGACTCGTCCAGGAGGAGATCGCCCAGCACGTCAAGCCAGGCGCGGCGCTCGATGGGAGTATGCTCAGCCGCCTGGAACACCTGTACTGGGCTATTGACGAGACGACGCGCCTGCGTCCTTCCGCCGACACTCAGATTCGCACCGTCGAGGAGCCGATCCAGGTGGGGTCGTACCAGATCCCGGCAGGCTGGCGGGTGATGGTCAGCGGCGCGACCTCGCATCACCTGCCAGCGATTTTCAGCGACCCGGAGCGTTTCAACCCGCTGCGTTTCGCGCCGGAACAGGGCGAAGGCAAGAACCCGTTCGCCATCATCGGGTTTGGCGGCGGCATCCACAAATGTTCGGGCATGAACTTCGCCAAGAACGAGATGGCGATCATCACGACGCTCTTCTTCCAGCAGTTCGACGCCGAACTGCTCAGCCGCGACATTCGCGTGGTCATGGGGAAGGGCGCCAACCGCGTTTCGGAAGTGCGGGTGCGTTATCAGCGCAAGGCGGGTGCGCCGCGCGTCGGCTGACTTTGCTGTTCAGCAGCGCTTAATCAGGGGGACTGATCTTGACCGCAGTGGCTCATCTTCGTTGTGAGTATCGCTCTAACCCGCTGGGCATTGATATCGCCACGCCCCGGCTCAGCTGGCAGATGGAAACGCCGCGCATGGGCGCACGCCAGACGGCGTATCGCCTTCTCGCCGCCAGCGCGCCGGCGCTCCTCATGCCGGGTAGCGCCGACCTGTGGGACAGCGGTCGGGTGGAGTCTGACCAGTCGGTGCATGTCGTCTATGCCGGGCAGCCGCTTCGGTCGCGCCAGCGGGTCTACTGGAAAGTGGAGGTGTGGGATGAGACTGGCGCGGTCAGCCAGAGCGACCCCGCCTGGTTCGAGTTGGGGCTGCTGAACCGCGCGGAATGGACAGCGCAGTGGATCGGCAGCGCCCTGCGCGGCGCGCCCCGCAGCATGATCCCCGCCCCCTATCTGCGCAAGACGCTGAGCCTGCCTGATGCTGTGCAGTCGGCGCGGCTGTACGTCACCGCCCTGGGGCTGTACGAGTGTTCGATCAACGGGCAGCGGGTGGGCGATGAAGAGCTTGCACCCGGCTGGACGGAATATCACAAGCGCGTACGCTACATGGTCTACGACGTGTCCGACCTGCTCCAGAAGGGCGAAAACGTGATCGGCGCCCTCCTGGGCGATGGCTGGGCGGTCGGGCATGTCGGCTGGACGCACCGCCAGCGCTACGCGGACCGTCCGCTTCTGTTGGCGCAGCTTGAAGTTGCCCTGGCGAACGGGCAGAAGGTCGCCGCCGTCAGCGATTCGACCTGGAAGGTCCAGTTCGGACCCATCGCCAGCAATGATCTGTTGATGGGCGAGGAATATGACGCCCGCCTGGAACTCCCCGGTTGGGATGTGCCCGGCTACGATGACCAGGGATGGGCAGGCGTGAGGGTGTTCGACGACCCAGGCATCGAGATCGTCGCCACCAACGGACCGGCGGTGCGCCGCATCGAGGAACTCAAGCCGATCAGCGACCCGGTGGACAAAGGCAGGTTTGACTCTTCGCGGCACATCTTTGACCTCGGGCAGAACATGGTGGGTCGCGTCCGTTTCCAGGGCAGCGCCCCGGCAGGGACGACGATCAGCCTGCGTTTTGCCGAAGTGCTCGATCCTGATGGTCACGTCTACACGACCAACCTGCGCAGCGCCCGCGCCACCGACTACTACACCTTCAAGGATGACCAAGAGATCGTCTGGGAGCCGAAATTCACCTTTCACGGCTTCCGCTATGTCGAGCTGGCGGGCTATCCCGGCGAAGTCTCGCGCGAGACGGTCACCGGCGTCGTGCTGCATTCCGAGATGCCTCCGACCGGCGAATTCACCTGTTCCGACCCACTGCTCAACCAGCTTCAGCATAACATCGTCTGGGGGCAGAAGGGCAATTTTGTCGATGTGCCGACCGACTGCCCGCAGCGCGACGAGCGCCTCGGCTGGACGGGTGACATCCAGGTCTTCGTGCGCACGGCAGCCTACAACATGGATGTCGCCGGCTTCATGACCAAATGGGCACAGGATGTCACCGACGCGCAGGATGCGCAGGGGATCATCCCGCCGGTCGTGCCCAACATGAAGACGTCCTTCCTGCCGGACGGAGGTCCGGCATGGTCCGACGCTGCCGTGATCTGCCCCTGGACCATCTACCTCTGCTACGGCGATAAGCGCATCCTGGAAACCAGCTACGACACGATGAGCAGGTTCATGGGTTTCCTCATCCGCACCAGCCCGGCGCTCATCCGCTGCGCGCCGGAATATGAAGCGTGGCACGGCTTCGGCGATTGGCTGTCGATCAACGCCAGGACCCCGCGCGATCTGATCGGCACCGCGTTCCTCGCCTATGATGCCCACCTGATGGCGCAGATCGCCGCCGTGCTGGGCAAAGACGAGGACGCCGCCCGCTACCGCCAGCTCTTCGCCGATGTCAGGGTGGCGTTTGGGGCGCGCTTCCTGTACGGCAGCAAGGTGACCACCGCCTCGTCAATGCCTTCGGACGCCTGGAAGCGCATGGAAGATGCCGACCGCATTTCGCAGGGCAACCTGAAGGCGTTCGATTACGGTCCGGTCGAGACGAAGGTATTCAATGACAGGCTCTTCACACCGACTCAGACCGCCTACGTGCTGGCGCTGCATTTCGACCTGCTGCCGCAGGAGATGCGCGCCCTCGCTGCTAGTGAGCTGATCGCCGACATCGAGCGACGCGGCAATCACCTCTCCACCGGCTTCGTCGGCTCGCCCTATCTGCCGCACGTCCTGAGCCAGAACGGGCATCTGGATCGCGCCTACGACCTGCTTTGGCAGAAGAGATGGCCCTCGTGGCTCTATCCGGTGACGCAGGGCGCGACCACCATCTGGGAACGCTGGGATGGCTGGACGCCGGAGAGCGGCTTCCAGAGCGCCGAGATGAATTCGTTCAACCACTACGCTTATGGGGCGATTGGCGCATGGCTGTACATGGCGGTGGCTGGCATCGACATTGACCCGGCGCAGCCGGGCTACAAACATGCCGTGCTGCACCCGCAGCCGGGCGGTGGGCTGACTTCGGCGCGCGGCAGACTCAAGACGCTGTACGGTGATCTGGCGTCGGGGTGGGAGCTGGTCGATGGGAAGTTCCACTGGACGGTCGTGGTGCCGCCGAATACGACGGCAAGCGCGCACCTGCCTGCCAACTTTAGCCGGTCGGTGACGCTGAACGGCGGCGCAGCTTCGGGGAGCATCCTCGAGCTGAGCGCCGGAACCTACGAAATCGTCGCGAGTTAGGCAGGAAAGGGAAGGCAGATGTCGTCGGATCAGGTTCACCGCTCCGGCGGCTGACACAGCAGCGCGCAGGCTAGAGGCTGTTATGAACTTCTGCGGCAGGAGTTCCCCTCACCCCTGTATCCCCTCTCGCACGCGCGCGGGGCGAGGGGACCTGACTCCCCCTTCTCCCCGTTTTGTGGGAGAAGGGGGTTGGGGGGAGAAAAGTTCATAACAGGCTCTAAAGAAAAAGCCCGCCTGGAAACCAGACGGGCTTTTGTGTTGAGGCTGTGGGACCTGGATTCGAACCAGGATTAACGGATCCAGAGTCCGCGGTTCTACCGTTGAACTATCCCACATCACTGGGGAAGAATGTTAGCACGCCTCCCGTAGCGGATCAACCCTCAACTCGTGGCGGACCCGACGCCTGGCGTCATGCCTCGCGCAGGCTCAAGCCTTGCTGAATGTACCGTTCGAGCTGCACATCCGACAGCATGCCGGTATGCGTTGCGTAGACTGACCCGTCTGGTCCGACGAAGAGGCTGGTCGGGTAACCGGTGATGCCAAAATCCTTCTGCAGCCGGGCATCCAGGTCCAGCACCACCGGGAAATCCAGGGATAGGGCGTCCACGAACGGGACAATCTGCGCCACCGGCTCCGAGTTGTTGATCGCCAGCACGGTGAAGCCATCCTCATGGTAGCGCTGGTATGCCTCCTGGATGGATGGCATTTCGGCGCGGCAGGGCGGGCACCAGGTTGCCCAGAAATTGACCAGCACGACCTGCCCGCGGTAGTCGCTCAGCTGCACCGTCTCGCCGTTCAACATTCTGCCGACGAAATCTGGCGTGTCGCCCGGTGACATGCCGCTGCTGGCGCTGATCATCAGGATGACCACGCTGATCGTCAGGAATGCCACCGCCAGCCAGAGCAGCCGCTGACCGCGCGGCGAAGCGTGCTGATTCTTCGGTGGAGCCGCTTTCGCAATTGTGCTCATCGTTCACCCCATCGTCTTTTTCCCGGCGTTCAGGGTAAGACGCCAGTTTGTGTGCCGGGTGCGCCGGACGGACACACATCGTCCAGCAGTGTTCAACAGCGTCCAGACTAGCCGATTTGGCGCCACAACAGATAGTGCCGACGCGTTATGGCTTGCCATAAGTGCCAGGCTATGCCTGAACGGCGAGCCGCCGATTGCGGGAGTTACCCCGCCAGCGTCGCCGCCGCTTCCGCCAGCCGCCGCAGCGACTCGTCGCGCCCGATCAGAGGCAGCGTGTCGAAGAGCGGCGGCGTCACTTCCTGCCCGGTGAGGGCGTTGCGCAGCAGGCTGAAGAACTCCTTCGGCTTCATCCCCAGCGCCTCGGCGGTGGCGCGCAGCGCACGCTCGATCTGCGCCGCGTCGAACGCCGCCAGCCCTGCCAGCGCTTCGCCTGCGCTGCGCAGCGCTGTCCCGGCTGTCGCGGTGTCGCCTTTGAACCCTCTCAGCAGCACCTCGCGCGGCAGCGGCGGGAAATCCTCGGCGAACAGGAACCCGGCATACGCCATGACCTCCTCGGCGCTCAGGCGCTTGAGGCGCGGCTGAAGCATGGGCGTGAGCGCGCTGAGCAGTTCGACGTTCACTTCATAGCCCGACGACTCCAGGAAGGGGCGCAGCCGGCGGGCGAGGTCGAGCGGCTCCAGCTGGCGGATGTAGACGCCGTTGTACCAGTCCAGCTTGTCGATTTGCAATGCGGCGTTGGTCGGGTTGATGCCGGACAGGTCAAAGCGGGCGACCGCCTCCTGCGGCGTGTAGACCTCCTGGTCGTCGCCGAAGTTCCAGCTGTTGTTGGCGAGGAAGTTAAACGCCGCCTCTGGCAGGTAGCCCGACGCGATGTAGTCATGCACCAGCACCGGGATGATGTTGCCGTGCGCGTCCCTGGGCGGGTTGCGCTTGCTCATCTTGCCCTTGCCGTTGGGGTTGAGCATGACCGGGACGTGAGCATAGGTCGGAATCGCCCAGCCGAACGCCTGCCACAGCTGCCAGTGGACGGGCAGCGACGACAGCCATTCCACCGCGCGAATGACGTGGGAAATCTCCATGAAGTGATCATCCACGACGTGCGCCAGATGATAGGTGGGGAAGCCGTCGGCTTTGAGCAGCACCATATCCTGAAGCACGCCGTAGTCAAAACGCACCTCGCCCTGAATGGCATCCTGGACGATCATCTCGCCTTCCAGCGGCATCTTCAGTCGGATGACCTTCGGGCGTCCCTCGGCTTCGAACACCGCGCGCTGATCGGGCGTC
>JAEURA010000027.1 GCA_016789005.1 Anaerolineae bacterium
AGATCAGGACGCAGCCGCAGCAGGGTCTCGCCGCAGAATCCATTCACATCAAGAAGGCGAAGCTCCGCCGCGCTGGGCGGCAGGTGCTTCGCCATCGCTTCGACCAGGATGCGGCTGACGCGCGCGAGTCCCGTTCCAGACGCCCGCCTGCTCATTCGCCGTCTTCGGCGTCTCCGCTGCCTTCGGCGGCGGCGGTGATCAACACCACCAGTTCATCCCACTCTTCCTGGAAGAAGTGGAGCGTGACCGAGCCAATTTCGACGTGGTAGACCAGTTCACCATCAGGTTCGACGGATTTCCACGCGGCGTAGTTTTCGGTTTCCGCCAGTGTTTCGATATTCACATCTGCCATGACCGCTTCTCCTCGTGGGTGATTCTGTAGGTTGGTGTCGTCGCAAGATCGCCCGGTGCAATGAGCGCCTTGATGTGAAGTCGTCCGTGAGTTCTGTTGGGCGGCTTGCGACTCGATGGAACCTATTGTAGCGTGTAAAACCGAGACAGGCGATCTGCCGGCGACCGACGGATCGCCGGCCTATCTGTTCAGTCGCGGCGCGTAGGGCAGGCTGATGGTCACCGACGTGCCTCTGCCCTCCTGGCTGTCTACGCTGATCGTTCCGCTGTGCAGTGCAATGATTGCCTGCGCCAGCGGCAGCCCTAACCCGAAGCCGGGTAGGGCGTGAGCAGCGTCGCGCCGCCAGAAGCGCTCGAAGATGTGCGGCATATCCTGGCGTCGAATGCCGCTGCCGGTGTCTGTGATGACGATTTTCACCGCCGATTCACTGTGTGAAAGCCGCACATAGATATACCCGCCGGCGGACGTGAAACGCAAGGCGTTATCCAGAACCTGTTCCAGCGCAAGCAGCAGATAATCACGGTTGCAGTAGACAGATGGCAGTGCCGACGCCGTATCGGCGATGAGGACGATGCGCGCCGCTGCTGCCTTGGAGGCGTACTGCTCAATCATCTGCTCGATCATCGCTTCCAGGCTGGCAGGGGTAAACGTGAGGATCATGCCGCTGTCCAGGCTCGCCAGCTTCGACTGAAGATCGACCAGCCGCGCCAGCCGGAATACTTCCTGCTCAGCCTTCCTGACGTGGTCACGGCGTCTGCCTTCGTCGGAGTGTCTCGTGATGAGGTACAGGCTGGTCGAAATGGTCGAAAGTGGTGTGCGGAATTCGTGCGCCGCGCCGTGAATGAAATTGGTGAGGAGTGCGGCGCGCTCTCGTTCGAGCCTCAGTTCGACTGTCTTTGCCTGAATCGCCTTGTAATCGGTGATGTCACGGATGGAGGCGATAGCGCCGCAGGGAGGTCTTTCGTCACCGCACAGTGGTTCGGCGCTGATCGACAGCCAGATCAGCCCCTTGGCGGGCGTGCGCAGCCCCAACACTGCGCTGCGCGCTGCGCGCCCCTTCTGAGTCGCCGCATAGACCGGGTATTCTTCGACCGGAAGGGGACTGCCGTCTTCGCGGATAGCCCCCCATCTGAAGTCATCGAGCGTCTTGCCGATCATGGCTTCACGCTTCAGACCGAATATCTGCTCGCTCGCCTGGTTAGCAGCGACGATGGCTCCGTCTGCGCCGTAGAGCAGGACGCTGTCGGTCAGCGTCTCGAACATCGTTCGATAGCGTCTCTCGCTTTGACGCAGCGATTCCTCCAGATTCCGTCTGACGGTGACATCGCGCGAGATGAGCAGATAGCCGTCCACGCTCTGATCCGGCGTGGTGATCGGCGTCAGGTTCAGTTCATAGATGAAGGTCTGCGCGCCGCGCTCGACCTGAACTTGCTGAGGCTGACCTGCCAGCAGGGTCGGCGCATCGAGGGCGAGCGACCATGCCTCCAGGAGTGCGTTGAGCGATTCGCCGATGAAATCAGAATGAACGGGTATGATGCGGCGCGCTGCCTGGTTCATGTCGACGATCAGCATTTGCTCGTTGGTGACGATGAAACCGTCAGACATCCGCTCTACGGCGAGACGGCGGGCGCGCGGCGCGAGATCAAACAGGCGATAGCGGAACAGCCCCCAACCCAGAATGGCGTTGCCGAGACCGAAAGAATAGGGCGACAGGTCGCGCTGACCGAACACGCGGAAGTCAAACAGCATTCCGCCAAATTCGAGCACGAGCATGATTCCGATTCCCAGGATAAGCCAGGTCAGCTGTGCGCGCCTGAATCCGGATGCCGAGCGCCATCTCCAGATTAGCAGGGCGAGTCCGAGGGCGATCAGCGCATAGGAATAGAGGAAGATCAGCCAATGTGCCAGCCCGTACTGATAGTCAAGGCTGTCGAACGGATAGCTTTCGAGGATGACAGGCGCGCGGTAGAGCAAGGCATGACCGCCTTCCGTCAGCAGCAGCAGCAGGAAGGCGGTCGGCACGACGAAGAGCGCTGCCAGGGGAACCTGCCAGCGCGTACGGGCGATGGTTTCGCTGAAGCGAAGGATAGCGACCGGAATCACCAGGGCGGGCAGCCATTGGATGGAATCCCAGAGTATTTTCTCGGAGACCGTGCCGCTCACCAGTTCCAGGGAGTAGCAGACGGTCCAAAAGGTCTGCGAGAGCGAAATGAACAGGTAGCATTTCGCCCCGCGAATGCCCAGATGGTTGGCAGCGTGGAACGCCAGCGACCAGGACAGCATTGCCGAAATGGAAAAGATGAGCAGGTACGGCGTGGCGTAAGGTTCCATTTGCCGAATCAGAAAGAAGGATGAACCTCTGCGAACGTCGTCCATTATAAGTACAGATTTTGTTGCACGTCCACTAAGTTATGAATTAAGATGGTCCTGCGATCTTGCGGGGGAATAAAAAACGGTCAGAGGTCTCTTCACTCCAACCGTTTGAACGACTGCCTGTGCCGCCATGGACAGTCTCAAAAAGCGCTACTGGCTTTTTTCTCCATCTGCCACCAGCGACACCGTGTGGTGCGTCCGGAAAAGGCTGTACTGACCGGGGCGACCGGGGACGGCATTGAGGACGTTTTCCGTCTCCATGATCGAAATCCACAGGTCGAGATCGTAGCGGTTATCCGGGTCCTGACCGCGCAGGCTGGGCTCCATGATGGCGATGTTGCGGTCGTAGAGGTAGAGCAGCAGCAGGATGAAACCGTTGCGCTCCGCCAGCACAGTCTGCACGATGGATGCGTCCGTCACCAGCGACACGCCTTTGGTGAAGAACTCGTTCTGCGGATTGGGATATTCCTTCACCTCGACCGCGCCGTTTTCCAGCAGATACTCGACGGCGCGCTGGAAGTTCATGCTGGCGTCGTATTGGCGCAGCCGCTTGTGCAGGCTGCCGAGCGGACACCAGGTGAAATTGCGGAAGCTGGTGAACTGTTCCACGCTGACGATGATGCGCCGTGCCATGTCGGCGGTCTCTGGCTCGTTGCGCTCCACTTCCGGCAGCGACACGCCTTCCCAGCTCATGTCCTCGTCTTTAGGCTGCGCGATCAGCGTCGTGCGACTGGCGAGCAGCTTGTAGTCGGGATTCAACTTGATCACCGGAACCACGTCATCCGGGTTGTGCCGGTGCGGCACGATCTCGCGCAGCAGAATCATCTCGCGGACCAGACAGTCGATCCAGTCGGAGCGCCACTGGTCGCTGTAGTTCATACCGGGGCGGTCCAACTCGCGGTCCATCGCCAGCCCCTTGAGCAGGAAGCCGTAGTTGACGTACTCCCAGTTGCGCACGGAGAGCGTGTTCTGAACGCGCATGACGATGCGGTCGCGGATGAGCAGGGTCTTTTCGACGATGGGGTGAGCGCGGTTGATCGCCAGACGGTCGCGACCGCTGGCGCGCTGCAAGATGCCGATGGACGCCGCCTGGGCGACGAGGTCCTCGCCGCGCGGACGGCTGACCACCGCCCCGACTTCGATGAGCAGGTCGATCAAACGCTTGCGCGTCACCGCTTCGACCTCGTTTTCCTTGCCGTAGCGGTCGAGCTGGAGGACGACGCTCGACCACTGGGATGGGGTGAAGCCGGTCACTGCCGAGTCGTCAACGGACTGCATCGCCGCCAGGCTCAGCGCCTGATGCGTCGGCAGGTTGGCAAATTCTTCGACATATTCGATGATCAGATCGGGGTTGTTGACCAGCTGGCGGCTGACCGTCCCCTGCACCGACCACAGAATCACCGTTTTGCTGCGCGAACGCAGGATGCCGATGGCGTCCTTGAAATCGCGGTCGCCGCTGGCGACGATGTACACGTCGGCAGAATCGGTATGGCTGCTGTCGGTGATGATGTCGCGGGCGATGCGCATATCGGCGCTGTTCTTGCCCGCCAGGCTGTAGACCGGGTCGATGTTGCGCTGCATCAGCCGGTTGGGGGCGTCTTCGGTGACTTCGCGCCCGTTCGAGTCGACCATCGGCGGCAGGCTGCCGCGCGTACCCCAGGGCGCATAGGCAGCCATCTTGACCACCACGCCGTGAGCGCGCGCCTGACGCAGGAAGGCTTCGATCAGCTGGTCGAGGTTGACGACATAGCCCTGTTCGGCGAGGCTGATCGAGATATTCTCGAAGTCGATGTAGATGGCGACGTTCTTGGTCTGTTTGATGCCCAGCAGCGTTTGCAGCGGCTGAAAGATGACCTGTTCGGCGAATTCAGTGCCGCGCAGGATGTCGCTGCTGCCCCACATGCGGATGCGCGCCCCGCGTGTCGTCTTGATCCGCCGGATCAGCGGCATGAGGGCAGAATCAGTCGTCGCCAGGATCAGCTCATCAACCGGGTCGGGATCGAACTGGAAGTAGTGCATGATCAAAGCGTCGGCGAGGCTGTCGCGCCGCTGTACGGTGAAGGTATCGAAGCCGGCGGCTTTGAACACGTACTGCGGATCGACCGCTTGGCGCTGCTTCTGGCTGGTGTATTTCGACCAGTCGGCAACCGCCACAGCCCTGAGCTGATCCTTGCTCATCAGACCTGCCGCCAGCGCCGCGCCGCCGCGCAAACCGACGGCAAGTTCCTGCACGTCGATGAGTATGCCCTGGCTGCGGAAGTGTTCCAGCAGATCGTCTACGTCAACAATTAAATAAGCTGCCATCAATCCTACCTAAACAACGAACGCCCTCTAATCAACTGGAAGAGGGCTGTTCCTCGGCATCCGAATTTCCAGAAAAATACAAATGCGCTCTGGGGAGTCACCAGATCAGAACAGTCTTGGCTCTAAGTAATGTGGGTATCCTTTGTGACAATTATAACAAATGAGCGCCCTATGCCAATCGGCAACATTATCCCATCTTTTCCGTCTATGTATTATACAGAAGTTCGAGCCTCGTATTGGTGCGAATTGCTTAACGCTGGCTGAAATGCTGATGAACTTCTAAGAAATTCGCCCGTCTGGCGCGCAGTCGAACGAAAGCAGGGGCGTTTTCGACGATGCGAACGCCCCTGCCGGACAAGACCGTCGGAACTCACCCCGTTGTTCAGTACGCCTTGGCGAACAGGGCGACGCGGTCGGCGCGTTCGCCGGTCAGAAAGTTGACGCCTTCGCCGCCCGGCTGTTCCAGCGGGTAGCAGCGATGGCTCGCCTGCGTTTCGGCTTTGATGCGGGCTTCGGCTTCGGAGTCTTCTTTCCACCAGCCGCGCGCAAAACCGCCCGCCTCGATCACCTGCTTGAGTTCGTCATACGAGCGCACGTCGTGAATATTGGCGTCGCGGAACGCCGCCGCCTGCGCCAGCATATTTGCCTGGAGATGGGTGAGCAGGGCAGCGACCTGGGCTGCGATATTGTCCTGCGACAGGAAGCTCTTGCCTTCCCTTCCGGGGATGTCCCGCCGCGCCGCCACGACCGTGTTGTTCTGCACGTCGCGCGGACCGATCTCCAAGCGCAGCGGCACGCCGCGCATTTCCCAGTCGTTGAACTTGAAGCCCGGCGTTTCCTCGCGGGCATCAAGCTTAACGCGGATATCCGCCCCGACGAGCGCCTGCTTGAGCCGGTCGGCAGCTGCCATGACGGCGGACTGCTCTTCGGGCGTCTTGTAGATCGGCACGATGACCACCTGGATCGGCGCGAGGCGGGGTGGCAGTCGCAGCCCTTTTTCATCGCCGTGCGTCATGATGATCCCGCCGATCACCCGCCAGCTCATGCCCCAGGAGGTCGTCCAGCAGAACTGGCGCTGGTTGCCCTCGTCGAGGTACTGAATGTTGAAGGCTTTGGCGAAGTTCTGCCCCAGGTTATGGCTCGTCCCGCTTTGCAGCGCGCGTTTGTCGCCCATCATGGCTTCGATGGTATAGGTGCGCAGCGCGCCGGCGAAGCGCTCGCTGTCGCTCTTCAGCCCCTTGATCACCGGGATGGCGGCTTCGTTGATCACCACATCGGCATACACGTCGAGCATTTGCAGCGTTTCAGCCTCGGCGTCGGCTTCGGTGGCGTGGGCGGTATGCCCCTCCTGCCACAGGAATTCCATCGTGCGCAGGAACGGACGGGTCCGCATCTCCCAGCGCACGACGTTCGCCCACTGGTTGATCAGCAGCGGCAGGTCGCGGTAAGACTGAATCCACTCGGAGAACGCCTCGCCGATGATCGTTTCGCTGGTGGGGCGGACGATCAGCCGCTCTTCCAGCTCCTTGCCGCCGCCGATGGTGACCACGGCGAGTTCCGGGCTGAAGCCTTCGACGTGCTGCGCTTCACGCTTCAGATAGTCTTCCGGGATGAAGAGCGGGAAGTAGGCATTCTGATGTCCGGTCGCCTTGAAACGCTTGTCGAGCGCCGCCTTCAGCCCTTCCCAGATTTCGTAGCCGTACGGCTTGACGATGATGCAGCCGCGCACCGGGGATTGCCCGGCGAGATCGGCGCGGTAGACGATCTCGTTGTACCAGCCGGAGAAATCATCCTTGGGATTTGTGAGTGCCTGCGCCATGCGGACTCCCTTACGCCTGAACGTAGTCTAGTGAATGGCGGGCTATTCTAATGGAAAGCCTTCAGAACCTCATCCCCGAACCTGTGGGGCGCGGGGCGGGCAGGGGAGCGCCTCAGGCGGTCTCGACCGGCAGATCGGGGAAGAGCGCCTTGACCTGGACGCGAAAGCCGGGCAGCACCGCGCCGCAGTCCATCCAGTCTTCGGCGGTCAGGGTGCGCAGGGTGATCGTGCCGTCGTCGTTGGCGACGCAGACGCGCACCGTCCTGGGGTCGGTGTAGATCAGGATCACCATCTGCGAGCCGTGATGCAGGTAGTTTTCGACCTTCTCGGAAATCTCAGCGGCGGAGTTGCTGGGCGAGATGACCTCGACGGCGATATCCGGCGCCATGTGGAAGCGTCCGGGGACGCTAGGCAGGCGCTCCTTGAGGATGACGCTGGCGTCGGGCTTGTAGACCAGACCGGGGCTAAGGACAAAATCGTTGGAGTCGCCGAAGATGTAGGCGACGGGATGCAGGTCGAGGAAGCGCGTGATGACCTGAATAAACAACATCACGATCCAGCCGTGCAGAGGGCTTGCGGAAGGTATCTCGACGATCACTCCCTGATGCAGTTCAAGGTCACGCCGTTCGTTTTCAGGCAGCGCCGCATAGTCGAAGAATGCTCCAGCCGTCATCAGAAGTTCGCGCACGACCATACGATCATCCTTGCCCATTCATCGCCTTGAGTATATCACAGAACCGCCCAGGGGATCGACCTTTTGTGCTACAATTGAGCGATGACACAGCGCTGTTACCGGGGATTCTTGCGATGACTGATCAGCCTAATCGCCTTTTCTACGGCGATAACCTCGACATCCTGCGGGATCGGAGCTATTTCCCGAATGCCTGCGTCGATCTCATCTACCTTGATCCGCCGTTCAACAGCGCCCGCAGTTACAACGTGCTGTTCAAGGATGAAACCGGCAGGTCCAGCGACGCCCAGATCACGGCATTCGAAGATACCTGGCATTGGGGCGAAGAATCGGAACGGCTGTATCACGACCTGGTGACCCACGCGCCGCCCCGTCTGAGCAACACGATCTCCGCCTTTCGGACGATTGTCGGCACGAATCAGATGATGGCGTATCTGGTCATGATGGCGGCGCGTCTGGCGGAACTGCACCGCGTCCTGAAGCCGACCGGCAGTCTGTATCTGCACTGCGACCCGACCGCCAGCCACTATCTGAAGATCATCCTGGATGCCATCTTCGGCGCCGAAAACTTCCGCAATGAAATCATCTGGAAGCGGACGACCACGCACAGCGATGCCAAACGCTGGTCGCCGGTGAGCGATACGCTCCTCTATTACACCAAGAGCGACACGTTCACCTGGAACACCCAGTTCACATCGCATGATGATGGGTATATTTCCGGCAAATACCGATACGACGATGGGGACGGGCGAGGTCTATACAGGCTGGACAATATGACCAGCCCGAATCCCCGACCCAACCTGACCTACGAATGGCAGGGCTTCGCGCCGCCGAAGAATGGCTGGCGCTATGCTAAAGAGACTATGCAGCGGCTGCATGATGAGGGACGGATTTCGTACCCGGAAGCAAAAAACCGACGCCCACAGCTCAAGCGATATTTGAATGAGATGTCGGGGCGAATCGCAGACAACATCTGGGCGGA
>JAEURA010000030.1 GCA_016789005.1 Anaerolineae bacterium
AACAAGCGCGCCTATCTGCTGGACGAGATGGGCGTCGACGGCTTCAAGACCGACGGCGGCGAGCATCTGTGGAGCACCGAGGCGGTCTTTTCCGACGGGCGCACCGGCGCGCAGGTCTGGAACGAGTACCCTCGCCTGTACACCCAGGCATACTACGATTTCGCCGTCGCGCACCGGGGCGGTGACGCGCTGACCTTTAGCCGCGCCGGTTTTACCGGGTCGCAGTCCTGCCCGGCGCACTGGGCGGGCGATGAAAATTCGACCTGGGACGCTTTCCGTCACACCATCCTCGCCGGGCTGTCTGCCGCCGCTTCGGGAATCGCCTTCTGGGGCTGGGATATTGGCGGCTTCAGCGGCGAACTGCCGACGGCGGAACTCTATCTGCGTGGGACGGCGATGGCGGCGTTCTGCCCGATCTTCCAGTACCACTCGGAATACAACGCCCACCGCCAGCCGCTCAAGGACCGCACCCCCTGGCACATTCAGGCGCACAGCGGCGACCAGCGCGTCATCCCCATCTTCCGTTTTTTCACCGACGTGCGTCACAATCTGATGCCCTACATCTGGCAGGAGGCGCAGCACAGCGCTGCCAGCGGAGAACCGATGATGCGCGCCGTCCGCTGGACCGATCCGCGCGCCGCCGACAGCCAGTATTATTTCGGGCGGTCGCTGCTGGTCTGCCCGATCACCGAGCCGGACGTGACGCGCGCCGAGGTCTATCTGCCGGAGGGCGATTGGCGCGATCTGTGGACCGGGGACGCCTGTGCCGGCAGCGCGACTGTGACCGTCGATGCGCCGCTGGACCGCCTGCCCGTCTTCATCCGCGCCGGGACGCGCCTGCCGGTGCGCTGGGGTGAAAACCGCCGCCTGGGCGAACCGGTGACGCTCTCCGGCGAAGCCAATGGAGAGCTGGTCTTCAACTGAGCGCGCCGCTGTCGCAGAGTCGCAGCGCGGGCTACAATCGCTGCCATGCGAATCTGCCGAACAGCGAGGCGACATGCGGCGGCTCTCGACTCTCATCCTGACGATCCTGCTCGTCAGCGCCGTGACCGTGACGGCGCTGCTGACTTACAGCTATCTGAGCTATCGCAGTCACCTGGAAGACGAAGCGTTCGCCGCCGCCCAGTCTCAGGCGGTCGCCGCCTCGGAGCGCATCAGCGCGGCATTCGGCGAGGTGATGTCCACCGCCGCACTGCTCGCCGCTGAACTGGAAGAGGGCGCGCTGCCCTACAGCGACATCGAAGCGCGGATGCGGGAGATCGCCGCCGACCGCCCGAACATCGACGGCATCGCCATCACGTTCGAGCCGTTCGCCTACGATCCCGCTCTGCGCCTGTTCCAGACTTACGTCTACAAGCTGCCCGACGGCACGTACGATGCGCTGGTCGGGGCGACCTACGACTACACGCAGACGCCCGACCCCGCCGCCGGGATCAACACCGGCTGGTATGTCGATACCCTCCGCGAAGGCGCGCACTGGCATGAACCGTTCTTTGCCACCGGCGCGCAGAAGATTCTGGTCGAATACGGGCTGCCGTTCGCGCCCCTCGGCGGGCAGGGCGCAGATGCCGCCGGCATCATCAGCATCGACTATACCCTCCAGGACGTGAGCGACCTGGTCCGGGCGCTGGAACTCGGCGCGACCGGCTACGGCTTCGTCATCTCGGCGGAGGGTACGTTTCTGGCGCACCCGGTGCGCGAATACGTGGTCAACCGGACGATCTTCGAGATCAGCGGCGACGAGGCGCTGACCGAGGCGGCGCGTCAGGCGCTCGGCGGAGCCAGCCGGTTCGTCGAAGTCCTCGACCCGATCACCGGGGAAACAACCTGGAACTTCTTTGAGCCGATCGGCGCGACCGGCTGGTCCATCGGCATCGTCCTGGACACTACCCAGTTCCTCCCGGACGCTCGCCAGACCGTGCGCGATCAGATGACGGTCGCTCTGGCGGCAGCGAGCGCCGTCTTTCTGGCGGCGACGCTCCTCTTCCATGTCGATCGCTACCGTTTCACCAACTTCTGGACGGTCTCCGGCGTCTTTTCGGCGCTGTGCGTGGCGCTGATTGTGCTCGCCTGGGCGCTCACCAACCGCCTGGAAGTCGTCGATGGCACGAGCATCACCAGCCCGTCGCAGATGGATCGCTATCTTGAGGGTCTGGCAAACCCCGCCGATCCTGCCGCCGCGCCGCTGCGCGTGCCCACCGGCATCCTGATTCAGTCGCTTCAGTTTCCCGACGCCACCTCGGTGACGATCAACGGCTACGTCTGGCAGCGCTACCCGGTCGATTCGACCGTGCGGCGGGGGTTCGCCCTGCCGCAGCGCACCGGCGAAGAGGCGACGCTCGACGAGGTGAGCCGCCGGCGCATCGGCGATGAAGAGGTGATCACCTGGTATGTCGGGGTGACGCTGCGCCAGAGCTACGACCCGACGCGCTTCCCCTTTGACCACCGCCTCATCACGATCCGCCTTGCCCCGGCGGAACTGGATGCGGCGGTCGTCCTCACACCGGACCTCGACGCCTATGATCTGATCAGCCCCCGTCTGCTGCCGGGGGTCGATCCGCAGGCAGGTGTCAACAACTGGTCGCTGCAAACCAGCCGCTTCGCCTACGCCGCCGCGCCGGTCACCACCTCGCCGGGCGTGACGCGGGACGACGCCCCGCCCAGGTCTGCCGAACTGCGCTTCAGCATCCAGGCGCAGCGTGTCTCGCTGGGACCCTTCATCGCCTATCTGCTGCCAGGGCTGATCGCGGCGGCGATGACCTTCGCCTATCTGATGAGCGGGCACGAGCCGGGGAAAGTGGAGCAGATCACCAACGCCCTCAATTACGCGGCGGCGCTCTTCTTCGTCGTGGCGGTGATCCACACCGCGCTGCGCGATCAAATCGCGGCGGTCGGCATCACCTACATGGAAGTGCTGTACATGCTGCTGTACGTGGCGATTGTGGCGGTGGCGGCGAACATCTTCGCCGTCGCCCGGCGTCCGGGATGGGCAATTGTCCGCTATCGCGACAATATCGCGCCGAAAGTGCTGTACTGGCCCGTCTTCGCCGGGGTGATGCTGCTCGCCACGGTGGTGGTGTTCGTGTATTGAGGCGGATCTTCCCTCAGCGGCGGTCCTGCTCAGACGGAGGCTGTGAAATGAAAGTTCTGGCGCTGGAACGCGAAGCCCCACAGGCGACCGCCGAGGCGTTTCGGCGTCATCTCCGCGCCGAAGCCCGTCAGGTGTGGGCGTTGGTCCAGCAGGGTGTGGTCCGCGAGATCTATTTTCGAGCCGACCAGCACACGGCTGTGCTCGTTCTGGAATGTGACGATGCCGCCGCTGCCCGCGCCATCCTCGACACCCTACCGCTGGTCCAGGCGGGGCTGATCGATTTCGAGATCATCGCCCTCGCGCCATACGACGGTTTCGCCCGCCTGTTTGAGACTGGGTGATGCTGCTCGCCACGCTGGTGGTCTTCGTCTACTGAGTGAATCGCGCTGGCTGATGTCATTTCGAACACCCAGTATTTCTTCGCGCGACATAGTGGTTTTGACCCACCACACGCTCGCGAAGCAGTTTTCATGTGGCTAGGGTAACCAACTACAGTTCTTTAGCATGAATTGGTACTATAACTTAGTCACATTAAAGCGTATTGTCAGATTGTAGTGATTGGCATTTGTCAAGCTTAGGAGGAGCTATTCAAGGGTAGTTTGTCTCGTACGTATGTCTGTGTGAGCAAGGCTCACGCAGTGCCCGCCTTCGCAAAACGATAAGCCTTCCGCTCACCTCTCCGGGTTCCTCTCAAGAGCGTTATCCCTATTCAGTCGTGATGAACTGGGGGGAACGTCTCTCAACGAGTCAGATCGGACAGGAGAAAGATTGTGTCATCCTCAGAAAGCGCTAATGAATCTGACAGAAGAAGGGCTGAGTTGATTTTTTGTCTCTTGATCATCGCCGGCGTTTTGGTCGCAGCAGCATTCATGGCGAGCAATAATATTCAACTTCGATTCGAAAGACCCTGCTACATCCCTCATTTCACTTGCAGGCCAATCCCATCGCCATCTCCGCTCCAGCAGTATATGAACTGGTATTATGCTGCAACATTCGGGACGGTTCTATTCCTGATCCACGAGGTTTCATATTGGTATCCCAAAATCGGTCTTTGGGTCGGCGGAAAAGAGGTTTCCTTCAGTAAGCAAACGTACTGGTATGGCATCAACTTAATCAAAGGTCCATTCGTGGCAGTGCTCGTCATGTGGTTTTTGACGAACATCAACTTCGATCTTAGCGGGAATGAAACGAGTGGTGACGTCGTCGGAATAAAACTGAACCTGAACGAACTACCTTCCGTCGTTCTGATCGGGCTTGCCTTCATGCTCGGTCTGTACAGCCGTGTCACAAGACATCAGCTCGATATCATCCTGAAACGAATTCTTCCGGCGGCATGGGAAGAAGCCGCCAAAGCCAAGAACATATTGGGTATCGAGGGCAGGAAGAAGATTCACCTCGACGAGATCGCGCCTTACACGACTTCCAGCGGCGATTCTGTGGTATGGACAATACAATCTCCACAGAATATTGAAACGCTTCAGGCGGCATCAGACGAACATGAGCTTGCAGCTATGGGCGGACAAACGGCGCCCACCGCAACGTTCGCAGGCGCACGCCTGTATGTAAAGGTCGTCAAACTTGTCAACGCCAGTCAACCTGGAAGGCTCATCATCAAAGCTGCAAAGGACGAAGTCTCAGAGTATTTGGAGGTTGATGTCCCAGAGGTCTAGGCCAAATTCTGTGAATCACGAAACCAGTAGCTCCACGGACGCCGCGCGAGGTGTTCGTTCAGCAGGCACTTGTCTCCACCCAATCTCAATCTTCCGCGCCGATTTCGTGATTCACTGGAACTACGCGCCCTAAGCGAACGCCAAGAAGAGTTGCCTCACGCTGCCTTACCGCTAGGGCGCGCTTCTGCATGTCTCATGTTCACCAAGTTAAGGAGTCGCCGCCGGAAGGATCACCCGGAAAGTGCTGCCCATGCTCAGGCGGCTGTCTACTTCGATGCGCCCTCCCTGCAGTTCGACCAACCGCCGGGCAATGGATAGACCCAGACCGCTGTTCCCCTGGCTGACTTGCCGGGCATTCTCGCCGCGAAAGAAACGCTCGAAGATGCGTTCGCGATCCGCCGGCGCGATTCCGATGCCGGTGTCTTCAACTTCCAGCACCACCCACCCCGCAGCCCGGTAGGCGCGCATCCTCACTGCCCCTGGCGCGGGCGTATAGGCGATGGCGTTTGCCAGGAGCTGCTCCAGGATGGATGTCACGCCCTCCACATCCGCCGTGACCTGCAGGGGTCGAGGGGCAGCGTCAAAGGCGAATTCGAGTCCTCGCTGTACCAGGATCGGACGGTAGGACAGGAAGACCGCCGCCGCCAGTTCGTTCAAATCGCGGCGCTCCTGCCGGCGCAGCTCTGCTCCGTCCAGGCGCGCCATCGCCAGCATGTTCAGGATGAAGCTCTCCAGCTGCTCTCTGGTGCGCTCGACCTGATTCCGGCGGACGACGAGGTTCTGCAAGACGCCGAGCACCTCTGGCGGCGCATCCTTCAGCATCTCGCGCAGCTGTCCGAAATGCCGCTCGCACAGATGCAGCGAAGTGCCCAGCATAGTGAGCGCTGTGCGCAGGTCGTGCGACACCTCGTGCAGCAGTTCCGCCAGCACCTGACGCCGAACGTGATCCCGCTGCGATTCGCGCGCTTCGGCTTCCAGACGCCGGCGGGTCAGAATGCCGCTCACCACGGTGGGCAGCACCCGCAGGTAATTGTGCTGCGAATCTTTCGTCAGGTAGTCGTACACACCCGCCTTCATGGCGCGCACCGCCACCGCCTCGCTGCCGACTCCGGTGATGAAGACGAAAGGAATATCTATGGCTTCGGAAAGGATGTCGAAGGCGGTTTCGCCGCCCAGCCGATAATCGGATACGACGACATCGAACCGGTCACTGCGCAGCGCCGCGCGGGCGGCGGCAGCCGTCTCGACGCTGACCACCTGAAAGGGGAACAAACCTTCCTGGATGATTTTGGCAAAGGCGAGCTGATCGACCCGATCATCTTCTACAAACAGTACTCTCGGCATCACGATTCGTCATCACCTTGTCGTGAAGGAGTCCACACATCAAGCGACCGCTGTCGCAGCAAGGACGTGCGCTGCAACAACGCCTATCATTGATGTGGCCATTATAGTCAGGCGCGCAAGCCGCCTGCCACTTTCTCTCCGCTCACGATGGCAGAATCGCCGAGTCGTCGGGTTCCTCGGCAGATGGAAGCGTGAAGAAGAAGGCGCTGCCGACGCCAAGGGTTGATTCCACCCAGACCTTCCCGCCGTAAGTCTCGACGATGCGCTTCACAATCGCCAGTCCGATGCCGGTGCTTTCGACCTGCTCGCGCGGTTGAAGAGTCTCGAAAAGCTGGAAGATGCGTTCAGAATGCTCAGGGGCGATTCCCGGTCCGTTGTCGCGCACGCAGAACAGCCATCCGTCAGCGCGGCGCTGGCAGCCGACATGGATTTCGCCGACCGGCTGATTGAGGTACTTCACCGCGTTGTCAAGAAGATTCTGGAAGACCTGGCGCATCCGCGTCGGATCAGCATGGACCACCGGGAGCGGCGTATCAAGCGTGATGCGGTGCGGCGTATCCACAGCCAGATCGTCGATGATACCGGTCACGAGCGGCTGTAGTTCGACCGAAGCGCGCTGCCCTTCCTGACCCAGGCGCGACATCTCCAGCACGCCCTGGATCATCATGTCCATGCGCGTCACCCGCTGTTGAAGCAGGTCCAGCAGCCTGCGCCCACTCTCGCCGAGCTGATCGCCATGATCATGGGACAGCCATTCGGCGACAGCGTGAATCCCTCGCAGCGGCGCGCGCAGATCATGCGAGACGATGTAGGCAAAGTTGTTCAGTTCCTGGTTGGCGGCTTGCAGTTCGGCGGTCAGTTCCCGCTGACACCGTTCCGCAGATTTGCGTTCGGTGACGTTGCGAATCATGACCAGAATTTCGTTGGCAGCGCTCGGCACCACCCGCGCCTCAAAGTCCTGCAAGCCGCGCCCTGGATAGCGCAGCTGGTATTCAAACACCTGAAGGCAGCCCTCGCGCAGCGCCTTGGCTGCGTAGGGCCAGGCATTTTCGATCAGTTCGGGCGGAACGCCGGTCAGGGTGGGGTGCGCGTGGATCGGCTTGCCGACCAGATCATCGGGCGGCGCGAGCACGTCGACGGTGCTGCCACGTGCCTCCAGCATGATGCCCTCCGAAGAAAATCGGAAGACCTGATCGGGAATGGCATCCAGCAGCGCCCTGGCGCGCTGCTCGTTCTGTCGCATCGCGTGCAGCTGAGCGCGAATCTGGCGCCGATCGCCGTCGATCACGCTGGTCGAAAGAGTCACGCTGATCAGCCCGACGACGACGACCATCACTACGTTCTCATGAGGGATGGCGGCGAAAATCGTCTGATTCGCCGTCATCCATCCGACCAG
>JAEURA010000033.1 GCA_016789005.1 Anaerolineae bacterium
ACTGAACGACAGTTCGTCTGGCTTGTTGCGCCGCGCGAAACCTACATGGAAACCCTCAGCCAGGGGCAGATCATGGTCAGCGAGCCATTCGCTTTCCGGCGGGGCATCACACCGGAAGCCAACACGCTGACACTCCTGACCGATTATGGCGTAGAAACGTTCACCGTCGCCGGCGTCTACTACGACTATGTGACCGACCAGGGATCGGTCTTCATGGTGGATACTGTGTATCGTCGTCACTTCGACGACCCCTACATCACGACGATGGCGGTATTCCTGAAGGCAGATGCTGACCCGGCGGCGGTGATCGACAACATCCGCGAGGCGTTGGGCGGTACGCAGCTCATCGTCCAGAGCAACCAGACGCTGCGCGCCAACGTCTTCAACGTCTTCGAGCGCACCTTCGCCATCACGGCAGCACTGCGCCTTCTGGCGGTGACCGTCGCCTTCATCGGCATCCTCAGCGCACTGCTTTCGCTTCAGTTAGAACAGACACGACAGTACGGGATCATGCGCGCTATCGGCTTGACCCGCGATCAGCTCTGGCGCTACACCCTGATTCAGACCGGGGTGATGGGCACGGTCGCCGGTCTGCTCGCCCTGCCCATCGGGGCGGCGCTCGCCGCCATCCTCGTTTACGTCATCAACGTGCGTTCCTTCGGCTGGACGATGCGCCTCACACTGATGCCGGATGAATTCCTGATGGCGTTTCTCGTGGCGATAGGCGCTGCGCTGTTTGCCGGCGTCTATCCCGCTCGGCAGATCGCACGGCTGATCCCGGCGCGCGCCCTGCGGGGCGAATAGCGCGTCACTGGCTCGGACGAAGGCGAGCGCGATACGCCTTCGTCCGAGTCACTGCCATCACAGAAGCGGTGGACGTGGGGTAAGCGTGATCGTGCCGCTCACCGTAGTGCGCACCGAATGCAAGCCCGTCGCTCCACTGGGGCGCGTCCCGGCGCTCGCCTCCATCTGCATCGCGCCATCGCCTTCGGCGCAGCGCACCTCAAACGTGTGATCGCCTTCGACGAAGTGCCAGTCGTAGCGCCACAAATTCCATGCACGATCACTGACTGCCTGGCGGATCTGCGCCTCGACCCAGTCGCCGCCATCAACCCGCACTTCGACCTTTGAGATGCCGCGATCCCCTGCCCAGGCAATGCCGCCGATCGGGATCAGCGTGTTCTGATCGGCATCGCCGAACGCATCGTCGGTCGCCACCGTATCGATCACTGAGGTCGCGCGCACAATCGCGTCCTTGTCCCAACCCCGGCGCACCCAGTATCCTTCGACTTCGCCTTCGATGAACTCCATGCGGGTGATCCACTTCGGCTGCTTCATGCCGTAGAGGTCGGGGATGTGAATGCGCAGCGGGAAACCGTGACGAGTGGTCAGCGGCTGATCTTCCCAGGCGTAGCAAAGCATGACGCGCTCATCGTTCTCGATCACATCGAGCGCGACAACCTCGTCGAAATCATCGCCCCCCCAGATATGCAGATGAGTCGCCCGCTCCGGCACGGTGACCGCCGCCAGTACATCTTTCATCCGCACACCGGTCCACTTGATCGTGCTGATCAGGTCACCGCCGACCCGATTCGAGATGCACGACATCGTGATGTAATCACTGATGGTCTCGAAGTTTCCCCGAATTTCATCCAGGGTCATTTCGGCGATCAAGCCCTCTTCGCCGGGGACAGCTGACTCGAACTTCAGCGTGTAGCCCTCTTCAGGGATGATCAATCCATTCGGGTCGGAACGGATATCGATCCGGTAGTGGTCGCGCAGCGGCGTGACTTCGGGGCGCGTCCCTGGCGCAGCGATGACTGGATCGTCGGCGTTCGGCAGCGCCTGAGCGACCGCCGCTTCGGAAGATGCTTCAGGGGTCGCTGACGCCTGAAGCTGCGCACCGGTGAGGTCTTCGGTGACCCGGCGGCTCAGCAGCGACCCCAATCCTGCGCCGACGACCGTCACCGTCGCCGTCGCCGCCCCAACCTGGATCAGGAAGGTTCGGCGGTCGAGCGTCTGCGCCGAGGCTTGTGCGCGCGCCCTCGCCGGAACAGCCGGCGTGTGTTCATTGAGTCTGCTGTACGCCCAACTGACCGCCAAACCCCAGATGGCGAACAGCGCCACGATCCAGACCAGCGCGACCAGCGGGTCAGCGGTGGATTCCAGATTGACGGAAAACGTGAACAGCAGGAATGGCAGACTGACCAGCCCACCCAGCACAAGACCGGGGATAACGCTGTCCTGACTCCCAAGCAAGCGATTCATCAGCGCGAAGAAGAGAGCGCCGGCAATACCTCCGATGGCGATCACCATCAGGATGCCCATCAGATTCTCGGCGGTCTTGGCGGCATCGGAAGAGCTGCCGATCTGCACCGCGGCGACCACCTCCTCGACCGTACCGCGCCCAACCGTGATCAGCGGTTCTGGCAGATTCCGCGCCAGCCAGTCAAACAGGTCGAACGGCACAAACGCCAGCCGCGCCGCCTGCTGACCCAGGTATGACAGGGCAACCAGGGGAAGCGCCAGCACCGCACCGATCAGCGCCCCCCAACCCAGACTCGATCTCAACGTCAAGATAACCTCCTGCACCATGCACCCACGACCAAAAACAGGCGATCAGTTCACTCGTTCATTTTCGGCACAAATCTTGCGGATGGATTAAATTGAGGTGAACGTTGGCATTTTGGCGTGCCGCCGCGTAGAATCTGCGGGCGATGCCTATTCACGACAGCAGAGTTCAAGATCATGTTCATCATCGACGGTCATCAGGATATCGCCTACAACGCGCTGTACTTCGGGCGTGACTACCGGCACAGCGTCGGTGAAACGCGCGCCCGTGAAGCGGGCGGCACTCATCCCAATGGTATCGCGACTCTGGGACTGCCCGACGCCCTGCTCGGTCGGGTCGCCCTCGTCTTCTCCACGATCTTCACTGAGCCGATCACCTCACCTGTCGCACTGAGCGATCTGACTCCGCGCTACAAGACGCCTCGCGAAGCCTATCGCTATGGACTGGACCAGCTCGACTATTACAACCGGCTGGCGGATGAAAATGATACGATCCGGTTGGTACGTACCCAGAAGGAACTGGATGCAGTGGTCGAATCCTGGACGCCAGACAAGCCGGCGGCGGATCGCAAACTGGGCTTCGTCCTGTTGATGGAGAACGGCGATCCTATCCTGGAGCCGCGCCAGTTCGATGAGTGGTATGGACGTGGCATCCGCCTAGTCGGACCTGCCTGGGCGGCGTCGCGCTACTGCGGCGGGACAGGTCAGCCGGGCGGACTGACGGCGGAGGGTGAAGCGCTGCTGGATGTGATGGCGAGCTACAACGCCATCCTCGATCTGTCGCATATGGCGGAACAGGCGTTTCTCGAATCGCTGGATCGCTACACTGGCACGGTGATCGCCAGCCACAGCAACCCGCGCCGCTTCCGCGCTACCGACCGGCACCTCAGCGACGAAATGATCCTTCGGCTCGCCGAGCGCGGCGGTGTGATGGGCATCGTCCTCTTCAACCGTTTTCTGAGCGAGACGTGGCAGAAAAACGATCCTAAGAGCGGCGTTCCGTTCGCTACCATCCTGGACGCCATCGATTACGTCTGCCAGCTCACCGGAAGCGCGGAACACGTCGGAATCGGCAGCGATCTCGACGGAGGCTTCGGCGTGGAGAGCATCCCCGAGGGGCTAGATTCGGTCGCGAGCCTGTGGGAGATCGGCGAAGGACTTCGCCAGCGACGTTACAGCGAGAGCGACATCGAAAAAATCCTGAGCGGCAACTTTCTGCGCAAGCTGCGCGAGACGCTGCCGGCATGATCGGACCCGCGCAGTTTGGGATCGTCATCGGCGCGTTGGGGGGCGTCCTCATGCTGATGGGCTTGTTCCCCACCGTGACCGGCATCACCCCTGGGGAGGGTATCGGCATCGTCCAGTTTGTCGCCCTAGTCCTGGGCGCAGGTCTGCTCAATATCGGCGCAATCCTCTACGTGAAATACACACTCTATCCGAACCAGGAAGCCAATCTCACCCAGCAGATTTGCGTGCGGGTGGCGTTCACCGGGTTGGTGCTGGCAGCGTTCACCGGCATGGCTGATTATCTGGGCTTCGGATCGCATGTCGTCGAGATGGGCAGCCCGGAGGTCTTCTTTGGCTCCCTCCAGGCGGGAGCGCTGCTGGTGTTCCTTCTGCTCGCCGCCTTGGGTGTCCTGTTGTACGCTATGGCAGGATCGCCGCCGGGCGGAAGCGAGACTTCCTAGAGGACCAGCCCCACCTTATTCGGGAATCTGGCTATTTTCACCGAATTATTATGACGCGCCTCTTTTTTTGCGCTAGAATATCTTGCGTGACTCAGTTGTGTTTACACTGCGTATAGGAGGCATTCCGAATGCGTAAAGTATTGTCCCTTTTGCTGGTTGCAGCGCTTCTGCTGATGGCTGCTGCGCCTTCGATGGCGCAGGACCGTCCTAGCATCAGCGATCTGCTGTCGAGCGGTGAGGTTGGCGATTTTTCCACCCTGCTGGCGGCGGTTCAGGCTGCCGGACTGGGCGAGACGCTGGCAGGCGAGGGTCCGTTCACGGTGCTCGCTCCGACCGATGAAGCTTTTGCCGCTGCGATGGAGTCGATGGGACTCTCCGCTGCCGACATCGTCGCAGATCCCGACATGCTGACCAGCATCCTGCTCTATCACGTCATCCCTGGTCGCTATTTCTTCCGCAATCTCACGTCCGGTCCCACCCTCGACACGGCTCTGGAAGGTGAGTCCGTCACGTTCGACCTGACAGACGGTGCCTTCACGGTCAACGGTGTCGGCATCTCCAACCCCGATAATCTGGTCGCCAACGGCATCGTCCACGTGATCGACGGCGTGCTGCTGCCCGCCTCGCTGACGGCTGCTGCGGAAGCGCCCGCCGAAACTGAGACTGCCCAAGCCACCGAGCCGGTCGCGCCGCCCGCGCGCCCCTCGATTGCCGAGCTGCTCTCTGCCGGGGAGATCGAGAGCTTCACGACCCTGCTGGCAGCCGCTGAAGCTGCCGGGCTGACCGAAACGCTGTCGGGAGAAGGTCCCTTCACCGTCTTCGCGCCAACCGACGACGCCTTTGCGGCACTGCTCGATGAAGTTGATCTGGCGGCTGAGGATGTGCTGGCGCAGCCTGAACTGCTGCGCGACATCCTGCTCTATCACGTCGTCCCCGGTCAGTATTTCTTCCGCAATCTGACCTCTGACCCAACGCTGGCGACGGCGCTGGAAGGCGAGACAGTGAGCGTGGTGCAGCAGGGGCGCAGCTTCACGGTCAACGATGTCAACATCACCGATGTCGATAACGTCGCCGCCAACGGCGTCGTCTTCGTCACCGACGGCGTTCTGCTGACTGCGGCGCAGCGCGCAGTGCTGACCCCCAGCGGTGCGCACCTGCGCGCGGCGCACTTCTCGCCCGATGCCGGCGCGGTTGATGTCTACGTCAATGGCGAAGCCAAGCTCGAAGGGGTGACCTTCGCCGCCATCAGCGCGTGGATGGATGTTCGCCCTGGCAGCTACACGTTCGCAGTCGTTCCGACCGGCACCGAGCCTGGCGAAGCGACGTTCAGCGTGGATATCGCCGAAGGCGACTGGATCACCCTCGCCGCGACCGGAACGGTCGCCCGCGATACGGTGACGCTGAACGCCCTGCGCGAAGACTTCAGCCCGCTCGCGGAAAACCGCGTCCGCCTCAGCATTTTCCACGCCATCGAGAACGCCGGCGCGGTTGACATTTATGTCAACGGGGCGCTGCTGGTCGGTGCGCTCGGCTATCCTGGCGCGTTCGGCGACAACGACGGCTTCGACATCCGCGAAGTTGGCGCCGGCTCCTATGACCTTCAGGTACGCCTGGCGGGTTCGGGCGAGGTCGTCCTCGATCTGCCCGGTTCAACCTTCCAGCCCGGTCAGAACTATCTGCTCGCCGCGGTCGGGACGCCTGGTCTGCCCAGCCTCGCCGGGTCCGCGACGCCGGTTCAGTAAGACGCGCTCCTCTCATCGTTCCTGATCAAAACACCCCAGGCGCATTGCCTGGGGTGTTTTGATTCATGGGACTGGCGTCCCGCCCTCCGCCGCCGGAGGTTCGACCGTCCGCTGTCGGGCAGTTGGCGGCGCTTCGGGAACCCGCGCCTCCGTCGCTGGCGGATGTCCAGCAGTATCTTCCTCGGCGGACGGCGCCACCGGTTTGAAAACCAGTGCTGCAAAGATGCGGGTCAGGTCCTCTTCGAGTCGCCGCGCGAACGCCCTGCGCGACTCGCCGTGACGCTGTCCGTAAAACGAATAGCCAAACTGCTCGACCGCATCATTTGCCGATGAGTAGGTGGGCAGCGCCGTCCAGGAATCAAAGGGCTGCCACTCGCCGCCAGCGCAGCGCCAGAGTTCAAAATGCATGCGCGCCAGATCACGTTCCCCTTTGAAGCGCACGTCAACGGCGATCGGCAGAATCGCGCTGCGCTTGTCGCTGTATTTCAGGATATCCCTGGTCAGTGCGCGGGCAACAGGACGAACTGCGCCCAGAGCGCTTTTTTCATTGAGCTTCCTCCGCCGCGCCGCGCGATCCAACCTCCGCAGCGCACGCTGCCCCATGGTGTGATGAGTCCGGTTGATGCGTCCGTACTGGTCATATCGTCCTGAACGTATGCCAACAACACGCCATCCGTCGAACTTGCCGCCGCCCGCACCGATCAGCAGCTTGCGCGCGATCACGCTCCCAGAAGCGCAGGGCATCGGCAGATGATCGCTCTGGGCATGCTGCTGCCAGAGGTAGCGCCGTCCATCGGTCGTGTTCGGGTCAATGACCGCGGGAGCGGGATACATCGGCTGCCACACGCCGAACGGTTCGGGCTTCGACCGGGTCAGCCGGATGATGACCCAGATCACCCACAGCAGCAGGAGACACAGCGCAGCAATGCCGATCGCCAGCGCCGTCTGAACCGGATCGTTGAGATCCACGTGCAACGGCAGTGGGATATTCAGAATGCTGGTTGGCGGCGGTGTGGATGACTGGGCAGGCGGCGTCTCCACCAGCGGGGGGGCGTTCACTGTGATGGACGCGATGTTGCCGCGCCCGGTCAGCGCGCCGCCGGGCAGTGTATCCAGTCCGACCGTGATGTACAGGTTGGATCGCGTACCCGCCGGCAGTCGGTCCAGCGGCGCAAAGAGCACAACAGGCGCGCGCGTCTGAGGCTCCAGCGGCATCAGGGGTGCTGAGTTTAGTTCGACACCACGTTCATCGAACAACCGGACAATAGATGCCGCGGTCGCCACATTTCCGTCGTTACGTACGTCTAGCTCGACGATGATGCTCCGACCGTCGTCGCTGAGTCGACTGCTGGGGCTGCGAATCAGCAGCGTATCGCCCTGTGCCCGGCTCGCGAATGCGGTCAGGCAGATCCACAGCATGACGAGTACCATCAGCCAACGGGTGCGAATCATTGCATCTTTGCCTATCTGCCGTGCAGAGTCCTCGAAATCCTTCCCTACCACTATAGACAGCTTTGCCAGACTCTCCAAGTCGATTGTCCTCCGCTTCGGCAACTGAAAGCCCGCTCAGCCGCAGCGCCTGTGACGACTCTGTCCGTTTTCTGTCCGTTTTCTGTCCGCTTCTGGGGGACAAGCCGCCGCCAATTTGAAAGGATGAGGTTATCGCTCGTTTGTCTTCGCCAGGAGCACTTGCGCATGACCAACCAACCTCTCCTCCACGCTGACCCGCCGCTGCCGCCCATCCCACCGCCGAACGATCCTTCTCGGCGCGGCGACCCGCCCCTTCCCCCCATTCCTCCGCCGAACTAGATCACCGCACACTGCTGACAGGGCAAAAGGGGACCGGCTGGCGCAGCAACGTCGGCCGGTCTTCTTTCGATTCTGCGGTTTCGACGCGCTATGCCGCTAGTCTGGCGGGTAGTCCAGCAATGCGATCTTTTCAAGGATCAGCCGCTCCAGCTGCTCACGGGCGGCGTGGCGCTCAACTTTCGCCGCCGCCTCCAGAGCGCGCCGGAAAAGCTGGCTGGCAAATCGGTGTGTCTCAACCGATCGCTCCATTTCGATGAAGGCGCGGGTGTAGGTGGCATGCGCCATCATGTAGGCATTGCCGAGGTATTCCCAAATGCTGTGCGCTTCTTCAATTGCCTCAGCCGCTTCGTCCATGAGCCGCAGTTTGAGACACGCCAGCGCCAATCCGACATAACATAACCCGGTATCGTAGGCGTTCTCGCGCCCCCCGATGTGAAGCACCGCCTCCCGAAACCGATCCAGGGCTTCGGCGGGCTGATCCAGCTCTAACTGGACGCAGCCTTCCTCATAACACAGCAGCACGTAATTCTTTGGCAGATGGTTGGTCTTCGGGTAAGTTTCGCGCGCACGCCGCAAAACCTCTGCGCTCGCCTGCCAATCGCCCAATTGGCGAAGCAAAGTCGCCTGAATCAGCAGCGATCGCAGCAGCAGGTTCTGCTCCTGAAGGCGAACGGCGATCTCGGCGCTCAGGGTCACGTGATTGCGAGCGAGATCCATCTCCTGACGATGGATGTGGGCGACAGCGATCATCTGATGAATCATCGCTTTCAGGTCTTCGCGCTCGCTGCGAGCGGCGATCTCCAGCGCTTCGCCAAACTGCGCGGCGTCAAAACGTGGATGAGGCGCCAGGATATAGGTCTCAATCAACCCGGCGTACGATTCCAGCAGGTAGTCTTCATTACGTTGATCGGCATATCCCTGCGCCCGCAGCAGCAGAGCATGCGCGCTGGTAGGTTCGCCGATCAAATTGTGATAACGCGCCAGGGCAATCGAGAGCCGCGCAAGCAGGTCTTTGTCCCCCAGGTCCTGAGCGAATACCAGCGCCTCGATCAGGCGATGTCGCCATGGCTGAAACTCGCTGCTGGTCAGCATGACGGGCAGAATGTTCATCAGCGTATCGACGGCATAATGATAGTACAGCCCGCGATTAACCGTCGCCCGGATCACGCTGTTGATCCGGTCCGCATTGTTGAGCAGCCAGCTCCGATCATAGACGTGATCGTTGATGATCTGGAGCGAGTACATCATGTTGCCATCGCCGCCGGGGTTCTCCGGCAAATCTCCGGGAGTCATCATTCAGCCTCATTTCCAGCGAAAATCAGCCTGCGCCTGCTTCAATAATAGGTTGTCTACCGGCTTGATTGGAGAGATGTTGCAGCAGCGACGATGAGTTCAGTAGGTTCATTGTATCGCAAAAGCGGTGAGAGCCGCGCAGTCAGATTCAATGAAAATGCAGCCACGCATTCCTACAGACCCTCTGAAAACCAGGCGATCTGTAGGTGCGCGGCTGCAAGAGCCATCCAGCCAGGGAGAGCGATGAGGCGTTAGCCGCTGACGAACCGATAGATGGACCCGTTGTAATCGACCAGGTAAAGCTCGCCCTGTTCGTCTTCGCCGAAAGAGCTGATCGTCCTTCCGGAACGCATCAGGACGACCGTTCGCCATTGATCCGGCGTTTCACGGTACGTCCCCCAGACCATGCCGGAACCGAAATCACCATAGACGTAGACCCCTTGCCAGTCGGGGATGACGCTCCCCCGATAGACATATCCTCCGGTCACCGAAATGCCCTGGCTGTGCGGGTATTCGGCGACGGGAAGCATCATATCCGACGGCGCTAACGCGCCGCTGTAGGGGTGCATCGCCTCATAGATATTCCAGCCAAGATTGAAACCGCCCTGTCCCGCCGGGATGAAGTTGACCTCTTCCCATTGATTTTGACCGACATCGGCAGCGTAGAGATCGCCCGTCATCCGGTCGAAGCTGAAACGCCAGACGTTGCGCACGCCATACAGCCAGATTTCGGACCTGGCGTCGGACCACCCAACGAATGGGTTATCCGAAGGCACAGCGTAAGCCTGCCCCGCAGGCGTGTCGATGTCGATGCGCAGGATTGCCCCCAGCAGAGTCCCGAGATTCTGCCCGTTGCCGTCCGGGTCACCGCCCGAACCGCCATCGCCGGCGGAGATGTACAGATAGCCGTCGGGTCCAAACGCCATGTGACCGCCGTTGTGGTTGGGATACGGCTGGTCGATGCGGAGAATCTGGAACGCGCTCTGCAGATCAGCGTGATCAGCGTCATCTTCCGAGACGCGATAGCGCTCGACCACCGTCGCGCCGCTGATATCGGTGTAATTGACGAAGAACAGCCCGTTTTCGGCGAAATCAGGATGAAAAGCCAGGCCGAGCAAGCCGCGTTCGGTGTAGCCGGTCGCCGGTATCGCCTCCGGGCTAATCTTGTGGGAGATGTTCAGAAAAGGTTCGGCGCGACGCTCGCCATCCTCCAGAATCCAGATTTTGCCACCCTGCTCTACGACGAACAAGCGCCCACTGCCATCGCCGGCATGGGTGAGATAGAGCGGACGGATGAAGCCGCCCACAACTTCGTCCAGCGCGCCCATCTCGGCGACAGGCGGGGCGGCGCGCAGCATCTCAGAGTTCTGTGCCGCGCCAGGCGCTCCCCCTGTCATGGCTCCGATCAGCAGCGAGTGTACGATGACGAGCCGGATTCGACTCTTGATTGAAGACATTCTCGAACTCATCTCTCACTCCATCGATAGTGCTGTCCGCCAAGGGGCAGCGTCTAGAGGGTGTTTGAAAATTGCCCTTGGTAGGGGCGCGACGCGCCCGCCGTAACCGTGACGATCTTTCAGGCGGCGCGGGCGGCGCGCGAGCCGCCCCTACGAGAGCGTTGATGAATTATCAAATACGCTCTTGAGGCTGTTATGAACTTCTGCGGCAACCTCACCCCTGTATCCCCTCTCCCACGCGCGCGGGGCGAGGGGACCTGACTCCCCCTTCTCCCACAAAACGGGGAGAAGGGGGCTGGGGGGTTGAGGGGAGAAAAGTTCATAGCAGGCTCTAGGCGTCCGGTGGACCCGCGACCGCGACGACCAGAGACTCTGGGTTCAGATAATGCTGCGCCGCCTTCAGCAAATCCTCGCGAGTCAGCGCACCGATGATGTCACGGTACCCCAGCAGGTAATCCAGTCCAAGATCGAAGGTCTCGATGTTGCGGATCATCGACGCTATCCCTTCGTTCGCCTCCATCTGAAGCGGCAGTCGACCGATGAAGAAAGACTTGTTATCCGCCAGCTCGTCGGCGCTCACCAGATCGCGCGTGATTCGACGAATCTCGTCGGCGATCTTCTCAATGGCGAGATCTACGTTTTCCGGATCGACCCCTGCAGAGACATTCCAGGGCAGCGCCGTCACACCGCCCTCGATCTGGCTGTAGGCATAGTAGGCAAGCCCCAGTTCCTCGCGCACTTTTCCGCCAATGCGTCCCATCATGCCGAACTGGCCGAGCACGCTGTTGGCGAGCTGTGCGGCATGGTAATCGGCGTCCAGGCGAGACGGACCCACCGCGCCGAGCATAATGTCGCTCTGCGTCTTGCCAGGAATGGCGATCTGCACGCGGCGCGTCATCTGGGTTGGGGTGGGGTTCTGTGGTCGAACGCGCGGGGGTTGATCGGGGTTGGACCAGTCCTGAAAGCGCCGGCGCACCGCCTGGATCGCCTCATCAGCTTTGACCGCGCCGGTGATCACCAGGATCATCTCGCGCGGACCATAGCAGCGCGCATGGAATGCGCGTAGATCATCCACCGAAAGCCGTGCGACCGTCTCCAGCGTGCCGCGCGCGCTCAAATGGTAGGGAAGCCCTTCCGGGTAGAGGGTCTCATAGAAAGCGCGCGCGGCACGGTAGCGGGTATCCTGCTGGCGATAGTTCAATCCGGTCAGGATCTCGCCGCGCAGCCGTTCGACCTCGTTCTCAGGAAACGTCGGATGACGCAGGACATCGCTGAGGATGTCCAGCAAGAGCGGCAGATCTTCGCCGAGCGCTTTGCCTGAGAATGATGATGTGAAAGTCGAACCGTTGACATCGAGGTCCGCGCCGACCGATTCGAGCGCCTCGCTGATCGCAGCGAAATCGTAGGATGCTGATCCGCGCGTCAGGGCATCTGCGGTCATTGCCGCGAGACCGCACTGAGCAGCCAATTCCAGAGAACTGCCCACCGTCACCGATCCGGTCAAGACAACCGACTGGGCGGTGAAGTTTTCATAGACCAGGACAACCACGCCGTTAGGCAGGACCTCGCGGACAATGTTGCGCGAATTCGGGAATGATTCGATAGGCGCGCTCATTCAAAATCCTCTTCGTCTTGTTCGGCGTCGGCTTGGGCAGCGTCAGTCGTGGGCACGAACCAACCGACCGTTCGATTCTGGGCGCGCAGGTAGCGAGCGGCAACCTCTTTCACGTCGTCCAGCGTGACCGTTTCGAGGCTCTGCACGTAGTCCTCGAACCAGGAATAGCTGTTGAAGTTCTCGGCGAACGCCAACCAGAACGCCTGCATCGTCACCCGTTCGGTCCCATAGGCAAAGAGCGCCCGCGCCTGTTTCTTGGCGCGCTCCAGTTCGCGTTCGGTCACCCCCTCGGCAATGACCCGATTGATCGCCTCATCAAGGGCGTTCTGGACGGTCTGATGCTCGACGCCGTCGCGCAGAACGACGGTGATCGTATACATGAATGGATCAATCGTCGGGGTCATGCCGCCATCAACATCGACGGCAAGCTGCGTCTCTACCAGGGATTTGTACAGCCGCGTGGTGCGGTTGTCGATACCGCCGCCGCCAAATCCGTCCGTGCCTGCCAGGACGCTGTTCAGCAGTTCGAGCTTGAACCAGTCCGGATCAGTCGCCGCCGGCACACGATAGGCAAGCTGGATGAATGAAGTCGTCCCATGTCGCTCGACCGTTACACGACGTTCCCCCTGCTGCACCGGTTCAGGGCGAACGAACAACGCCGGCGCAGCGCCTGCCGGTATCGGCTCGTAGATCGCCCGAATGCGTTCCAGCATCTCATCGGGATCGAAATCGCCGACAGCGACGGCGATGGCATTGTTCGGCATGTAGTGCTGGCGGTAGTGTCCGAAGAGATCATCGCGTGTCATGGTGCGCAGATCGGTCATGTCGCCGATGATCTCGTGATGATAACCATGCACGCGAAAGACGGATGCCTGCACTTCCTCGCCCAGCCAGAACATGGGCGAGTTCTCCGCCCCCTGGCGCTCGGAGATGATGACCGTCCGTTCCGACTCGACCTCTTCGACATCGAAGCGAGCATTGATCATCCGGTCGGCTTCCAGGCGCAGCGCCAGGTCGATTTCGGCAGCGGGCAGCGTCTCGTAGTACGCGGTGTAGTCGAAAAACGTCTGGGCATTCCAGGATCCGCCGACGCGGTCAATCGCCTTATCGAGATACCCCGCCGGGAACTGATCGGTCCCTTTGAAGAGCATATGCTCGACCCAGTGCGATGCGCCGGTGATCCCGGTCGGCTCGTTGCGACTGCCGATTCGGTACAGCACCCACCAGCTGATGATCGGTGCGGTGCGTACGGGCTTCAACAACACGACCAGCCCGTTCGACAAGACATGACGGAAAACGTTGCTCACTACCGACTCCTCTACCCTAACAACAAATCAGGGCATGGCGCTGCCATGCCCTCTCCACCCTGCGCGATCACGTCCGGTCAGGACGCAGCAGTTCCCGACATGAACCCGGAACCTACCGCGATATAGTCGTACCCTGCCGTGACCAGTTCCCTGTAGTCCGGGATCATACGCCGTCCGTCAATGATCAGATACGGCGGTTTGACGGTCTCTTCGATGGTGCGCGACAGCCCCCGGAATTCCTCCCAGTCCGTCGAGATGAACAGCATATCGCTGCCCGAGATCGCCTCTCTCGGAGACTCATGGTAGGTGATGCACCCGAACAGGTGGTTCTTGTCCGGGTCGAAATAACGGCGTGCCTCTTCGGTCGCGAGCGGATCGTAAGCGCGGATCGCTTTGACGCCCTTCGCCAGCAGAGCATCGACGACCTTAAGCGACGAGGAGTCGCGCATGTCGTTGGTGCGCTGCTTGAAGGACAAGCCGAGAAGGGCGACAGTCTTCTGATTGAAACTCACGCCGGCTTCCTGAACCGCGCGGTCGATCAGATAGGTCTTCTGGTATTCGTTGATGCGGTAGACCGCCTGGAGCAGGTCCGCCGGATAGCCCACCGTCGAGAATTGATGGATGAGCGACTGAATATCCTTGCCGAAGCATGACCCGCCCGCGCCGTTAGAGACATACGACCCCCACGTGCTGATGCGGGCGTCGGCGGTGACGCCGCGCTTCAGGTCTTCCATGCGCACGTTGTCAAAGCGTTCGCCCAGGCGCGCGCCGACACCGTTCCAGAAGGAGATATACGTCAGCAGCAGCGTGTTGGCGACGTATTTGATCGCCTCGGCGGTCTCTGGCGTCGTCTCGATATAGCGGATGCGAACGTGATTGACGAACTGGGAGTAAATCCGGCGCATGATGCGGAAGTCATCTTCGGTATCCGCGCCGAGCACCACACGATCTGGACGGCGCGACTTTTCGACCGCATCGCCTTCAGGCAGAAACTCCGGGTTCGACGCTACCCCGGCATTGGGGACCTGATGCCGCTTGAGCACTGCCTCCAGCTGACGAGCGGTGCCGATCGGCACAGTACTCTTGTTGATCAGCACGACGCGGCGCTGATCGGCGCGTTTCGCCAGCAGGCTGGCAATGGTGTCGAGCGCATCGAAATAGTAGCTCAGGTCCGAAGAACCGTCCGGGTTCGGCGGCGTCGGTAGGCACAGAAAAATGGCATCCGTGCCCTCCAGGATCGGTTCCAGCTCAGTGGTGAAAAAGAGGTAGCGGTTGAGGTTCTCACGGATGACCGCCGCCAACCCCGGCTCATTCACATATCGCTCGATGGCTTCTGGTTCGCCGGATTGATAGGCAGCGATGCGCGCCTTATCGATGTCGTAGGCGTACACTTCATGCCCATACTCAGCCGTTGTGGCGGCGTGAGTCAAGCCGACAAAGCCCGTTCCAACTACGATGATCTTCATGCAGCATGTCCTTCAAACGTGAATGCAAGACTCAGTGCATATACACGGTGTGCATTCTGCTTTCCTTGAACTTGCAGAAGTGTAGCACCGCCGCTCGCCTGCGAACATAGCGCAGTTGCCATAAGGCGACTACAATCCTACGGGTATCTCCGAGGTGAATCATGTTCGTCTTCTATAATGGCGTCATCCACACCATGGACCCGGCGTATCCCAACCCGGATATCGTCGTCGTCGATGAAGAAACCGGGCGCGTGCGTTCCGTTGGTCGGCTGGATTTCCGCACCACGATGCCGCCCGTCAAGCGGGTCGATCTGCGCGGCAGGACCCTCCTCCCCGGCTTCAACGACGCCCACGTCCATATCTGGAAGCTGGGGCTGCTGCTCACCGTCCAGGTGGATGCGCGCCGCGCCGCCGCGCCGGATATTCCCACCGTCATTGAACAGTTTCGTCAGCGAGCCGCCGCTGTGCCCGCGGGCACGTGGCTGACCGGGCGCGGCTACAACGAAGTCGATCTGCCGGAGAAGCGGCATCCCACCAGCGCCGATCTGGACCAGGTTAGCACCGATCATCCGGTTGCGCTGACGCGCACCTGTGGACACATGATCGTCGCCAACAGCCTGGCGCTGCGTCTCGCCGGAATCACCGCCGAGACGCCTGATCCACCCGGTGGCGTGATCGTGCGCGGTGAAGACGGGCAGCCAACCGGGCTGCTGCAAGAGACGGCGATGGGCTTGCTCACGCGGGCGATCCCGCCTTACGATGACGAAACGATGGCGAACGCCATCCGCGCGGCGATGGCGCATCAGCTGCGCCTGGGCATCACCAGCGCCACCGATCCCCTTCTCACCCCGGATCACCTGCGGGTCTACCGCCAGCTCGACTCGGCGGGTCATCTCGATGTGCGCGTCAATGGTCTGCCCATCCGCCGGCCCGACGGCGGGACCGAAACCTACCCGCTGCCTGACATGCACCACAGCGACTTCCTGCGTGTGGACACCGTCAAGTTCTTCGCCGATGGCGGATTGAGCGGGGCGACCGCCGCCCTCAGCGAGCCGTACAAAGTCACCGGCGAACGCGGCGTGCTGCGCTTCGATACCAACGAGCTGCTGGACCTGATGTGGGAAGCGCACGACGCGGGCTTCCGCATCGCGACTCACGCCATTGGCGATGTGGCGCTGGATCAGGTGATCGGCGTTTACGAGACACTGCATGCCCGTAAACCAGGGCTGCGCCATCGCGTCGAACACCTGGGACTGCCGTCCCCTGAACACCTGCGGCGGCTCAAGGCAATCGACGCCATCGCCGTCCCTCAGACGGTCTTCCTCGCCGCGCTGGGGACCGCCTTCCGGCGTTATCTGCCGGATCACTTTCTGCCGCGCTGCTACCCGGTCCGGGCGATGCTTAACGCCGGACTGGAGATCGCCCTCAGTTCAGATGCGCCGGTCGTGCCGGATGACAATCCTCTGCTGGGGATCAAGGCGGCGGTGGATCGCTTCGACCCCCTGGGTGAAGCCATCGCCCCCGAACAGACCATCAGCCCCTACGAGGCGCTGTATGCTTACACGATGGGCGGGGCGATTGCCAGCGGCGACGCGGCGAACCGGGGCAGCATCACCCCCGGCAAATGGGCGGACCTGATCATCGTGAATGGCGATCCGCTGCGCGAAGCTGCCATCGCGCCGGAGCGCCTGCTGGACATCCATGTCGAAGAGGTCTATGTCGGCGGCAGGCTGGTCGCCGAAAACTGATCAGATGCGGTTCAGCCGGGGGTCGAGCGCATCACGCATGCCGTCGCCCAGCAGGTTGAACCCCAGCACCGTGATCATAATGGCAAAACCTGGAAAGAACACCATGTGCGGCGCGGTGAAGACGTAGCTGCGCGCTTCGCTGAGCATCGCCCCCCATTCTGGATCGGGGGGCTGTGCCCCCAGCCCGATGAAGGACAGCGCCGCTGCTTCCAGCACCGCCCCACCGATGCCCAGCGTCCCCTGCACGATCAGCGGCGTCAGCGAGTTGGGAAAGATGTGGAAGAACAGGATGCGTATCGGTCCTGCACCCAGAGCGCGGTTGGCGGTGATGTACTCATATTCCTTGACCGCCAGGACCTGCGCCCGCGCCAGGCGGGCATACACCGGGATGCTGACGATGGAGATCGCCAGCAGGGCGTTCTGCAACCCCGGACCGAGCACCGTGACGATGACAATCGCCAGCAGCAGCGAGGGGAACGCCAGCAGCACATCCATGAAACGCATGACCAGATTGTCTACCCAGCGACCAAAATAGCCGGAGATCATCCCCAGCATCGTTCCAACCACGATTGAGAACATCACCGCCAGGAACCCGACGATGAGCGACACGCGCGACCCGTACACGATGCGGCTGAAGACGTCGCGCGCGTTGAGGTCCAGTCCGAGGTAGTGCTCGACTTCCTCCGCCGGGCAGCCCAGCAGGTGAATGCACGGAGCCTTCGCCTGAAGCCGCCCGGTATGCCCAGGCAAGCCGATCATCGGCTGAAGCGGATCGTGGGTCGCAATCGTCGGCGCGAAGAGGGCGATAATGATCAGCAGGAGGATGATCGCCATTCCGATCACCGCCAGACGGTTGCGAAACAGGTAACGCATCGAGTCCATCCACAGGCTGGACGGACGGGCAAGCTGACGTGCGCCGGCGCTGTCGAGCTTGATAGGTTTGCCCGTAGTGGTGGTGGACATGGCAGCTCCGTCTATCTAGCTCAGCCGGATACGCGGGTCTAGGTATCCGTAGAGGATATCGACGAACAGATTAATCAGGACGAAGGCAGAGGCGATGATGATGGTGAATCCCTGCACCAGGGTGTAGTCGCGCGTGGTGATGCCATCGACCAAAGTGCGTCCTACGCCTGTCAGCCCGAAAACCGTCTCGGTCAGCACCGCGCCGCTGATCAGAAGGCTGAAGTTCAGTCCGATGATCGTCACGACCGGCAGCAGGGCATTCCGGACGGCGTGATTGATCACGACGAACACCTCACGCAAACCCTTGGAACGCGCCGTTCGAACGTAGTCCTGTCCCAGGGTTTCAAGCACACTGGATCGCGTCATTCGGGCAATGATCGCCAGAGGAATCGTCCCGACCGCAAATGCGGGCAGGATCAGATAGCGTATTGCCGTTATGAACAGGCTGCCATTCATCGTGAGGATGGCGTTCAAGACATTCAACCGCGACAGGAAGATCAGCAGCGGACTGGCGCTGTTGACATCCGGCGCCAGACCCCACTGCACAAAAAAGGGGACTGCCTCAAAGCCTGGCGGAAGTCTTCCCGATGGAGGCAGGGCGAGAACGGTATCCTTAAGGATGACCGAAAAAACGTAGGCGAGCATTAATCCCAGCCAGAAGACCGGCATCGACACGCCGATGTTTGCGCCGATCATGGTCCCGACATCAATTGCCGAATTGCGGAAGTAGGCGGAGATGATTCCGAGGGGAATCCCCACAAGGACGGCGAACACCATCGCTGCCAGACCCAGTTCAATCGTGACCGGAAGCCGCTCAGCCATCAGATCAACAATGGTCCGCCCATAGCGAATCGAGGTGCCAAAGTCGCCGCGCAGGATATTGCCGAGGTAGATGGTAAACTGCGTCGTGAGCGGTTCATTCAGCCCCATGCGTTCGATGAAATCATCGCACACCTCATCCGTTGCCCGCTCACCCAGCACGGCGCGACAGGGATCGCCAGGGATAAGCCGCTGCAGGGCGAACGTGATGAAGATGATCCCGAACAGGACGGGTATTGCAAGAATCAAGCGTCTGAGGATGAATAGCAGCATAGTTCACGTGCCCTAGCGCCGTGGGCGGTCCGAGTTCAGAAAAAACGAATGGGGAGACGGCTGCGGTAGATGCCGTCTCCCCACACCTTCACGAGAAAGCCTGATCCTTAGGATTCAGGGGCGTTCAGGAACGCGGCGAAGAAGCCGCTGAAGTAGTCGAACGCACCGCTGCGCCCCACATGGAGCGGATTCGCTGCATCCCACTGTACCGCGAAGGTCATGACGACATCGTTCGAATCGAGCGCCGAACCATCGTGGAACGTCACGCCAGGGCGCAGATGGAACGTCCACTCGGTCAGGTCTTCGCTGGCTTCGTAAGTCTCCGCCAGGCTCGGAACAACCGCCGTGCCGCCAACTTCATAGGCGAGCAGCGACTCGATGACCTGTTCGCAAGCGCGCAGCGATTCGCCGTCGGTCTCATCCGAGCAGTACATGCTGATCGGTTCAGCGTTCTGCATCCACACGAAGGTGTCCGAGGTCGGATCGTCCATGATGCTGAAGTTCTCATTGCCGAGCGGGCTGGTGTGCGCACCGGCGACACCTGCCTTGTAGGCGATGCCCGAACCCCCATGAGCGACCGGGAGCATCGGGACAAGATCGCGGATGGCGGTGTTCGCCTCGATGTAGTACGGGTAGCGTTCCGCGAAGTCGGCAAGACGCGCGCCAGCCTGGAGCGGCTCGGTGATTTCGGGGTGCTTCGTGCCAAAGGAGTCGTTGGCGCCAACGCCGAAGTGGAAGTCAAGGAAATTGGTCGCGTCCGGGTAGTCTGCGCCCCAGCCCAGAAGGAAGATGGGCAGTCGCCCCGCCGACGCATTGTCCAGGAACGTACCGGATTCCTGTACTTCGATGGTCAGGTTGATGCCGATGGCGGCGAGCTGCTGCTGCAGGTCAGCCGCTACGACGCCGGGGGATGGCAGGTATCCGCGCACGACATCGCGATAGCTGATCGTCGTCTCGATGGGCAGGCTGAAGCCGCCTTCCGCCGCCGCTTCTTCAAGCAGCTGGCGCGCCATTTCCGGGTCATACGGGAACGGCTCGACTTCGGGGGTATAACCGAAGATCGAGGTCGGCATGAACTGATCAGCAACCGACGAGCCAGGAGGATAGAACTGATCGACGATGCGCTGCTTGTCGACGCCATAGGCAACCGCCTGGCGGACCTTGACGTTGTCGAATGGCGCAATAGTGTTGTTCATACCCACGTAGAAGACGTTGGTGCCTTCGCGCGGAAGGAACTGAAGGTTCGGATCGCCCTGGACGACCGGGATGTCGAGCGCGCCGGGGTTGTCGATGGCGGAGACATTGCCCGCCTGGAGTTCGGTCAGGCGCTGCGCAGACTCGGAGTTCCAGCGGAAGATGAGCGTGGATTCGATGGCGGCATCGCCCCAATAGGAGTCATTGCGGGTGAGGACGATTTCGTTGCCCAGGTCCCAGTGATCGAGCATATAGGGACCGGTGCCCATCGGTGCACTGAGCAGATCGCCGCCGCCGCCGGTCGCCTCAAGCTGATCAGACGAGCGGATGCCAAACGCCGCGAAGGCAACCTTCGACGGGAAAGCGGGATCAGCGTAGCACAGCGTGAACTTGACGGTTGTTTCATCGACGGCTTCAATGCTCAGAATCTCGCCGCCGTAGTCGCAGCTTTCCGCCGCATAAGTGATCAACCCGCCGTCGGATACTGTCATGTTCGCCGGGGCATCCTGGGCAAGCACCGGGACGCTCAAAGCGACGAAGACCAGGATCAACAGCATTCCCAGACCAAATCTCTTGACCATATGAAACCTCTCCTTCCAAACCGATTCACCGCACACGTCAGACAGACGACCCACGAATGACTATCCAGTAGTGACGGAATGGGTTCGAATGTTGCCGTACGCTGCCCATAATTGTAATCTTTTTAGGTGTAACGGCAACATTTCATGAACGAGAGAAGGCGTACCTCACATGAAGCCATCCGCAGTTCCTCTCGAAGCGATTCGGGCGCTCCCTGCGATCTTTCGGCAGACCATTCCCGAAACCTATCAGGACGAGAACGGGCACATGAACATGCGCTGGTACCTCGCCCTCTTCGATGATGCCGGCTATCCGCTGGTCGCCTCCTTCGGGCTGACCGAAGACTTCCACGCGCAGCACGGCAGCGGGGGTTACGATCTGGAACATCATCTGCACTACCTGCGCGAGGTCATGGTCGGCGACACTGTGACGATCTACGCCCGCCTGCTGGGCAGGTCCGCCAAACGCATCCATTACATGATGTTCATGGTCAACGAGACGCGAGGGGCACTCGCTGCGACGTTCGAGTGCGTGAATTCCTTCGCCGACATGCGCGCCCGCCGAACAGCCCCCTACCCTCCTGAAATCGCAGCGCATATCGATGTGGTGTTATCGGCGCATCAGGCGCTCGACTGGGCCGCGCCGGCGAGCGGCATCATGAGCGCGTGATCACGGCGTCCAGCACACCGGCGAACTCCCCCAGATGCGGAATGAGGTAATCCGGATTGTGGGCGAGCAGCTCCTCGCGCGGGGCAAAGCCGCATTCGACCGCCACGGCGACCGCCTGAATCGCCCGGGCGCAGGCGATGTCCATCGGCGTATCGCCGACGACGATCACTGCTGCCGGTTCGCCGCCGAGCAGCATCCGCGCCCGTTCCAGCGCCAGCGGCGTCAGATGGTTGCGGTCGAGCGCCTCACTTCCGTAGGCGCCGACGGCGAACCACTCCGGGTCGAAGCCGGCTGCGCGCAGCTTGTGCGGGGCGGCGCTGCGCGCGTTGCCGGTGACGATGCCCAGCAGCAGATCATCGCGGCGGCGCAGGCTCTCTACGGCGGTCAGCGCCCCTTCGCAGGCGGCGATCTCGTACTGCGGGATGACCGCCGCCGTGTGCCTGCCAACGCTGGCATCGTAGAGCGGCATCATCACCCCGATTCGCTGGTCTGTGTAGCCCTCGCCGCTCAGCAGTTCGACGAGCGTCTGCCAGTCGGTCTTGCCGCTGAAGTGATGCGCGGCGACGCCGGCTTCCGTGCCGAACACCTCCAGCAGCGCGCGTCGGGTCGCCTCTCGCCCCGCGCCGCGTGTGCGCAGCAGCGTGCCATCGATGTCGAAGAGGATCAGCGCCGGCATCATCCGTCACCAGCCCCAGGTCCCGGCGCCGCCCTTGAAGGGACCGACGATGGCGGAGGTGATCCATCCGCCGTAGAAGTCGCCTTCCTGCGCCTGCACCTGCTCGTCATCGACGAAGCAGGCATCGACGCGGTTGGCGTAGAAAGCGAGGTGATCTTTGATAGATTCGTATCCGGGCTGCGGCGCTGCGTAGCTCCAGGCGGCTTCTTCCGAGGTCCTTCCGTCCACCGTGATCGTCCAGTAGCTCGCCGCACCCTTGAACTCACAGACCGTCCTGCGCGGCGTTCGGCGCAGCAGGTCCAGGCGCACATCTTCGGGCGGGATGTAGTATGTCGGGGGGTGGCTGGTCTCCAGGACACGCCAGGCGCGCGTCGTCTCGGCAATGACCACACCGTTGAAGATCACCCGCAGGCGTTTGGGCGTCGGCTCGACGCGCGGCGGGCGAGGATAATCCCAGACCGACTCCTGACCAGGCTCAGGAGTCGGTCGTGACAGCTTAGTCATGGTGGAACCTCATTCGCTTTCCGGTCCGCTCATTATACGCTAGGAGGCGTCGCACAGCGGCTCTATTCGGTATTGGGCGCGCTCCTCACACGAGAAGTCTGGAAGGTCGCGGTTGGCGCGAACCCAGGACAGCAGTTCGTCCAGAGGTTGGTCGGCGATTTGCCATTCGATCACCTTGCCGTCCATGCCGGCGGAATAAGCGGTCTTCCCATCGGCACTGAAGACGGCTTCCCAGACAAAGTTTGTATGCCCGTAGAACCGCCGCACCACCTGCCCGCTGGCGAAGTCCCACAGGATGACCATGCCCGACTGATCGCCGGAGATGACGTATCGCTGATCGACACTGAGGTCAAGATCGCGCACCCAGTTGCCGTGACAGCAGAAGCGGCGGCTCACCTCACCCGTTTCGTAGTCGATCAGTTGAATCTCGCCGCTGCCCAAACCCGCCAGCACCTGGGGAGTTCCCGGCACCAGCGCCAGGCTGAGGACCGCCGAACTGGGAAGGAAGTGGCGAAGCTCCTGCCCTGTCGCGGCATCCCAGACGATCAGCCCGGTGATGGTGGTCATGCCGGAACCGGTCAGGATGGCGCTGCCGTCTTCCGTGAATGCGCTGGCGTTGACCCACAGGTCGGTGTTCAGCCTCAGCACCTCCTCGCCCGTCTCCGCGCTCCAGACGATGGTGTCGCCATGCAGACTATCCTCCCAGAAGTCACCCCACTGGATGCTGTTCGCCAGCGCGTAGCGGCCATCCGGGCTGAATGACGCCCAGTATGGAATGTAGTCGAAGCCTTCGAGCGCGTGAAGTTTCGCGCCTGTTTCAACATCCCACAGGGTGTAGCTGCCCGCGCCGGTGTTGCCGAACCAGTCCGCTGAGGCAACCAGCAGCGTGCGCCCATCTCCGCTGAAGGCGATCCGCCAGACCATGCCGACTGCGGCGGGGAATCGACGAACTTCCTCGCCGCTAGACTTCTCCTGAAGGATCACCACGCCGCCGGCGGTGCCCAATGCCAGATATCGCCCGTCGGGGCTTTCTACGGCGGACGTGAACCGGATGGTCTCGTCGCCGAAACGGCGGTTTTCTCCGGTCTGGGGGAGTTCCCAGAGAACAAGCACCCCACTCCGAGTCCCGTAGAGACCCATCCCTGCCGTGGAGACCATGAGCGAGCTAATGTTTTTCTTGCCCCGCTCATAAGACGCAATACCGTACTCAAGCCGCCACTGATCGATATTCCAGGCGCGCAGGTGCCCCAGTTCCGCAAAGAAAAGGGTACGCCCGTCCGGTGATAGCGCCAGATCGGTCGGCGTGCCGATGAACGACTGCTGCCTCTCAAGGTCGCCGGTTTCCAGATTCCACAGGCTGATAAAGCTGTTGCGCGTCACCGAGACCAGGCGACTTCCGGACGCGAACGCCACGCCGGTCACGCGCGAGCCATGTCCCTCAAGCGCCATCAGCCGGTCGCCGGTCGCAGCATCCCACAGGATGACCGCCCCCTCCGCGCCGCCGGTCGCCAATTTCGCGCCATCTGCGCTGAAAGAAAGGCAATCGACCTCGCCGGTGTGCCCTTCCAGCGTGCGGACGATCTCGCCGGTCTCGGCATCCCAAAGCGCCGCCATCATGTCATCCGACGCTGTAGCGAAAAATCTCCCGTCCGGGCTGAAGGCGATGTCATTGATGCCCGCGCTCTGTTCCTCGAAGCGGCGGATCTCCTCACCATCCGGAATCGCCCACAGGATTGCCGTCCCATCCGAATCAGCCGAAAGTGCGGTCGTCCCATCCGGCGAAAAGCTCACGGCGTTCACCCAACCGGAATGTCCTTCGAGCCGCCGCATTTCGACTTTCGCCTGGGTATCCCAGAGAATCAGTTCGCCCATCGCGCACGCTTCGCCCTCGGTCAACGCCGCGCAGCTTCCTGTGAGCGCGTATCGCCCGTCAGGACTGAGCGCGCCCGCCCTGATCTCACCACTGTGACCGGGTAAGACAGCCCGGATGCCCGCACCCTGGGCAATTTCCCGAAAGGCGACTTCTGCCTCGGACGGGGGATCTTCAACTTGAAGCGCTTCCAGCGCCAGCGAGGTCGCCAGGGCCGTATTGCCGTTCTCGTAGGAATCGAGTGCGCTGCCCGCCAACACCAGGCTGTGGTTGACGGCGCTCTCGCGCTCCGCCTGGGCAAGCGCCTCCTGCGCCCGTCCTTCCTGCTGGAAGGCGTACAGGGCGAGCGCCACCGCCGCCGCCAGGAAGACTGCCAGCCCCGCCGCCAGAAAGCGCAGACGGTTCGCCGCCTGCCGCTGACTCTCGGCGAGCATGCGCTGCGTCTCCACTTCGCGCCGCTGGCGTTCCTGCTCAGCGTCCCTCTGGCGTCCGGCTTCGGCGATGCTGGTTTCCAGGTAAGTGTGCTCCTCCTGATTGAGCGCCAGGCGCGCCTCGGCAGACCAGGCTGCCATCTGCTCCAGACGGGCGCCGCGCAGCAGGTAACTGGCGTCTTTGCCCGCCTCAAACCATTCGGCGGCGGCGGCAGCCAGCAGGCGCTGCTGGCGAATGTCATGCCGGCTCTCGTCGATCCAGATCCTCAGCCGTTCCCACTCCCGCAGGATCGCCTCATGTGCGATTTCGACCGTCGGGCGGCGCGTCGCCGGGTCATGATCCAGTGTAAGCAGCCGATAGGCGGCATACATGTCGAGAATCTCATCGGTCATGTCTGCATCAGTGGCGACTGCCAGCAGTTCCGAACGCAGCGCCCGCCGCCGCGTGTCTCCTGTGCCTTCGCCCAGTGAGACCAGGCGCAGAAACATCTGTCGGATGATCTCCCGCCCGGCTTCCGGCTGCTCGTGATACAGGTCTTCGGCACGTTTCGCCAGCGCGCCGGATGCCCTCCCCAGCGCATGGTAGGCGTCGCTGGTCAGAGTGTGGTCTGAACGCCGCTGGAACAGCTCGGTCAGCGCGTATTGCAGCAGAGGCAGCGCTCCCGGTTGAGCATGAACGTCCCCGCTGATCGCGGCGACCAGCCCAGGCTCAAACGCCACCCCTTCGCGCGATGCGGGCAGGGTGATCGCCTCTTCCAGCTCTTCGGGAGACAGGGGCATCACCGTCTCCATGCGGCTCCGCACCAGTTCGCCAAACTCCAGGTATTGCAGCGGACGATCATAGAAGTCGGCGCGCAGCGTGATGATCACGCGAACGCGGCTGCGTGGGCTGGCGACAGCCGAAGCCAGCAAGCCGATGAACTGCGCGCGACGGGCTTCATCATCGACCAGGGTGAACACTTCTTCGAACTGATCGACGATGACCGCCAGTTCACTGTCGTCGTCTGGCAGGATCAGCGCAGCGGAGCGCCGCAAGCCTCGTGCGTCGCGGTCCAGGTGCTCGCGCAGGTTCCCTGCCGGGTGAACAGCAACCCTGGTCAGCGCGATCTCCAGCTCGTCCAGCGGATATGCGCCGGGAGTCATCTCGACCAAAAACCAGCGTTCTGAACCGGGGAGATCGCCGCGGCGCAACGCCGGCAGCAGCCCCGCTTTCACGACGCTCGATTTTCCGCAGCCGCTCGGTCCCACCACCGCCAGAAACCGCGCCAGCGGATCGTCCTCACTCAGACGCTTGATTAGCTTCTGAACCAGCCGCCCGCGTCCGAAGAAGTCGGCAGAATCCGCCTCGGCAAATGCTCGCAAGCCCTTGTAGGGGTTCACCAGTTCAACGGTAGCGCGCGCGGAGACCTCCCCTTCGCTGATCCGAAGGGTGGGCGTATCGACAGCCTCCTCTTCGTTCACCCGTGCTCTGGCGGCATAAGGCTCGGTCAGGCGCAGGGCGAGCGCGCGTTCAATCGCCTGCTGCCGGCTGTGAACGTCCAGCTTGCTGTAGATCTGCCGCATGTACCACTTCACCGTCTCCGGCGAAAGCACCAGCCGTTCGCAGATCTGACCGTTCGTCAGCCCTTCGACCACCAGCCGCATCACTTCGATCTCTCGCTCGGTCAGCGCATCGACGAGCGGTTGCGCCGGAACGCGCGGCAGCGCGGCTGGCAGCGCCGCGCGAAATGCCGCCGCGAAACGCTGCGCCGATGGATAGCGATGCCTGGGGTCTTTGGCGGTCGCCGTTTGCAGCACCTCGTCCAGACCCGCCGGGAAATTCGGGCGTGCCTGGCTGATCGCCGGCAGTGGAATCGCCAGATGCTTCTGGATGAAATCGCTGGGGGTCTTTGCGTCCGGGTATGGGGCGCTTCCAGACAGCACCTCGTACATCACGTAGCCGAGGCTGTAGATATCGGATCGCGGGCTGACTTCCTCGCTGCGAATCTGTTCTGGCGAAGAATAGGCGGGCGAGCCGAGGAATTCCTCCTCGGAAGGCGTTTCAGGCTGCTGCGTATCGACAGCAATGCCAAAGTCCGCCAGATAGGCGTTGCCATCCTCATCGAGGAGGATGTTCTCCGGTTTGATGTCCCGGTGGACGATTCCCTCACGATGCGCCACCGTCAGCGCCTCCGACAGATGATCGAGCAAGCGCGCCGCCGCTTCCAGCTTCCACGCCCCCGGGTCCAGCGACGCGCGCAGGTTGGCAGACAGCCAGCGCATGATGAGGTAAGCGCCTTCCGGGTCGCGCCAGTAGTCGTAAAGGGGAACTATGTGGGGATGCTCCAAGCGCGCGATGATCTGCGCTTCCACTTCGAAACGGCGGATGAAGTCCGGTTGGTTGGCGTGCCTGGGCAGGATAACCTTGATCGCAACTTCGCGCTGGACCGAAGGCTGGTATGCTCGGTAGACGACGCCGAACCCCCCGGCTCCGATCCGCTCCCGAAGCTCGTATCCCTTGATCGTCGTAGAGGCAGCCATGCGAGTAACCCCTTTCAAAAAAGATTGTACTTTTAGTCACATTATAAGCAGCAATCGACTCTCTGATGCAGGCGGTTCCGCCAAAGGGAAAGAGTCCAAGCATCTGCTTGACAAAACGCTGCAAACCCTTTAGGCTTTCAAACATCGATGAGAAACCAGCAAACCTGAATAACAAACCTGATGCTCTTCTACCAGATGTTCGCCGCCTTCATGTGTATGCCCTGTTGTTGTGCGAACAACAGGCGGGATTCGCATCGGCTGTAATCGTCATCTGACTTCACTCAGCTCACCAGCGCCCCGTCTTCGGTCTTCCGAGTCGGGGCGCTTTTGTTTTCAGCGCACGACACGGGTCATGCGCTTTTTTGTTTGTGGGACGAAGGAGGAAATTGAAAATGCCGCAAGCCAGTCCACCCAGCGCCGTCGGCAGCCTGCTGGTCGAACCGGAATGGCTTGCCTCTCGCCTGGATGCCGAACACCTGCGCATCGTCGATGTACGGCTGGCGGAAAGCTTTGCCGATGGTCACATCCCGAACGCCGTCCATCTCGATCTGAACACGCTGCGCGCCGAACACGACGGTATCGAAGGGATGCTGATCACCCCAGAAGCGTTTGCCAGGATCATCGGGCAAATGGGGGTAGACGCCGATACGACGGTAGTCCTGTACGACGACCATCATGGCATGCCGGCGGCGCGCGCCGCCTGGAGCCTGCTGCGCTATGGACATACCAGGCTTGCGCTGCTCGACGGTGGATGGAACGCCTGGGAAAATGGCGCTTTTCCAGCCACACAGGAGGTGTCATTCATCACACCCCGGCGGTTTGGCGTCGTTCAGGCAGAGCAGTACGGCGCAGACTTTGTATGGGTGCATGCCCGCCTGAACCACCCTGATGTGATTCTGCTCGATGTGCGTTCCAACGCCGAATACGCCAAGGGACATCTGCCCGGTGCGCTCCTGTGGGACTGGGAAAACGGGGCGAACGAAAACAGCACCTTCCGCAGCGCCGCTGACCTGCGTGCTTCACTGGCGCATGCCGGCGTCACGCCTGACCGCGAGATTGTCACCTACTGCCAGAGCGGCGTCCGCGCCTCGCACACCTTCCTGCTGCTCAAACACTTGGGCTTTGAGCGGGTACGCATGTATGACGGCTCGTGGGCAGAGTGGTCGAGCCGGGGCGCAGAAGCCGAACGTTCATAGAGGCACGCACCGCTCAGTCACTTATGCTTCAGGGAGAGATTAACATGCAAGCACAATCTGGTTCGCTTCTGCCGCCCGCGTCGGCGCTCAACCTCGGCGGTCCTCGCGCGGTGCGCGGCGCGCTGGCGCTCGCCGCTGCCGTCGCCGTCTACTACTTCGCCGCCGGTAACGAAGTCCGCATGGGCACGTTCTGGGTGCTGGGGCTGGCGTTCGGCTTCGCCTTACAGCGCAGTCGGTTCTGTTTCGCCAGCGCCTTCCGCGACATCTTCCTGCTCCGTCATGGACGCACGCTCAAAGGGGTGCTCGTCGGCTTGGCGGTTGCCGCCGTTGGCTTTTCAACACTGATGGCGCGCCAGGTCCCCAATACCGCATTGGGTGTGCTTCCGCCCGACGCCAACGTGCTGCCGATGGGGCTGCACACGATTGTCGGCGGCGTCCTTTTCGGCTTCGGCATGGTCATCGCGGGCGGCTGCGTCTCGGGCAGTATCTATCGCATGGGCGAAGGCTACGTCGCCTCCTGGGTGAGCTTCTTCGGCATCATCCTGGGCGTGCTGGGCGCTGCCTACACCTGGAATTGGTGGTGGGAATTCCAGATCGAGGACGGCTTGCGGCTCTGGCTGCCCAACCTGCTCGGTCATGGCGGGGCGCTGGCGCTGACTCTGGCGGCGCTGGCGGGTCTCTTCGTGCTGACGCTGTGGTGGGAAAGCCGCGCCGGCGTGGTCGTGCCGGACGCCCCATTTCAGGCTGAGGAAGAAGCAAATTTCGCCGCCAGGCTGCGCAATCTGTTCAAGCGCATCTTCGTTCACGGCTGGACGCCGCTTCTAGGCGGCGCGGTGCTGGGCGGGCTGAACGTCGTTTCGTTCATCACCGAACGCCCCTGGGGATTCACCGGCGAACTCTCCCGCTGGAGCATCGGCATCTCCAACAGCCTGGGTTTTGGTCCCGGCATCCTCAAAGGCGTCGACGCCCTCCCCGGCTGCACGCTGGAACTTGGCGACAACGGCGTCCTGCATTTCATGCTCTTCCTGGTCCTCGGCATGATCTACGGCTCGTTTCTGGCAGCGTACTTCTCCGGCGAGTTCAAGATTCGCATCCCCAAGCAGCGAATCCGCTTCGTTCAGGCGGGCGGCGGCGGGCTGATCATGGGCTACGGTGCGGGCATCGCGATGGGCTGCACCATCGGCGCGTTCTTTTCCGCCATCGCTTCACTGGCGGTCAACGGCTGGGTTTTCGCCATCTTCCTGGCAATCGGCGCATGGCTGGGCACACAGGCAATTCAAAGGATCCCCTGAAGGGACAAAAACCAAAGGAGTATCGATGATGAGCAAGCGAATCGATTTGCGCGGCGAGATCTGTCCGTACCCGATGATGAAGACCGTGCAAGCCCTGAAGAAACTGGGCAAGGAGGAACGTGAACTCGTGGTGGTCATCGACCACGCGCCGGCGCTGGAGACTATCCCGACGCAGGCGGAACGGCTCGGCTTCAGCGTCGAGATCAAAGAAACCGGTTCGCCGGAATGGCAAATTACCCTGACACGCAAATAACCTGTGCAACGGAGGCATTTTCCCATGAAGAAGGTCCTGAACTTCATCCTGCTGTCGCTTCTCGTGCTGAGCGGCGCGCTGGTCAGCGCCCAGGAGGCACAGCTTGATTACGCCAAACCGGAAATCCTGGTGGATACGGCATGGGTCCTGGAGCATCTAGAAGACGAGAATGTCCGGCTGATCCATCTGGCGGGGAAGCTGGAAGATTACGAAGCGGCGCATATCGACGGGGCGCTCTTCACCACCCTTGCCAATCTGAATAACCCCGATGATCCGATCAGCGGGCAGATCGGCACGCCGGAGCAGGTCGCTACAAACCTGGGCAGCCTTGGCGTCACGGTGGACAACACGGTTGTGCTGTATGACGCCAACAACAACCTTCTCGCGGCACGCGCTTACTGGGTGCTGAAGTACTACCAGCACGCCGACGTGCGAATCTATAACGGCGGGACCAAGAAGTGGGAAGAAGAGGGTCAGCCGTTTGTGGCGGGCGCAGCGCCGGAGGTTGAGCCGGTCGCCTACGAAATCGCCGAAGCTGATCCGGAGATTCGCACCACCAGCGAGTATGTGTTGGAACACCTGGACGACGCCGGCGTGCAGCTGTGCGATTCGCGTAATCCGGAAGAGTTCATCGGCACCGATGTGCGCGCCGACCGGGGTGGGCATATTCCCGGCGCGATCAATCTGGATTGGGTGCACACGGTGAATCAGGACGGCACGTTCAAGTCTTTTGCCGAGCTGGATACCCTGTTCCAGGCGGCGGGCTTCGACCGCGCCAAGCAGATCATCACCTACTGCCAGACGGGCGTTCGCGGCGCGCATGTGTGGTTCGCCCTGCGCGAGCTGCTCGGCTACGAAGACGTGCGCAACTACGATGGTTCCTGGGAAGAGTGGGGCAATGACGCCGAACTCCCCATCGATAACTAGCCGCTGTCGCATCGAGACGCTGGGAGCGCCGACATCGGCGCTCCCAGCGTCTCAAAATGCTCTTCTATGGCGACTTGACGCCGCTGCGCCGCGCGATCTCCTGCCGCACCGCCGGCGCGACCACCGTGCCCAGCAGTTCGATGGCGCGCAGCATCTTCCTGTGCTCGATGGTATTGTAGCCAAGGTAGAGCAGCAGCCGCTGGTGACCGAAGATTTCGTGCTGGAAGAGTATCTTGTCGATGATCTGCTGCGGCGTCCCGACATAATCCGCGCCGCGCAGCGTCCGCGACGCTTCGAGCTGCTGGCGGCTGGCGGGCGACCAACCTCTTTCGCGCCCGATCCGGTTCATGATCACGGCAGCGGTGGGATAGTATGAGTCCACCGCGTCCCGCTCTGTATCGGCGATGAACCCATGCGAATTGACGCTGAGCGGAATCTGCGACGGATCATGCCCTGCCTGCGCCGCCGCCTGCCGGTAGAGTTCGAAGAATGGAGCGAAGCGCTCCGGCATGCCGCCGATGATCGCCAGCGCCATCGGCAGTCCTTTGTGTGCGGCGCGGATGACCGACTCCGGCGTGCCGCCAACGGCGACCCAGATCGGTATCTTCTCCTGCACCGGGCGCGGATAGACCCCCAGGTTATCAATCGCCGGACGATGCCCGCCCGACCAGGTGATCCGCTCGGACTCGCGCAGCTTCACCAGCAGGTCGAGCTTCTCGGCAAACAGCGCGTTGTAGTCGTTCAGATCGTAGCCGAAGAGAGGGAAAGACTCGATGAACGAACCGCGCCCCGCCATGATTTCGGCGCGCCCGTTGGAGATCAGATCGAGCGTGGCGAAATCCTGAAAGACACGCACCGGGTCATCAGAACTGAGGACAGTCACCGCCGTCGAAAGCCGGATCGAGCGGGTGCGCGCCGCAGCCGCCGCCAGCATGACCACCGGTGAAGACGACAGATACTCGACGCGGTGGTGTTCGCCGATGGCGAAGACATCCAACCCAACCTGATCCGCCAGTTCTATGGTCTCGATCAGGTTGCGCACGCGCTCCGCCGGACTGCCCATCGCCCCGGTGACCGGGTCCGCCAGCAGCTCGACGAAATTGTAGATGCCGATCTCGAAATGGCGCGGCTGGTAGACGTTTGCTGCCGGCGGCGTTCTGTTAGATGAGGGGGTCGTCAACGCATTTCTCCTCGAAAACTGGGGGACGATGAACGCCTCATGGCGTGTTGTCGCCCGGCGGATTGGTCGGCGTCCCCGGAGTCCGCTTGCCGCCCAAACGCGGCGGCGTGACGCGCGTGACCGCCCGCTTGATACGTTCGTTGCGCTGCCGGTTCTGCTCGCGAATGAGGGCGACCTTGTGATCCTCGCTGTCGGTCTCGTGAAACTCGACGTTCGCCCGGCTCGCCTCGCGGCGGGCTTTGAACTCGTTCATCCAGGTAGCATCGTCGTCAGGGCGGATGTACGAGCCGTAGTTGCGCGCCCACACCTCCGTGAATTCTGCCCCAAAGAGCAGGATTTGCGCCGAGTAGTAGATCCAGACCAGGATCGCCGTCAGCGACCCCGCAGCGCCGAAGACCGAACTGAAATTGGAGCGAGAGAGGTACAATCCTACGAGGAACTGCCCGATGTAGAACAGGATGGCAGTGAATGCCGCCCCGACCAGCACATCACGCCAGCGGATGATCACGTCCGGCAGAATCTTGAATACCGCGCCGATCAGCAGCGTCGTCAGCGCCACCGTCACCAGGAATTGCAGCGGGCGGACGATGATCTCCACCGAGCCGATGGCGGACGCTCGCAGCGCCGAATTGACGGATGAATTCACCAGCATGGTGGCGAACAGGACGAGCGATACCAGGATCACCAGCATGAAAGAGAAGGCGCGGCTCTTGACCAGCGCCGTCGGCGATCTGCCGGGCACGGGCTTCACCTCCCAAATCTTGTTGAGGGCATTCTGAAGCTGTGCGAACAGCCCGGACGCCCCCCAGACGACCACGCCGATCCAGACCAGGCTGCTGACGACATCAGTCCGAGTTTCGCGCTGACCGCTGATCAACTGGCTGATGATCTCCGCGCCGCCTTCGCCTACCGCCGTGCGCACACCATCGATCACACCTTCCTGAATTGTCCGCTCGTCGAGCATGACGCCGAGCACCAGCGCGATCACGATCAACAGCGGCGACAGCGAAAAGATGGTGTAATACGCCAGAGAAGCGGCAATCGACGCGCCGCCGTCTTCTGTCCATTCTCGAAGGGTCTCACGCAGCAACAGGATGAACTGCCTCAAGAGCGCCATGATTATCCCTGCTCTACGGAACAAAAAAGCGTCGAGGATGTAATTATCCTCGACGCTTCTAACGGCTCAAGTCCTGGGTTACTGCGGCGTGGTCTGCGGTTCCTGTTTGTTCGGCATCGGAACTTCCACAGCAATCGCCTGCTTGACCAGATCGCGCAGCACCGGCTCAGGCAGTGCACCCGGCTGATTGAAGATGATCGTGCGGTTCTTGACGATCATCAGGTTGGGGATGCTCTGGATGCGAAAGACCTGGGAAAGTCCGGGGTTGGCATCGACATCGACCTTGGCGATCTTGATCTGACCGGCGAATTCTTTCGCCAGCTTGTCCAGGACCGGCGCGACCTGACGGCACGGTCCACACCACGCCGCCCAGAAATCGACCAGCACCGGGAGGTCGCTGTCGAGGACTTCCATCTCAAACGTCGCATCCGTCACGGCTACGGGCTTGTCCTGAACCATCATCGGTTGTGTCACGGGGGTTTCTTCCTTTACGGGTTGATCTTGCTGCGCGACCGGCATCGGGCTGCGCTCTTTCAGGATTTGTTCGACGCGCTCCACTGCCAGCGGCAGGTCGCTTCCCCAGGGGCGAGATCGCCGAAGGACTTCTTCGCCGCAGTACCAGCCGACCAGAACCGCCTTGTCGCCAGCGCCGAACAGCTTCGCCGCACGCGGGTTCTTGTCCGGGTCCAGCCGCACATAGACCGCCCCGCCCTTGCGCTCCTGCGCCGCCTGATTGAAAGCGGTCTTGAAGTCGCCTCGCAAACCGTCACCATTGGTCACAAGGACGAGCAGGGGCTTATCGGTGTTCAGCACGTCGTCGAGCGTTTCATCTGTCAGCGTTACATAGGCGTCTGTCATCAGCCATCCCTGTCTCTGAAAATCGCTGCCGGCGGCTTCTGCCGCCTTTTGCTGTGTTGTGTGGACGTATCGATCATTCAGACGCCACCCACCCGCCGATCTTACGCGCTAGAACGCCGCCGTTTGCCCATCCTTGCGGGGGTCGCTGCCGCCAAACAGCACCCCCGTGCCAGCGTCGCGCACGATGATCTGTCCATCGCCGAAGACGCCCCGCCCCTGCCCGCTGACCGGGCGCACGCGGTGTCCCATCTCTGCCAGCCGCGCCATGCTGGCGACGGGGATGCCCTCTTCCAGGGCGAGTTGACTACTGCCCGTGCCGTCTTCCAGACACCAGCGCGGACGATTCAGTGCCTCCTGAGGATTGAGATCGTCATCGAGCAGCGCACTGACCACCTGGACATGCCCCTGCGGCTGCATGAAGTCCCCCATCACGCCGAAAGAAGCGAACAATGCGCCATCGCGGGTCGCCATCGCCGGGATGATCGTGTGATAGGGGCGCTTGTCGGGCGCGAGTTCGTTGGGATGACCGGGTTCGAGCGAGAAGAGCGCCGCCCGGCTTTGCAGGAAGACCCCTGTTCCGCGCGCCACAATGCCGGAGCCGAAGCCCGTGTAGAGACTGTTGATGAACGAGCAGGCATTGCCAGAACCATCGACTGCGGTCAGGTAGACCGTATCCGAACCGCCGAATGGGATCCCATAGCTCGGCGGCTGCATCGCTGCATCCGGTCGAATGAGCGCGCGCCGTTCAGCGGCATAGGCATCGCTGAGCAGCCATTCGACCGGAACATCCTGCACAGCCATATCCGCGACATACTGACGGGCGTCGGCGAACGCCAGACGCAGCGCCTCGACCATCAGATGAAGGCGCTCCGGCGACTCCCAGGGCATCGACGCCAGATCGAACACCTGGAGAAGCTTGAGCGCCTGGAGCGCGACGATGCCCTGCCCGTTCGGCGGGCACTCGTAGATCGTCACGCCGCGATAATCGACGTGGATCGGCTCATCCCAGGTGGATCGATGTCCTTTCAGATCGTCCAGCGTCATGACGCCGCCGAGTTCCTGAAGCGTGCTGACGATCTTTTCGGCAATTCTGCCGGTGTAGAATGCCGCCGCCCCGCCCTCGGCGATGGCGCGCAGGGTCTTCGCCAGATCGTTTAGTGTAACGATCTGACCGGCTTCCGGGGCGCGCCCGCCGGGGAGAAATTCGCCGTAGCTGGGGCTTTCGCGCAGAAATGCCTGAGCGCGCCGCCACGATGCCGCGAAAACCGGGTGTGCCGGGTAGCCAGATTCGGCATAGGTGATCGCATCCGCCAGCACGCGCGCCAGGGACATGCTGCCGTGTCGTTTGAGCAGGGCTTCCCAGCCTGCCACTGCGCCGGGGACGCTGACGGCGTGCGGGCTGCGGATCGGGATCTCGGTCAGCCCCTGCCGGCGCAGATCAGCGGCGGTCAGCGCGGCAGGGGCGCGCCCGCTGCCGTTCAATGCGGTCACCTTGCGGGCAGCAGCATCGTAGTAGAGGGCAAACATGTCGCCGCCCACCCCGGTGGAGGCAGGCTCGGTCACGTTGAGCACCGCCGCCGCCGCCACTGCCGCGTCGGCAGCGTTACCGCCTTCTCGAAGGATCGCCAGTCCAGCCTGTGACGCCAGCGGGTTGCTGGTCGCCACCATGCCGCGCTGCGCTGTAATCATCGACCGGCGGGAACGAAAATCGAAAGACATTGGACGCATCACTTCACCCCGTTCTCTTCTGTGCTGAGCCAAGAACCGCCCGCCCATTCTGCCCGTTGACCAACCCCATGCGCACATCTCCGTCGCGTTCGACCAGGGTGACGACCCAGACCGGCAGGAGCAGGAGTTGAAAGATCATCTGCTGCACCAGCGCATAGACGTTGACTTCGACGTTGGCGCTTTCGACGCGCTGGTGGCGTTCGCGCATGCGCGCCGTCGCCACCGAACGTGCTTCCAGCGAAGCGTCGTCGAAATCGAGCGCATAGATCTCCGCCGGGTATTTCGTCAGCATCCTGGGATCGTAGGCTTGCAGCGACGCAAGATCGTAGTCGCTGATCGCCTGCACCAGCGACGCCGGCGGCGAAGTCACCGCCGGGATGCACAAGCCCACCACCCCGTCCTGAAAGCGGATATTCTCATAGGGTTGTACCGGCTTGCGGTCGTCGCGGCTGCGCGGCGTTCGCTGATCAGTGATCGTCTGAGAGACTTCGATCAGCGCGTCGAACACCCAGAACGGCAGGTAGACTCCTTCGAGCGACGCCTGGACGACCTTGTTGTCGCCCATCAGCGTGTAGAGGCGTTCGTCGACGCCGCGCAGACGCTCACGAATCGCCGCTTTCACCGCATCTTCGTCAACCTGAAAGGCGATCATGCCGTCGGGCTGTTCCAGCGCTCCTGCCGCGTCGTGGATGATGACTGCCTGCGCGCCACAGAACGGGCACACACCGGAAAGCCTGCCCTGGGGGATGGTGCGTTCCGCGCCGCACTGCTGACAGTGCTGCACCCGCTCGCCGATTTTCCATTTCTCGCCCCTGGCGCGCTGTTTGAGCAGCGCCGCGCCCAGCAGCTTCGCCCCGTCATCGGTGCGCGATGTGGTCAGCGGCGCGGTGTGACCGCAGAACCGGCAGATGACGCGCCGGTGTGCCTCGTCTACGGTCAGCGCGCCGCCGCAGACCGGGCATTTGAGCGTCTGCGCTTCTGCCTGTACGCTGGCAGCGCGTCGCAAAATCGGTCCCGCCGAGGAACGACTGCGCTCAGCTTCTTCAGGCGTCAACCGCCCATCCAGCACCATCAGATCGCGCAGCGCATCCAGGTTGCCGGGGTCAAGCGCCAGGGCGCGCTCCAGATAATCGCGCTTCACTGCCGGGTCTTCGGCGATGCGGGCGATCCACAGATGACCATCGACGAACTCTGGTTGGATGTCGAGCGCATCCTGGAAGGCACGCAGCGACGCGGCAGTGTTGCCCAGGCGCAGATAATCATGCGCCGTCTCAAAGAGCGAGCGGGCACGCGGCTGAAGCATCCCCTTGAAAGATATGGCTACGGCTGTGGGCTGCCCTTTCGAGCGAATCCGTTCTGATGCTTCATCGAGCGTCTCGGCGACTTTATGTCCGTTGACACAGCGAAACATCCCCTGGTGTTCGTCCAGCGTCATCGTCTCCCCACATCTTGGGCAAAGCCTGGTGATCATGATGTCTCCCAACTACGCGCTGCCTTCGACTCTAGAAACAGAATCGCACAGGGCGCATGCCGCAATTCAGGGGTTTTGTCGCAGGAAGGCTTGCACGGTTGGGCGGTCGGGCAGCGCCGGGATCGCCCCCTTCTTGGTGGTGGCAATCGCCCCTACGGCGTTGGCGAAGCGCGTCATCTGGGTGATCTCATCACCTGCCAGTCCGTCAAAGCCGCCGCGTTCCAGCAGCCCGACGAGCATCCCGGCGACGAAGCCGTCGCCCGCTCCGGTGGTATCGACCGGCGTCACCTTGAAGCCCGGCACGGCGTAGCGCCCGCCCTCGCGCGGGTAGATCACCGCGCCTTCCGCGCCGTAGGTGACGGCGATCAGGCGCATGTTGTCGCGCCACAGCGGGGTCGGGTCTTCTCCACCGGTCAGGAATTTCACCTCGTCATCGCTGATCTTGAGGAAATGCGCGTATTCCAGCCCGCTGAGCAGCCCGGCGCGCGCCGCCGCTTCGTCGGACCACAGCGACAGGCGCAAATTCGGATCGTACGAGATCAGCAGCCCTTTGTCCGCCGCACGGCGAATCGCCGTCAGGGTCGCCGAGCGGCTCGGTTCGCCGATCAGCGTGATCGAACCATAGTGGAAGATCATTGCCGTATCGATTAGGTCCAGCGCGACATCTTCCGGGCGCATCATCATGTCGGCGCTGGGGTGGCGGTAGAAGACGAAAGAGCGTTCTCCGTGCGCCGCCAGCGAGACGAACGCCAGCATGGTGCGCGCCTCGGTCGAAAAGCGCAGACCGCGCGTATCCACACCCAGCCCGCGCAGCACTCCTTCGAGGTGACGACCGAACGGATCATCGCCAACCTGCCCCAGAAAGATGCTGCCCACCCCCAGCTTCGCCACCGCGCACGCCACGTTGGCGGGTGCGCCGCCAGGCGCTTTTACGAAGCCCGATGCCTCGCCGACGGTCACGCCGCTTTCCAGCGCCACGAAGTCGATGAGCAGCTCGCCAAACGACACGATGGACATGATGTTCCAGCCCCTTCACAGGATGCACGAAAGATGTGGCTGAATTGTGGATCGCCGAGAGCGAAGGTACAAGTCGCTGTTCCTCGTGTTCTCGTTGCGCTGTGGCGCCAACTCCCGGATAGAATTGGTTCAGGAGTGGTCGCTTCAACGAGGCACGAAGGAAAACAGCCATGCCATTGAGTGCAGAAGAACAGGAACGCCAGCGCATCGCGCGGCTGCGCCAGCAGCAGGTCAGCGCGCGCGATCCCGGTCCGAGCAAGATTCGCGGCTACGACTGGAGTGTACACGCCGCCAAAGGCAGGCAGATGAGGAAAAACAGGAAGCCGTTTCTCATCGAACTGGTCGAAATACTGCCGGGGCGCTGGAAAGGCGTACTGCTCGGATTGATCGTGTCGCTGCTGCCCACCCTGGCGATTGCTGCTGCTGCCCCACCTGAGATGGCGCTGCTGGCGCTGCTGCCGCCCCTCCTGTTCGGCATCGGCGGTTACGTGATCGGCATCGTCCTCCAGGATAAGACGCCATACTGAACTGCAGCGTGCGAATCCCAATTCTGGGCTTGTCGTGACGCGGAAAAACACGAACCGCCGGGGTCGCCGGCGGTTCGTGTGAGTGATGGCTTTGCACCACCTCGTTTGTGCGGAGAGGGCGGGATTCGAACCCGCGAGGGTGTTACCCCTACTCGCTTTCCAAGCGAGCGCACTAGGCCACTATGCGACCTCTCCTTTGGCTGCTTGGGTGCGCGCATTATAGCAGTCGCGCCGCCTGCTGACTACGCTGAATTGTCGGCTTCTCCATCGCCCGTGATGAACCCGTGTTTGGCGAGCCAGCGCTCCAGTTGGTCGAACGACGGTTCGGTGATCATCACTCCTCGGTCGATGCCCTGAGGACTGGTCCCGCGCGCCAGGGGCAGCGGCGGCTCCACCGGCAGGTCTTCGCCCTCTGCTGCCACAATCAGGGTCGGTACGGACAGGAAGCCGGTCCAGTCAAGCACACGCTGTTTCGCCTCTGGATTTTTGTCGATCATGATCTCACGGTAGGCGACCGCGTGATCTGCCAGGACGCGCTTGGCGACGCTGATGAATGGACAGCCGAAGGTACGAGAGTACATGACGAGCGTTCTTTGGGTCATCCGGTAAATTCACCTGTGGGAAGTAAGGCGCGCTGATGGGCGATTCAGCCTGCGCACCACCATTCAATTCACTGCTGTCGGTTCCAGAAAGCACACCACGCCGTCGCTGATCGCCGCCGCCATGATGTCGGGCTGCTCGGTCAGCAGTTGGCGATCTCCCAGCATGAAGCCGAGTTCGATGATCGCCGCGGGAGTCAGCGGGTGAATCTCGTTGAAGGTGTGATACTCCGTCATGTCGCGTGTCAGTTCCATGCGCCGCTCCAGCGTCGTCTGTGCCGCATAGCGAACCGCGATGCAGTCCACCAGAAGCGCGTCGTTGCCGCGCGCCGATATGCGCGCCGCTGGGAAAGAGATCAGAAAACCGGAGACGGGCTCGCCAAAATCCTGGCAGGTATTGGCATGGATGGAGACCAGGGCGTCGGCGCGGTAATTCGCCAGTCGCGGATCAAACTCGTCGAGCAGATCGACGGCATAGCCCCGGCTTTGCAGCAGCGCGACAACCCGCTGCGCGACCGAAAGATTGATCTCCGCTTCGGTCAAGCCGTCCGCACAAACCGCGCCAGGATCGTTTTCGGGACCACGATGCCCAGAGACGATGCCGATCCGCCGCAGCCAGTTGGGAGTCGCCGCCAGCGTAGGTTCGGCGGTGGCAGCTTCGGTGGCAATAGCGGCGCTCAACCCTCGGCGGACATTGATGGCGATGAACTCGTTAGGGGTCGCCCAGGTGAAGATGGTCGCCGCCAGGACCGCCGCCGTCAGTGCGATGATCAGCGACCGCAGACACCCACCCAGTGCCGTCGTGTTCGACTGACGAGCAGGTCGTCGGCGCGAGCGAGATGAGCGCTCCTGCTCCTCGCCAGCTTCGCTCACCGGCGCTTCGTCTGCAGGCGAGTTCACAGTCGCCTCCGAAGCTGCCGGCGGCGCGGGCTGCCACATAGGTTCGGGCGTCGAGTCCTGGCGTTCAGGTTCTGGTGGTGCGGATTCCTGCGCGGAGCGCGCCGCTGCCCGGCGCATCATTTCCATGAACGCGACGCTTGGCGAAACTTCTCCCTCCGGCTGGTCGGGCGGCTCATTCCAGGGGTTCATCTCGCCATGATCATCGTGTGGCGGTTGTTCGGGCATGTGTTGAGACCTTGCGCAGTTCAGCGCAGCATTATGCCCCAGGCGTCTCAGGCACGCCAGCGCCAGCCGCCGCCGCAACCTGATTGATTACTGCGAAGACCCGCGCCCCATCCTGTTCGAACACCTGCGCCAGGTAGGGGAGATCGTCGAACTGCGAGACATCCGGGCTGAGCACACCTTCCATGAGTGGTCGCCAGCGGAACATCTCGTCCAGACGATCCGGCTCGGCGATGATCTGAGGGACGATTACGTAATCGACGCCGGCACTGCGCAATAGCTCAGCGTTCCCGGCGTTCGCCGGATCCTCCCAGAAAGCGCGCATCGTCTCTTGAAGCGCATCGCTCGCTTCGGTATTACGGAAGAACGGCTGAGGGCGGAAGTACACGCTTTCCCGCTCGCTGATGACAGGGACCCAATCGCCCTCGTGAGGACCGGGATGGTTGAGGATGAGCGCATCCGCCGGCGCGTTTTCCCGCAGCCACTCCATCGCGGCGACATCGGCATGAGACGAAAAAGCGCCGAAGAAGCCAACCCTGCCCTTGCTGAATGCCAGAAGGTCGCGGTGCGCCAGAAGGGCGGCTAACACTGCGGCGATGCCTACGATCAGCGCAGCGGGGGCGATCTGATGCAGCCGCGCGCCAAGTCGAGCTTCCCCGAAACGATCCCACAGCCAGAGCAGCCCCATGCCGCCCAGGATGGTGTAGGGGATGATCGGTCCGTGCCAGGCGATGCTGAAGGGGTAGTCATAGCGGAAGAGCTGCGGCATAAAACCGCCGAGCAGTGTCTCGATCACGCCGGTGGTCGAAAAGTCGATCACCAGGATCAGCCAGCCCACCGCCAGGATCACCGCCTGCTCGCGCTTCGCCAGACCGACCACCGCGCCAAGAATCGCCAGTGGGACGATGATCACGCCATGATAGGTGAACAGGACCTGCCAGTGAGAGGAATCGCGCGTGAAGGGGGACACGATGTCGCCGCCCAAAAGCGGCAGCACGTCGGTCAGCCAGGGCAGTATGCCGAGCAGAGCGACCAGGGGGACACCAATAAGCACCGCCGCCCAACGGCGCGGCGTGGGGCGGTCCTTTCCCAGCCACAGGGTCAGCATCCAGGGCGCGATCCCCAGGGCGAGGATGATCGTCGTATCGGGATGCGACAGGACGACCGCGCCCGCCATCAAGCCGGCACCGACGACATCGACGGCGTGATGCCGCCTGAAATAGCGCATCATGAAGGTGATGCACGCCTGGGCGAAAGCCAGCGCCAGCAGCGTCGTGATGTGCGAGTCCATGTAGGCGAGGAACAGCCCAAGCCCGCCGAGCATCGCCAGCGCCATCGCCCGTCCCAGGCGCTTGTCGCGAATCTCCGACCCCATGTCATAGGCGACCCAGACGTTGAGCAGTCCCAGGACCGCCGCCACCGCCATCTGCATGCTGTGCAGCCCCATAGTCAGCTGAGTGCTGAGATAAGCGGTCAGCGCCGAAAGCCCCGGCGCATAGAGGTATTGAATTTCAGGCTGAAATGGCGCGAGTGAGGAGAAACCACCGCCCAGCTTCGCCATCAGCGCCAGGTAGCCGAACCCCTGAGCATCGGTATCCAGGGGAACGGGAAGGATGAGCGCCGGCACGACAAAGATGGCTGCTGCCAGGGCGAAAAGCAGCAGATCGCGCGGGCTGGTCCACCCCTGATCGGCGTCGAGCAAGACCTCGCCCCGGCTCTCGGCGCGCTTCTGACCGTAGGACAGCGTGCCGAACAGAAAAATGCTGGTCACTAGCGCAAACAGCAGATAATCGACGACCAGCGTATCCCAGCCGAACAGGGAAGCCCAGAAGACCGCGCCGCCAATCACCAACCCCAGAGCCAGCGCCGCCGACAGCCCGATGCGCGGCTGATCCGTCGGCACTGCTGGGGCGAACATCGCCCCGGTGCCGATGATCACCGCGCCGAAAATGAAGATCGCAAACAGGATCATAGCCCGTCCGATGATGAGAACCGACGCAAGTCAACGGGCTTAGTATAATACTTTGTGACGCTAAATAAACAGGGATGCCCCGAAACAGCGCATCCCGGTGGGCGGCGCTGTCCTGAGCCATGTTCCGAAACAATTCAATGTCCTCACTCCTGCTGCGCTTCGCTTAGCTTCCCCTCTCCATTTTCATGGAGAGGGGTCAGGGGTGAGGTGTTTCGTGGCTGATCTTCGGTTACTGGCTTAGCTTTCCAGATGGGCGCGCAGGAACCAGGCCATCTTCTCGTGCGCCTGAACCAGCCCGATGAAGAAGTCATTGGTTCCCATGTCGCCGAGCTTGTCCGCGGTCTCGGCGTCAGCGCGCAGGGTTCGAATCACCGTCTCGTGATCAGCCAGCAGATTGCGGATCATCCCCTCTGCCGTCGGGCGTTCGCCAGGATTTTCGCTCAGACTGGCGTTTTTCTTGAACTCGTCCAGCGTGCCGAGGGCGATCCCACCCAGCTGTCGGATACGCTCAGCGATCTCGTCGATGGCTTCCGCGATCTGATCGTACTGCGCCTCGAACAGCGCGTGCAGCGGGGCGAACTGCATACCGGTGATGTTCCAGTGATAGTTGCGCAGCTTGACGTAGAGGACCATCGAATCGGAGAGCCTCTTGTTCAGGATGTCGCACATCTGCCGCCGGGCGCTGTCGCTCAAGCCAATATCCGGCGTGAGCAGGCGCTTGTCGGCTGCTTTGGCGCTGCCGTTGGTCTTGGCGGTGGATGCCGCACGTCGTGTTGTCGCCATCAGGTTCACTCCCTGCTAACTTCCGAAACGTATCCCTTAATTTTAGCGCGCCTTGCGCAGATTTGCCCGAATCTTCATCATTGCCTCATTCCCACCAGCAAGACTCGGCAGCAGTTCGCGCGATATAATGAGCCTGCAAACTGAAACTGGAGCCTTCCCTATGACTCAATACGGCGTCGATCTCCCGTTGATTCTCGGACACCAGTTCGAACCCATCACATTCACCTATAGCGAGCGAGATGTCTGTCTGTATGCGCTGGGCGTCGGCGCACCCGCCGATCCGGTCGATCAGCAGGAGCTTCAGTTCGTCTACGAGCGCAGCGGGGAAGGGTTCAAAACGCTGCCGACCTATGCCGTCATCTACCCTTCCGGCGTGATCGATCACCTGCTGACCGGCGATCTGCCGGGGCTGCGCTTCAACCCGATGATGCTGCTGCACGGGGAGCAGTTTCTTGAGGTCTATCACCCACTGCCCACATCAGGGACGATCACGTGTCAGCCCAAGGTCAGCGCCGTCTACGACAAGGGCAGCGGCGCGCTGGTGATCACCGACGTGCCGTGCTACGACGAGATGGGCAGGCTCGTCGCGCTGAATCAGATGTCAATGTTCATTCGCGGCATCGGGGGTTTCGGCGGCGAACGCGGACCCTCATCCGCCGGCGGCGAACCCCCGGCGCGGGAACCGGATGTCGTCGTCCGCCAGCAGACCCGCCCCGATCAGGCGTTGATCTACCGGCTGAGCGGCGACATCAACCCCCTTCATGCCGACCCGATGATGGCGGCGTTCGGCAACTTCGACCGACCGATCCTGCACGGGCTGTGCAGCTTTGGGTTCTCTGCCCGTCACGTCCTTAAAGCCTTCGCGGGCAACGACATCGCCCGCTTCAAGAGCATCAAGGCGCGCTTCGTCAAGCACGTCTTCCCTGGCGAAACGCTGATCACCGAGATGTGGCGCGAGAGCGATCAGCGCATCCTGTTTCAGACGCGCGTCGCCGAACGCGACTCGGTCGCCATTGGCAGCGCCTACGTCGAACTGCGCTAGCCGACGCAAAAAAGCCTTCGTGCACAGGGTACAGGAGGGCTTCGCGTTTCGTCGTTCTAATCCTTCAGGCTGGTTCGGCGGCGCTTTCGCCAGAGAGCTTCTCCGCCTGATCGCGGGTGATCAGCTCGTCGATGAACTGATCGATATCCCCTTCCATGACCACCGGCAGATTGTATGACGTGACGTTGATTCGGTGGTCGGTCACCCGGTTCTGCGGATAGTTGTAGGTGCGAATCTTCTCCGACCGTTCGCCCGTCCCTACCTGATCGCGCCGTTCACCGTCAAGCTGACTGCGCTGCTTGTCTAGTTCGATCTCGTAGAGTTTGGCGCGCAGGATCGCCATCGCGCGTTCCTCGTTTTGCTTCTGGCTGCGCTCATCCTGCACCGCTACAACGATCCCCGATGGAAGGTGAGTCAGACGTATCGCCGTCTCGTTCTTCTGCACGTTCTGACCGCCTGCCCCGCCCGCGCGGAAGGTGTCACGCCGAATATCGTTCATGTTGACTTCGACATCGACATCATCCATCTCCGCCAGGACCGCCACCGTCACGGTGCTGGTGTGGACCCGCCCCTGGCTTTCCGTCTCTGGGACGCGCTGCACACGATGCACACCGCCTTCATACTTCAGACGGCTGTACGCACCCTTGCCCTTGATCTCGAAGCGGATTTCCTTGTAGCCGTGAATGCCGGTCTCGCTGCTGTCGATCACTTCGAGCTTCCAGCTGCGCTGCTGCGCGTAGTAGCTGTACATGCGGAACAGGTCTGCCGCGAACAACCCCGCCTCATCCCCGCCAGCGCCGGCGCGAATTTCCATGATCACGTTCTTGTCGTCACGCGGGTCCTTGGGCAGCAGCATCACCTTTAGCTGACCTTCCAGCGCATCGATGCTCTCCTGCAGGCGCGAGACTTCTTCCAGCGCCATCTCGCGGAGGTCGGCGTCCTTCTCGGAATCCAGCATCGCCCGCGCGCCATCCAGTTCGTCGCGCTCGCGGCGGTAGCGCTGATAGGCTTCGACGATCTCGGCGAGATTCGAGCGTTCCTTGTTGTATTCGGCGATCAGTTCGTAGTCGTTCATGATCGCCGGGTCGCCCATCAGGCGTTCCAGCTCGTTGTAGCGCGTCTCAATCGCAATCAGTTTGTCGTACATTCCATCCGTCTCGCTGTCCGTGAACTACCGTTATTCCGCACTGAAGAACGCGCTGACCGCCACCTGCCCCATCAGCGGGGACTTGAAGGTCTGATTTTCCTCGTACAGATCGATGAGGACGAAGTTGTCTCCCTGCCTCGTCCACACTTCGATCAGCCGGTCGCGAGGATCGACCAGCCAGTATTCGCGGACTCCGTGCTGCTCATAAAGCCGGAACTTGGTCCGCCGATCATGAAACACGCTGCCGGGCGAGACGACTTCGATCACCAGATCGGGCGCGCCGCGCAGGCGCTTGCCGGCATCAGGAATACAGCGCGACCCTTCCGGCGCAATCCACAGCAGATCGGGCTGTACGACGGTGACATCGTCGAGGACGACATCGGTCGGCGAGATATAGACCTTGCCACCTTTCGTCCTGGCAAGCGCACGAAGCAGCAGATAACCGTTGCCGACAATCTCCTGATGTTCCAGTTCCGGAGCAGGCATCTGAATAATCTCCCCATCGATCAGTTCCGTCGGCAGCATGGTTTCGGGAAGCGCCAGATAGTCTTCCAGCGTCACCTGGGCGCGAACATGCAGGGTCATCGCGGCGTCCTCAATCACTCTTCATGAACTATTATGCCACAGCCGATCAAGCCGAGACGCCGAACGCCGTTTCCAGCGCCTTCTTCATGGCATCGACCGGCGCGGACATGCCCGTCCACATCTCGTAGCCGATAGCGCCCTGGTAGACCAGCATCGGCAGCCCGGTGATCGTCTTCATGCCGCGCGCCTGCGCCGCCCGTATCAACGGCGTCACCGGCGGGTTAGGGATCACGTCGCAGACCAACAGATCGTTCCGCGCCCCGTCCAGCGCGACATCCGGCATCGCACCCACGTCCGGGTACAGCCCGATGGAGGTGGCGTTGATCAGGATATCCACGTCTGACCCTATGCCGACCGTGCTCACCCATTGGTGAAAACCCGCGTTCGCTCCGGCTTTTTCGTTCAGATGGCGCACCAGGTCCTCTCCGCGCCAGCCGCCGCGATTGACCACCGTGATCGGTCCCGCGCCCGCCAGTGCCAGTTCGACGGTGATCGCCCGAGCAGCGCCGCCAGCGCCCAGCACCACGACCCGCGCCCCTTTCGGGTCGCGCATTTCACGCAAGCCGCGCATGAATCCTTTGCCGTCGGTGTTCTCGCCGATCCAGCGATTCCCCTCCCGACGCACGGTGTTGACCGCCCCGATCAGCGCTGCATCCGGCGCGACGGCGTCGAGCAGCGGGATGACCGCCACTTTGTGCGGAATGGTGCAGTTGAAGCCCTTGAATCCGAGCGCCTTTGCGCCGCGCACGGCGTCGGGCAGCGCATCCGGGGTCACTTCCAGCAGTTCGTAGCGCCAGGGCAGCCCTGCCTGGGCGAACGCCGCCTCCTGCATAATTCCGGTCGGGTTTTCGCGAACCGGGTCGCCGAAGCAGCCGACGAGTTCGTACTTGTAGTCAGTAGTCATTGTCACCCTCTCTGTGCATCCCGACAGATTATGCCGACGCGAGGTGGGTTCGGCAACCGCGCTTTCGACCGCCGCATCACAGTTGACGTCATCGCCCCGCCGCGCGTACAATGCCGCCGTTTCTACCAGAGAGAGAATAAGACGATGGCGAAAAAGGGACGCATCCTGACCGGCGACCGTCCAACAGGGCGAATGCATCTGGGGCATTATGTTGGGTCGATGCACAATCGCATCCGGCTGCAGGACGAATACGAGTGCTTCTTCATCGTTGCCGATGTGCACACGCTCACCACCCGTCCTGAACGCGAAGCCATTCAGCAGATCGGCGCCAATATCCACGAGATGGTCCTTGACTATCTGAGCGTCGGCATCGACCCGGAAAAGAGCACTATGTTCGTGCAGTCTGCCGTGCCGGAAACGTACGAGCTGAACCTGATCTTCGAAATGATGGTCAGCGTCGCCCGCCTGGAGCGTATCCCCAGCCTCAAGGATATGGCGAACGCCGCCAACATGGACTCCATGCCCTTCGGGCTGCTCGGCTACCCGGTCCTGCAAGCCGCCGACATCCTGCTGCCGCGCGCTAACCTGGTGCCCGTCGGCAAAGACAATGAATCTCACGTCGAGGTCACCCGCGAAATCGCCCGGCGCTTCAACGGATTGTATGGCGACGTTTTCCCCGTGCCGGATGTCATGGTCGGCGATGTGCCGTCGCTCATCGGCACGGACGGACAGGCAAAGATGAGCAAATCGCTCAACAACGCCATCTTCCTGAGCGATGACGCCAAGACGGTGAACGAAAAAGTGCGCAGCATGTTCACCGACCCGGCACGGGTGCGCGCCGATATTCCGGGGCGCGTCGAAGGCAATCCGGTGTTCATCTATCATGACGCCTTCAATCCCAATGGGGATGAAGTGAACGATCTCAAAGAGCGTTATCGTCTGGGCAAGGTGGGCGATGTCGAAGTGAAGAAGAAGCTCGCCGCCGCCATCAACGCCTTCCTGGAACCGATGCGCGAACGCCGCGTCATCTACGAAGCGAAGCCATCGCTCGTCGACGAAGTGCTCGTCGCCGGCACCGACAAAGTGCGAGCGATTGCCAGAGAAACGATGACGATGGTGCGTGACGCGATGGGGTTGTATCGCCTGCCAACGCTGTAGGCTAGAAGCGGCGAGACGCCGAGCGCGTTGTGAACTCGTCCTTCACCTCAATACGTTCGAGGAGCGCCGGAAAGTCCTTTTCCAGGCGCTCTTTTGTTTCCGGGAGCAGGTTCAGTCGCATTTCATAGGCGTCTTCGCCATCACTGTGGTAGTAGCGGGGCTTGACCATGCGCGTCTCAAAGCCAAACTTACGGTATAGGTTCTGAGCGACCGCGTTGCTGACGCGCACTTCCAGGATGACATAGGCGGCGCGCAGATAGAGCGCTCGAACGCACATCGCCGCGAGCAGCAGTTCGCCATAGCCGAGACCGCGAAAGCGTGGATGAACAGCGATGGTACTGATGTGCGCCTCTTTGTCGATGTGCCACAGCCCACCGTAGCCCAGGATCACCCCTGGCGACAGCGCTCTGCCTGCCAGGGTGCGCAGAAGCCTGCCCAACCCTGTAGCAGTCGGATGCGATTGCGCCGCCTCTTCCAGGATGACCATATGGCTGTAACTGGATTCGGCAACTTCGAACTGGTACGCCTGCGCCGACCATGCGGGATCGAAGGAAATCTGATCGATGGTCACGACATCGGGGACGTCGGACATCCGCATATGGCGCAGCAGCCGGGTCATGACGGCGAGTCTTTCGTGTGGATGTACACCGGGGTTACGCTCTGGGGCGGAAAAGCGTCAGCGCCCTGTTCGCGCAGCAGCCCCCAGGCGATCTCCGCCAGCGTCCCCGCCCGGCGTAGGCGAACGCTCGCCGGTAAAACCTGTATCGACGCGCCCCCTGACTGGGCGGCACACAGGAGTTCGTAACCAGCGGGATCGATCTCTCCGGTCAGCGTTGCTACTCCGTCAATGCTGGCGATCAATTCCTGCCAGGTCATATTCTCAGGTTCGCCGCGCGCCTTCCAGACACCTTTGCGCCACTGATACCGCGCCGTGCTGATGCGCGACCGCCCCGCCGCCAGGACAGCGATCAACGCGCCGCTGACCTGGGGCGTTGCGCCGGCGATGATGTCGAAGGTTGTCACGCCGATCAGCGGCAGCCCCCTTCCGCCGGCGATCCCTTTCGCCAGCGCCATGCCGACGCGCAGACCGGTGTAAGACCCCGGTCCAGAAGCTGCCGCTACCCCGGTGAGCGACGCTGAGGTGACGCCGGCGTCGGCGAACATGGCGCGCAGGGCGGGCGGAATCTGCCGCGTGTGCTGGTTTGGAGAATGCCAGGTGTGCTCGGCGACGACCTGCAATCCGTCATGGAGCGCAATGCTTACGTACTGTGTCGCTGTGTCGATTGCCAGGAGCATGGTGACCTGCTATGGGCGCTTCACGCCGACGGTATCCCCACGAAATGACTCCAGCAGCGTTTCGTAGCGCGCGCCGCTGGGGATGAACAGCAGATTGCGGCGGGTGGCTTCGAAGATGCGAAGATCGACCCACAACCGCTCTTTCGGAAGCAGCGAGGCGATGCGTTCGGGCCATTCGATCAGCACTGCCGCCGTTCCGTCGAACAGGTCATCCAGCCCGAGGGTCTCCGCCTCGTCCTCGTCGCTCAGACGATAGCAGTCGATGTGCAGTAGTCGATTCTGATCCCGCTGCCGCCGGTGCTCATGGACCAGGCTGAACGTCGGGCTGTTGAGGACGGTGTCCGCGCCCCAGCCCGCGCCCACTCCGACGGCGAACGCGGTCTTACCCGCCCCCATCTCGCCCGACAAGCAGATGACATCTCCCGGTTGCAGCAGCGTCCCCAGGCGCACGCCCAGACGCCGCGTCTGTTCGGCGCTGTGGCTGATCAGGTCCAGTTCATCCTGCCGCAGAATCGGCAACGTCGTTCACCTCTCGGTCAAAGGTCGCGGCATTATACCACGTCCGCCCCGCGCAGACACCGATACAAACACCACGCATTCTCGTCAAAGGTGCATATAGTTTTCTAACGAGGCTGTGCTAAAACTCATGAGCAGTACTACCGTTTATCTGGAAGGATTCGCCAGCCATGAGCGAACAATTCGCCTTCAAGGCAGAGATACAGCAGCTTCTCAACATTCTCATTCACAGCCTCTACACCGATCGCGAGATCTTTCTGCGAGAATTGATCTCCAACGCCTCTGACGCGCTCAACCGCGCTCAGTTCGAGGCGCTGACTCATCCGCAGATGCTCGATGCCGGAATCGACCTGCGCATTGACATCAAGGCGGACGAAGACGCCGGCACGATCACCGTCAGCGATACCGGCATCGGCATGACCCACGACGATCTGATCAACAACCTTGGCGTCATCGCCCACAGCGGCGCGAAATCGTTCATCGAAATGCTCAAGGCAAATCAGAGCGGTGCAGCCGCCCCTGTACAGGACCTGATCGGTCAGTTCGGCGTCGGCTTCTACAGCGTCTTCATGGTCGCGGACAAAGTTCGCGTCGTCACCCGCTCGGCAAATCCGGAAGAACGCGCCTGGTCCTGGGAATCAACGGGCGGCGATACGTTCGTCATCGAAGAGAGCGAACGCAGCACGCGCGGCACGGACATCATCGTGCACCTCAAGGCTGATGCCAGGGATTACTTGCAGACCTGGACGCTGCGCGAGATTGTGCGCCGCCACTCCAACTACATCACCTTCCCCATCTATGTGGACGGCGAAGAGGCTCCCGCCAACAAGCAGACGGCGATCTGGCGACAGGAGCCAAAAGAGGTCAGCGAAGAGCAGTACAACGAGTTCTACAAGATGCACACGCTCGACTTCGAGGACCCGCTGCATCGCATCACCATGCGCGCCGACGTACCCTTTCAGTTTTACGCGCTGATGTTCATCCCCGCCAGCGCCGAACGCACCATCCTCAGCCGGCGCACCGAGCCGGGTCTGGCGCTCTACGCGCGAAAAGTGCTGATTCAGGAATACAACAAGGACCTGCTGCCGGAATATCTGGGTTTCGTGCAGGGCGTGGTGGACAGCGAAGACCTGCCGCTCAACGTCAACCGCGAGAGCGTTCAGGCGAACCGGGTCATGGCGAACCTCAAGCGCAGCCTGACCGGCAAAGTGCTGAGCGAACTCAAGCGTCTGGCGGAGTCCAAGCCGGAGGTCTATCACAAAGTCTTCGCCGAGTTCGGACGGCTGATCAAACAGGGCGTGGTCGTCAGCCCGGAGGACCGCGAACCGATCCTGCCGCTGCTGCGCTTCCCTTCGACCGGATCGACCCATGCCGAGCAGTGGACGACGCTGACTGAGTATGTCAGCCGCATGGTCAAGAACCAGACCGACATCTACTACGTACTCGGCGACGATTTCGGCAGCGCCAGCCGAAGCCCACACCTCGACAGCTTCCGCAAGCGCGACATCGAGGTCCTCTACCTGATCGACCCGGTTGATCCGTTCATGCTCATGGGGCTGACCGACTTCGAGGGGCACAAGCTGCGCAGCGCCGACGATGTGGATATCGATCTGCGCGACATCGGCGAACCGCCTAAAGACGAATCCGAAGACGAAAAATCTGCTCCGCTGCCGGAAAGCGACTTCGCGACTCTGCGCGAGCGCTTCGCCCACATACTCGGCGACCGCGTCAGCGATGTACGGGAAAGCAAGTCGCTGGTAGACAGCCCTGCCCGTCTGGTCGGCGAAGGCAGCGCGCCGCAGCGCAACATGTATCGCATCAACCGTCTACTGGAACGGGATGCCGAGCTTCCCGTCAAGATGCTGGAGCTGAACGCCCGGCATGCGCTGATTCGTAATCTGGGGGCAATGCTGGCGCAGGACAGCGCCGATCCGTTGATCGATGTGGTGGTCGAGCAGGTCTTCGAGACGGCGCTTTTGCAGGAAGGGCTTCACCCTGATCCAGCCTCGATGGCGCAGAGGTTGTATCAGCTGATGCAGGCGGCAACGCGAGGATCAGGCGATCCCTCTTGATGGCGGGCGCCATGGCGAAAGCGCCAGGCTGATCTTATTCCGCGTCCTTCGCGTTAGCGCAGGAGAGAATACGCGCAACCATTTCTTCCAGCGTGATCTCCTGCGCCAGCGCGCGGGCGTCCTGGACGACGCGAGGGCAAACCTGGCACTCAAGATCGGAAAAATGCGTCAGCGCCCGCTCGAACGTCGTCCCGCGCATGGGGTATTCCAGCGCCAGCGCCAGAATCTCTACGGCGCTGGTCGTGTTGTTCAGTTTCATATCAATCTCGGCGATGTCGATCAGGATATCCAGCACCTTGACGACCAGTTCCATCTCCATCGCCGCTTCAAGTTCCGCGTATAACGACTGCATAGCCATCACCTGAGGTTAAGGATGATGTTTCTATTCTAGCTGATTGCCCAGCATAGTGATAACGTTTGCCTGAAGAATCGGAATTTCTTATCTGATTGTGCAGTGAAGAACAAGTGAAGGTGCTATAAACGAACCGACCCGACTTGCGCCGGGTCGGTTGTTCGACAGTGCGTAGCTTAGAGGGTGTTGACGATGTTCGAGAAGATGTTGCCGATCGCCGGTCCAAGCAGAGCAAGGATGACGATGACGACAACAGCAACCAGCACGAGGATCAACGCATATTCTACGAGACCCTGGCCCTCTTCACGCGGCATGTAAAGCATGAGAACTTCTCCCGGGATAAGCGAATAATCGCATCAGTCGATATTCACATGCTATCACAACTTCCCAACGGTGCAATGTCTGGAAACCGAAATTTTCGTGAAAACCGTTAGCCCAATAGTCCTTCACGCTGTTTCACCCGGCAGTCTGTCCAGGTGATCGAGCAGGGGATCGACGGCGGGCTGAAGCGGCGGGGGCAGCGCTTCACGCATCCGGCTGACGGCGAAACGATCATTGAGGTTGAGCGCCTGAAGAGTCAACCAGCGATGCGGATCTGCGCCGCCGACCAGGTAAGGATATTCATGCTCGGCGTGATAGCGCACCCCGGAGATAATCACGCTCGCGGGACGCCCACGACCCTCTACGCGCACCGGCAGCGCCGCGAGATCGACCTGCGCCGCTTTGGCGGCGGCGAGGAACATATCAGTTTGCCGGATGGACTCCAGACACCAGGCTGCCAGCGCCGGGTGGCGCAGCCGCAGCGCTGCCTGCCAAGGCGTTTCCCCGCGCGCCGTCAGCACCAAAGCCCAGCGTAGGGCGGTGAAGAAGCGAATGACCGACTTGAGCATCATGTTCAGCGGCGGCGCAGGCTTCTGCGGGCAAACTCGAACCCCGCGCCCAGCAAAACCACAACCTGTGTACCCAGGGCGATCACCAGCAGCGTCGAGCGATTATCTTCCTGTGATGCCGGAGGAGCGGCGGCAGGAGTGGTTTGATCGCCTTCCAGTGTTGGCGCAGCGGCGACCAGAGTCGCCACCGGCTCGGTAGGTTCGGAGGTCGGGATCGGCGTCGGGATGAGGGCGGAAGAGCCATTCGCGCTCACGGCAGGCGCGTCCGGCGTGAAGACGACGGTTTGTTCCAGGTAGTACACCGATAGACCGACTGAAGCATCTGCAGGCGCAGGGGTGACCAGCGGCGGCGTATTGGTCGGCAGCACAAAGGGTGTGATCGTCGGCGGCAGCGAGGTCGGCGGCGGGGTCTCGGTCGGCGGACGGTCGTCCGGCGTCGGCGTCAGAGTTCCACCCTTCGGCGGCACAAGGAAAACAGACCCCGGCACAAGATCACGCACGTTGTCCAGACCGTTCGCCGCCATCATCATCGGCAGATCATCCCAGGTGTAGCCGTAGATCAGGGCGATGTCCCCCAGCGTGTCACCCGGCTGCACGAGATGCTGGATGTTGCCGGCTTCGTCAACACCCATATAAGCGACCGGTGCAACCGGCGCGGCGGATGCTCCAGTGCGGCTCCCGCCGCTGCCTCCGCCTGACGAAGCCGCCGCCAACGAGATGCCTCCGGGATTGCCGAAGACCAGCACATACGTCGCCCCCCATCCCCCTCGGGCGATGCCGATGCCGATCTCGGCGTAGTTGGTGCTGACCAGCCCCGCGTAGTGGATGCCGGAGTTGATCCAGAAGGTCCAGGCGTCTCCGGCGGTGGCATTGGTGCCGCCATAGATGTTTTCGCTCACCTGGGCGGAGGGATAGCCGGCGGCAGCGGCGCGCGTGCGCGGTCCGGAGCCATCCGGACGGGTATGGCTGATCGTGCCGGAATCCACCATCCACTGCGCCTGACTCTGCGCGGCGGCGCTCAGCGCACCATTCAGCGAGTAGGCAGGAACGCCGACCGAAGCGCGCAGCGCATTCACCCGCGCCAGCAGGTCTGCCGATTCCTGGGCAAAGATGACCCTGGGCGAAGCCAGCATGATGGTCAGCGTCGTGGTGAAGAAGAGGAGAAAACAAAGGGTTTGGCGGTTCATAGGCGTTTCAATATCGCTGTGTTCAAGCGTTGACGAAACGGAGCGACCCGCCTAAACTCACTTGGCTGGAACCACGGTAGAGGGAAAGGAAGGTTGTGCCGATGGTGGGAGTCGAACCCACATGCCCTCGCGAGCAATCGCTTTTGAGGCGATCGTGTCTGCCATTCCACCACATCGGCGATAGGGAAAAACCAGATGGTGTTCACGCGGTTAAAATGGTAAAAGCAGCGGACAGGGTTGTCAATGGTTGGCAAAACTGACGACGAAGCGCAGACCGTTCGCGCCGCCCAACGCGGCGATGTGGACGCCTTCAACGTGCTGGTACTGCGCTATCAGGATGCTGCCTTCAGCCTCGCCTTCCGCCTGCTGAGCGACCGCGCGACAGCGGCGGACGTCGCCCAGGAAGCGATGATCGCGGCGTTCCAGCAGCTGCGCGGTTTCCGGGGCGAGAATTTCCGCGCCTGGCTGCTGCGCATCGTCACGAACCGCTGTTATGACGAACTGCGCCGCCAGCGCCGACGCCCCACCGTCTCGCTGTCGCCCGACCCCGGCGAAGAAGATCTCCCCATTCCCGATGAAGCCTTATCCCCAGAAGAATCTGCCCAGCAGCGGGAACTTCAACGCGCGATTCAGCGCTGCATCGACGCCCTGAATCCTGATCAGCGGGTGGCGTTGGTGCTGTGTGACGTAGAGGGTTTGGAATACCACGACATCGCCCAGTCCGTCGGGGCGCAGATCGGGACGGTCAAATCACGCATCAGCCGGGCGCGTTCCAGTGTGCGCGATTGCCTGAGAAAGTTCAGGGAACTTTTGCCGGCATCTTATCGTCTGATCATTGACGATGAAGACCGAACATCATGACCGATCAACACGACCTTGAACTGCTCAATGCTTACATCGATGGCGCGCTGAATGATCAGGAGCGTGCCGCGCTCGATGCGCGCCTGACGAGTGAACCGGCGCTGCGCCGGGAATACGAGAGTCTGCGCGCCACCGCTGAACTGCTTGGCGCTCTGCCCACGCTGCGGTCGCCGCGCGATTTGACGCTAACGCGGGCGGCTGCCAGATCGGCGCGCGTCTATCGACTGCCAACCGCAGCCATCAGCTTTGCCAGCGCTGCGGCGTCGATCCTGCTCATCCTCGCCGGGCTGACCGTGATGCGCCCGGTCGGCGAGAGCGCACTGCGCACTGCATCAGAACAGGCGGCGGCTTCTGTCACCGAAGCCCCGGCAACCGAGACCCTCACCGATGGCGTGATCATCGCCGGGCTTCCCACGGCATCGCCGCTGCCCACGCAGCCGCCGGCGGGGACTCTGTTCACGGCAGAGGCGACAATGCTCCTGCCGACTGCCTCGCCGATCCCTGCCGATGCGCTTGCCCTGGCGCCGCTGCCGGGCGAGCTTCTGCAGCAGACGGCGCAGTTTTTCGCCGGCGCAGCGCAAGACGAGATCGCGCCGACAGAGACCTCTGTGGCATCCGAGACAGCTGGCGATACCGCCGCCGCCGAAAGCGGACTCGCCGCAGTCGCGCCGGCGGCGATGGTGGAGTCTGAGCCAGGCGGTTCCAGAGCCACGCCCGCTGAGGAGGTCGATGGCGAGGCGGACGCGCTGACCAGGCAGCCTCCCCTGGAAGTGCAGGACTCGCAGATGAATCAGCAGCCAACGATGGGGATGGAACGCACTATCCCGACCGCCGCAGCAACGCTCGGCGCGCCGACGCGCGACGACATGCCGCCAGAGCCAGAAACAGCCGCGCAAACCGCCGACGACCGTTCGACACTGGCAGCAGACGAAGGGCGTATCGAAGTGCCTTCAGCAGGTGAAGCGGCGCTTTCCGACGGATTGATCCTGATTGGAATGGGCGCGGTGCTGGGCGTCGTCACCGCCTTGTTCACCCTGTGGGCGCGGCGGCGCTAAGGAATCCAGCCCTATTCGTGCCTGCCGTTCAGCGCCGCGTGCTTCATCTCGCCCCGGATGTCAAACACCTCAAAGGTCATTTCGGGAAGATGCAGCACCCCGTAGCTGTGCGAAGTCGAACGCGAGTTGCTGAAGGTGTACAGCGAACCAGGGTTGATCACACAGCCGTGCGCCACCCGCGCATAGAGCGGCACATGAGTATGCCCGGTGATCAGCACCTCGACGTTGAGCGATTTCAGCATCATGTCGAGCAGCGTATCGGAGATATGGTCACGGTAAAGCCCCCACAGGTTGTTCCCCGGCTTTCCATGACACATGTAGACGCTGCTGTCGTTCAGTTTTCCGCGCCAATCCAGCGGCAGATTGCGTAGGTAAGCGCGATTCTCTGGCGAAAGCGCATAGCTCAGCTCATCGTGATTCCCACGCACGGTGGGTATGCTGCGTTCGCGAATCACTGTCACCGCCTCGTCGGGGAGCGGTCCACGCCCGACAAGATCACCCGCACATAAGATTTGATCGACCTTATGAACATGGTCGAGACGGTTGAGAGCCGTGACTAACGCTTGGAAATCGCCGTGAATGTCTGAGATGACGCCAACATTCATCCTGCGTTCCTAACGGGTGTACGAAAGTACACCCATTATATCAGGATCGGCAGATGGTATGCCCGCGATTCCGTCTAGGAGGGCTGCTTCAAGGCAAGAAAAAGAGGGCAGCCGTGAGTCAAGCTGCCCCCGTCGCCTGGCATGATGCCGAGGCTATTTACCGAGGCGCTTCTTGACTTCGGCGGTGAGCGCCGGGATGATCTGGTACAGATCGCCGACCAAGCCATAGCGCGCCATCTTGAAGATCGGCGCTTCTTTATCCTTGTTGATGGCGACGATGATCTTGCTGGTGCGCATACCCGCCTGATGCTGGATCGCGCCGGAAATGCCGGCAGCGATGTACAGATCGGGCGCGACCACTTTACCTGTCTGTCCGACCTGATGGGCATATGGGATGTAGCCAGCGTCTACGGCGGCACGGCTCGCCCCAACTGCTGCGCCGAGCGTATCGGCGAGCGGTTGGAGGACGTTGGCGAAACCATCGCGCGCCTTCCAGACCGCCGCGTCACCGGCGTCCGCCGGGGCATCCTTGGGATTGTTCGCCATGCCGCGCCCGCCGGAGACAATGACCGCCGCGTCGGTCAGGTTGACCGTGCCGGCTTCCGTCTCGAAGCTCTCTACCTTGCTGACGATCTGATCTTCGCTGAGCGCCGGCGCAAGGCTGGAAACCTGCGGCGCTGCCCCTGCCTTCGGATCAAGCGCCTTGAAGGCACGCGACCGCACCGTGACGAACTGGGTCTCGCCGCCGACCACCTGGGTCTCGCTCAGCACCTTACCGGCGTAACCCGCCCGGTCGGCGCTGATCCAGCCGTCGCCGACGCTCAGGCTCAGCACGTCGCCCAGCATCGGGCTGTCGGTATCCGCCGCCGACGCTGCCAGCAGCTCACGCCCCCGGCTGGTTGCTGCTGCGACCACCGCGCGCGGATGATGACTCTGCACCAGCGCCGTCAGCACGCCGGCATAGGCTTCCAGGCGATAATTGTTCAGAGAAGAATCAGCACAGAGCAGAACTTCATCTGCGCCAAACTGACCCGCTTCAGCCGCCAGCGCTTCACCGCCCTCGCCGATGATCAGAGCCACGACGGGCACTGCGAACTTATCCGCCAGCATCCGGGCGGCGGCAAGCGCCTCCCAGGTCGCCGGGATGGCTTTTCCGTTGAAGGCTTCCACCCATGCAATAACCGCGCTCACAGCACCTTCTCCTCGATCAAGCGATCCACCAGGACTTTAGCCTGTTCCTCCGGCGTCCCCTCGATGAGTTCGAAGCGGGTGTCACGCGCGGGCAGGTTCTTGTAACGCGCGACTTTCGTGCGCGGAGGCGGCGCGGCGATGCCCAGATCGCCCAGCGACCAGAGCGGGATCACCGCCTTGGACGCTTTGCGGATGCCGATGAACGACGGGTAGCGTGGTTCGTTGATGTCTTTCATCACGCTGATCACCACCGGGAGCCTGCTGGTGACGACCTGCCTGCCCTCTTCCAGCATCCGCTCGACCTTGATCGTCTTCGCCGCATAATCGACGGCGACGATCTTCGAAACGTAGCTCAGCATCGTCCAGCCCAGCTTGCGGGCGGTCTGCACGATGTGCTGATCCGAGCCGACATCGACGCTCTCCTTGCCGAACAGTACCAGATCGACATCAGCGATCTTCTTCACCACTGCCGCCGCCGCCGTCGCATAAGCGAGCGAGTCGGTCGGATCGATCCCGGCATCTTCGACGCGCGCCGCTTCATCCAGCCCCATCGCCAGACTGTGCTTCAGCGCCTCGCTGTGCATTTCACCGCCGATAGCGACGACGACGGCTTTACCCGCGCCCGCCTTCGCCTGAAGAATACCTTCTTCCAGCGCATACTCGTCCCAGGGGTTGACGACGGTTGCAGCATCACCCCAGGAGACGCCGCCGCTGGCGTCGGCTTCGACTTTCGCCGCCGTATCCGGCGTACTCCGTGTAAAAACTACAACTGACAAGGGGATTCCTCCTGAAAGATGCTCGTTTGTCAATAAGGCGGCGCAACTGCCCCGCACAGCAAAAGTTGCCGCGATTGTAACGCATGGCATTGGCTGACGAAAGGACTAATCTAATCCAGATTCGATTAATCTCCATCCTGTCCAAGCGCCTTCAGCTATGCTTATACTTCCGGTCGATGTATCCACACTCCTGGACAACAGCACGATGCCGTCACTGCCTGAACTCGCCGCTCTATTTCTGATTATTTTCACCTACGCCGGAGTAGCGGTCGGGTATGTGCCGCGTCTGCGCATGAACCGCGCCTCTATCGCGCTGGTCGGCGCAGCCGGGTTGGTCGCGGTCGGCGCGCTGAGCGAATCGCAGGCGCTGGATGCCATCGACCTGGGGACGCTCATCCTGCTGGGGGCGATGATGGTGATCAACAACAACCTGCGCATATCGGGGTTTTTCGCCGTCGTCACCTATCGCATCGTCGGCATCGCGCGCACGCCGGGGCTGCTCCTGGCAGTCATCATCTTCGCATCGGGCATTCTGTCGGCGATCTTCCTCAACGACACCATCTGCCTCATGATGACCCCGCTCGTCCTGGACATCACCCTGCGCCTCAAGCGTCAGCCTCTCCCCTACCTGATCGGTCTGGCGACGGCGACCAACGTCGGCTCGACGGCGACGATCACCGGCAACCCGCAGAACATCATCATTGGGCAGGCGAGCGACATCCCTTATGTCAGTTTTCTGCTTCAGCTCGCGCCGGTGGCGCTGCTGGGGCTGGGGGTCTGCTGGCTGGTGATCCGGCTGGTGTTCAGGTCGGAGTTTCGCGACTCGCTTTCGACAGCCGGGTTTGACTTCACGCCGCCGCTCACCCATACGCCGCTGCTGCGCCGGTCGGTCGGCGTCGTGCTGGCGCTGATGATCGCTTTCCTGATCGGTCTGCCGACGGTGACGGCGGCGGCGGTCGCTGCTGGCGCGCTGCTAATTTCGCGGGTGCGTCCACAGAAACTGTTCACGCTCGACTGGGATCTGCTGATCTTCTTCGCCGGTCTGTTCGTCGTCACCGGTGCGGTCGAATCGATGGGGATCAGCGAGCGCTTCTTCGAACTGCTCGCCCCGCTACTCAACGGCGGACTCGCCGGGTTCAGCGGCGCGACAGCAGTCCTCAGCAACCTGGTCTCGAACGTGCCGGCGGTGCTGCTGATGCGAGGCGAGATCGCCGGTTTCGCCGATCCACAGCGCATGTGGCTGGCGCTGGCGATGGCGTCCACCCTCGCGGGGAATCTCACCCTGCTCGGCTCAGCCGCGAATCTGATCGTCGCCGAAATTGCCGACCGGCGCGGGGTCGAACTCGACTTCATAACGTATCTGCGCGCCGGCGCGATCATCACCGTGATCACGCTGGCGATTGGGGTGATCTGGCTGTCGATCCTCTGAAAGGCGGCGAAGCTCGCCGCCCGCCTTCGCTCGATTTACCGTGACTGCTCCTGCACCGCCATGTAGTTGATGACCAGCGCGGCGATAGCGCCGGGCACCCATCCCGCAACAGTCAGCAGGAAGACGATCAGAATCGTGCCACAGCCCCGGTCGATGACCGCCAGCGGCGGAAAGACGATGCAGATCAGCGCGCGAAAACAGCCCATGATGGCTCCCTATCCTTTCCAGTCACCGCCCCTTGCGGGGCTTCTCTATCCTTTACGCGAGGGAAGCCGAAAAGTTGCACCTTCGCGCCGCTGTGCGATCACATCGTCAAAAGGGTGTACACTGCATTTATCAACGATCTCCATACAGCAGCACAGCGGAGTATTTCAAAGGGCAGCGCAAGTCGTAAGTTCTCCTGAGGCAGCGTAATACTTCTTTCGAAAGTGATTCGACTGGAGGGTCAAGATGATGCGTCACATTCTCGCATCCTCTGCGTGCGTTCTCCTGCTCCTGCTGACACACCTACTTTCTCCTTTGGTCACTCCACCCACGCTTTCGACCAACATCGTGCTCCAACCCGCCGGAGATGTCTATTACATTCGCCCCGACGGCGGCAGCGTCGATGCGTGTACGGGTCTCATCAATTCGCCATATCCTGATGCATCGGGCGGGCGAGCATGCGCCTGGAATCATCTTTTCCAGGCGCTGCCGCCGGGAGGCGTCTCGCGCATCGCCGGGGGCGACACGATCATGATTGCTGCTGGAGAATACCGCATGGGATACGGCGCACCAGGCGCAGAATGGTGTGATGAGGGAGGTTCCTTTGGCTGCCACATGCCGCCGATTCCCAGCGGTCCCGGTCCCGATCATCCAACCCGCATTTTGGGCGAAGGCTGGGATTCCGGCTGCGCAGCGCCGCCGGAATTGTGGGGGACAGGGCGCCCCTGGTTCATCATCAATCTGACCGATGGCAGCAATGTCGAACTCGCCTGTCTGGAAGTCACCGATCACTCCGGATGCGTCGAAAATCACACAGGCGGGCTTGCCTGCGAACGCGACCAAGCGCCTTATGGTGATTGGGCAGCTTATGGGCTTCACGCCGAAGATTCGACAAACGTACATCTGTCGCATCTTAACATTCACGGGCTGGCAGCGGGCGGAATTCACGCAGGGCGGCTGACGGATTGGACGGTGGATGACGTGCGTATCGCCGGAAATGGTTCGGTCGGCTGGGATGGCGATCTGTGGGACGATGGTGGCGACTCCAATTCCGGCGTCCTCACCTTCCGACACCTGCTCGTGGAATGGAATGGCTGCGGCGAAACCTGGCCCGAGAATGAGCCGGCGGGCTGTTGGGGGCAGGAAGCAGGAGGCTATGGGGATGGTGTGGGAACGGCTGAAACAGGCGGGGACTGGATCATCGAGGACTCGGCTTTTCTCCACAACACGTCCGATGGCTTGGACCTGCTGTACCACACTCAGGGCGGCAGCGTAAGGCTCAGCCGAGTTCGTGCCGAAGGTAATGCGGGCAATCAGATCAAAGTCGCCGGGCAGACAACACTGAGCAACAGCCTGCTGGTAGGCAACTGCGCTTTTTTTGAAGACCAGCCTTTCACCTATTGGGTCGATCATTGCCGGGCGCTTGGCAGCACTCTGCTGATCGCCTTTACGGGCGGCGAGCAGATCACTCTCGTCAACTCTACGCTTTATGGTCAGGGGGATGGATTGATCGCTGCGGGACCGAGAGAGGGTTTTCAGTGCAGCGGTTTGGAGTATCTCCGCGTTCGAAACAGCATCTTGATCGGTGATGCCGACTATTTTGATCCGTCAGATATCTCCTTCTTCTTCTACCAGGAAGGCTGCGGAGAGTTCAAGCTGGAGAGCGACTATAATCTCGCCTTCAACGTCAAGAATATTGACTGTGGGCTGACCGGCGACTACACGATCTCTGGAAGTCACGACCTTTGTCAGAACCCGCAACTGCTTGGTCCGTTCTCTGGCGAGCGTTTTGGAATGATGGTCCTGCCGGAAAGCCCCGCAGTCGATTCGGGCGACAATGCCGTCTGCCCGCCCGAGGATATCCTTGGCAGTCCACGCCCTTCAGATGGCAATGGCGACGGTAGCGCGGTCTGTGATCGGGGAGCGTATGAGATGGAACACAGTTAGCGCCGCACTCAGATTCAGCTATGGAAGATGGCATCTTCATCCTGCCTGTTCGCGAATGAAGCGCGCAATCGTTTCTGCAATCTGCTCTGCGCCGGCGTGGGTGGGATGCAGCCCGTCGAACGACCAGGTGTAGCCCCCGGCATCACGCGCGCCGTCGTAGTCCGTCCAACCACGCTTCTCGCGCGCGCCGATGGTCAGGATCGTGCCGATATCCAGGTCGGGGCGCGCCGGCACTTCGCCGGACGGCAGCACTTCCATCAGATCGAGGACAGGAATATTGAGCGGACGGGCAGCGGCGGCGGCAAGCGCGTTATACTCCCTCAGCGCCGCGACGGTCGTCGGGTTGTACTCGTTCGGCTCCAGCACCATCCAGGCGACGATGTAAGCGGCGTGCAGGCGCATCAGCAGGTCACGGTAGCCCACCTGAAAGTCGTCCGGCGAGACGAACGACTCCGGAATGCCCTGCCCCTGCCGATAGTACGACCGGGTCTTCGGCTGACTGTAAGAGATGGCGTCGTTGCCGCCGATCATCACCAGGACGGCATCCGGGTGCTGCGCCAACACATCGTCATCGAGCCGGCGCAGCAGGTTGATCACGGTGTTGCCACCAACCCCGGCGTTGATGAAGGTATGCTCTGGCATCAGGCGGCGCAGTGCATCGACATAGCTCCCACCATAACCGCCCCAGGTCAGGCTGTCGCCCAAGCAGATTATCTTCACCCCTGCAACCTCCAATCGAAAGCGTGTGACCCCGGACGGCGATTATACAGGAGCCTCGGCGGCGCTCGGCGCTGGGGTCCGCCGGCGCGGTCAGGTACAATCTTGCCCGGTAAGTTCAACTTCGTGACTGAATCAAGGATAAGCGCGATGTCCGTTTCCGGTTCTTTGCTGGAACGCGCCCGCACTGCCGGGACGCCGATCATCGATGGCGAGCAAGCGGTGTTCATCTGGCAGGGCGATGATGATCCACCGCTGCTGGTGGGCGACTTCACCAACTGGACGGAGCGACCGATCGCCCTGGAAGAGCGCGAACCAGGCGTATGGGCGGCGGCGGTGGCGCTGCCGCGCAACGCCTACGTCGAATATGCCTTCATCCGGCGCTTCCGCGAAGGCGAAGAAGATAGCGACATCGATGAGCGCGTCATCGATCCGCTCAATCCCCGCCTGCAATACAACGGCGTGAGCGCCATGAACAACACCTTCACCATGCCCGGTTTCGCCCCCAGCGCTCTCACCCAGCGGGACAAGGGGGTGAAGCGCGGCAAGATCAGCACGCATCAGATCTTCGGTGACGCGCTCGGTGGCAGTCACCGCCTGCTCTATCTCTACCATCCCCCTGTCGATTCTCCGACGCCGTTAGTTGTCGTCTGGGATGGACCCGACTATCTGAACCGCGCCAGTCTGAACATCATCGTGGACAACCTGATCGCCCAGGGGCGCATCCGTCCGATCGCGCTGGCGATGATCCACAATGCGCACCAGGGACGATTCACCGAGTATCTTCAGAACGAGGCGACGGTGGGTTTCGCCGTCCACGAACTGCTGCCCTTCGCCCGCAAGCACCTGAATCTGCTGGATGAAGGGGAACAGCCCGGCTGTCACGGCGTACTGGGCGCGTCGATGGGTGGGCTGATGGCGCTTTATGCGGGGCTGCGTGCTTCACAGGTCTTTGGACAGGTGATCAGCCAGTCGGGCGCATTCCACATTGCTCCGAACGACGAACGCATGCTGATCGATGATTTGATCGCCTTGATCCCGCCCCCGCCGCTGAAGATCTGGCAGGATGTCGGACAGATCGAGTGGCTGCTCGACGGCAACCGCCGAATGCACACCCAGCTCACCGAGCGTGGCTACGACGTGAGCTACCTCGAACATGCCGGTGGTCACAATTTTCCAATGTGGTCGCAGGTAGTGGGTAAAGCGCTGGAAACGATCTTCCCGCCCGGTTAGGGAAGCCCAGGCGGGTCTTCCCTGACCGGATAGTTCACTCAGTACATCGGCATGGTGACATCAACCTCGCGCGCCCAGGCGAGGATGCCGCCTTCGACATTGACCAGACTCGCCGGGTTATAGCCCAGATCGCGCAGGGCATAGATCACGTCGGTGCTGCGCACGCCAGAACGGCACAGGAACAGCACCTCGCGGTCACGCGGAATCTGCCCGATCACCGTAGCTTCGATGGGCTTGCGCCCGGACAGCACTTCATCGACGGCGATCATGATCTGCGGCTTGGGGATGAGTACCGTGTTTTCCAGCGCCGCGATCTCCAGTTCCGGTGGGTTGCGCACGTCGATTATCACCGGGGACTCCCCTTGATCCAGGCGCGCCTTCAGCGCCAGCGCGGTGATCTGCGGCACAGGGGCATCGGCGTCGAACGTCTCTTCGACAGCCGAAGCCGCTTCGGCGGGCGCGTGATCGTGCGCCGGGACGCCGCAGAATTCCTCGTAATCGATCAGTTCAACCTGATCCGCTGGGATGCCGCATACCGGGCACCTGGGATTCTTGCGCACCTTGATGGTGGTGAAGCTCATCTCCAGCGCATCGTAGAGCAGCATGCGCCCGATCATCGGGTCACCGATGCCGGTCAGCAGCTTGACGGCTTCAGTCGCCTGCATCGTCCCGATGGTGCCGGGCAGCACGCCCAGCACGCCCGCCTCGGCGCAGTTCGGCACTAGACCGGGCGGCGGCGGTTCCGGGAACATGCAGCGATAGCAGGGACCTTCCTGGGCATAGAATACGCTGAGCTGTCCCTCGAAGCGCAGAATGCTGCCGTAAACGTTGGGTTTGCCCAGTTTGACACAGGCGTCGTTGACCAGATAGCGGGTCGGAAAGTTGTCGGTCCCGTCGATGACAAGATCGTACGGAGCGATGATTTCCAGCGCGTTGTCCGAAGTCAGCGGCACATCGTAGCGGATGATCTCCAGGAAGGGGTTGAGATCCTTCAGGCGGCGCTCAGCGCTTTCGGTCTTGCTGACCCCAACCGTGCTCTGCCCATGAATGATCTGCCGCTGAAGGTTGCTTTCATCCACAACATCGTAATCGACCAAGCCCAACCGTCCGACACCGGCGGCGGCAAGGTAGAGCGCCAGCGGGCTGCCCAGCCCACCAGTGCCGACGATCAGCACGCTCGACGCCTTCAGCCGGCGCTGCGCTTCCATGCCGAACTCCGGCATGATCAGGTGCCGCCCGTAGCGGCGGATTTCATCGTTCGACAGGTTTCCCAGGTCGGAAACTACCGGTTTCATGCTCATCCTTTTCGTCGTCTAGCGGACGGTGGTTCTCAAAGAGGAAAGCTGACGTTTCAGCTTCTCGAAGTCAGCAACGCCGTGATTCACGGCATGGGTCTTGCCCGCGCTGTCGATGATGAAGGTCGTCGGGGCGGAGATCACGCCCCAGCGATCTGCCGCCTCCGGCTGTTCGGTCGCATCGACGCGCACCACCGAGACCGGCACTTCCTGCTGAAGGCGGTTCAGCGCCGGAAGCTGCACAGTCCGGCAGGGAATACACATCGGCGTGGTGAAGTACAGGATAATCGGTACACCGTTGGGAACGCCCGCCAGCAGAGGGTCGCCCTGCGCAGGGCGCGCCAGCTGCGCCCGCACGTACAGCTGATAGACTGCATATCCTACTATCAGGAGGGCAAAGGCGATCAGCAGGCGTTCGATCATGGCTGATCCGCGCTCAGGCGCGCCTGGGTGAAACCGGGGATGCCCAGGCGGTTGAACTGGTAGTACATCCAGCACCCGGCGCAGAAGTTCAGCCAGAAGTTGAGGTTTGCCAGGGCGATCACGATCCAAACGGGGATCCACCCTGCCCCGCTTCCGCTGAGCAGCAGCAGGAAACCGATGCCGTTGAAGATCGCGCCGAGCAGCATAGCGAAGCGGTGCGGTTCAGGATTATCGGCGATGACGCGCGGGCGCGCGATGCCGCTCGGCTTGACCACATTCTGGTAGAACAGCCGGTAAGGCGCGAGCGGCAGATCGAGCGCGCCGGCAAGCTGCGCCGCCGCCACGACGAGGACCAGGAGCGGGCTGTCCAGGATAAAACCAAGCAGAAGCAGCGCGATGGTCAGCGCTTGACCCACTTTGAGACCGGTTTGATCGACTTTGCGAAGCGCGGCAGAGTTCGCCATGATTCCCTCTCTGAGAACGGTTAGCCGGCGCCGCCGGCGATGCTGGGAATGATGCGCAGGCTGTCGCTCTCCTCCAGGTTGGTCTCCAACCCATCCAGGAAGCGAACGTCTTCGTCGCCCAGATAAACGTTGACGAAGCTGCGCAGGGTTTCGCCGTCGTAGAGGTGCTGCCGCAGCTCTGGATAGCGAACGGTCAGGTTGGACAGAGCTTCGCCGACGGTCGCGCCGCCGACCTGCACCTGAGACTCATTGCTGGTGAAGGCGCGAAGCGGCGTCGGAATGCGAATGTTGGGCATCGGGTTATGGTCTCCTCGAATGTTACTCTACCGGGTAGTTGCTGGTGGTTTTCGTCCACATCTGGTTGAGGTAACCACCGACCACATTGGTCATGAGGTCAACCTCGACCAGGAACGAGTCGTGTCCGAAATCGGCATGAATCAGGTGGTAGCGCACGTCCAGACCGATAGCTTCCAGCGCCGTCACGAGATCAAGCGCCTGCTCTGGCGTGTACAGCCAGTCGCTCGAAAAGCTGACCACCAGAAATCTGGCTTTGGCGACGCGCAGCGCGTCGGCAAGTGTGGGCGCGCCTTCGCCAATGTCGAAATAGTCGCACGCCTTGGTGATGTACAGATAGCTGTTGGCGTCGAAGCGCTTGATGAACTTCTCGCCCTGATATTTGAGATAGCTCTCGACCGCATATTCCGGATCGACGAACTGGTACGGCAGGGCGTCGTGATTTTGGAGACGCCGCCCGAACTTCTGCTCCAGCGAATGCTCGCTCATGTAGGTGATGTGACCCACCATGCGCGCCACCGCCAGACCGCCCTGCGGCGGATCGGCGTCGTAGTAGTCGCCGTCATTCCAACGCGGATCGGCATAGATCGCCTGCCGTCCGATCTCGTTGAAGGCAACGTTCTGCGCCGACGAGCGCGGCGTACTGGCGAGAAACAGGCAGTGCCCGACCATTTCGGGATATTCGACCGCCCACTGAAGCGCCTGCATGCCGCCCAAGCTGCCCCCGGCGACCGCGAAAAGTGCATCGATGCCGAGATGATCGAGCAGATGGCGCTGCGCCCGCACCATGTCCTGAACCGTCACCGCTGGAAAACGCAGCCCATAGGGTCTGCCGTCAGGGGCGGTCGACGAAGGACCGGTGCTGCCCTGACACCCGCCGATGACGTTGGAGCAGATCACGAAAAAGCGGCTGGTATCGAACATCTTGCCCGGACCCACCGCTTCATCCCACCATCCCGGTTTCTCTGCCGGGTCATCCGTATAGTAGCCTGCCACATGCGAATCGCCGGTCAGGGCATGACAGATCAGGATGACGTTCGAACCACCCTCATTGAGCGTTCCGTAGGTCTCATAAGCGAGCGTGTAGCGTTCCAGAGTCCTGCCACAGCGCAGACGCAGGGGTTTGGTGAAGTGGGCAGTCTGCCGCTTCACCACCCCAACCGAGCCGTTCTGATTGCGGCGAGGTTTTGCTCCGTTGAACGTCATCGCTCCAATGACCTTTCGACCACCCACTGCCAGGGAAAGCGCGGGGACGCGCCCGCGCTTTCCCATCTTAGCGTATGTCCGCCGTTCTGCACGGGCGAATTCGCCCGCTCAGCATCCGCGGCGGTGGCTACGATACGGAATGCACAGTGACACCCTGCGAAACGGTCAGCGCCTGATCGAGATCCCACAGAATGTCGTCGATGTCCTCAATGCCAACAGCAAGACGGATGTAGTCGTCCGTGACACCCGTCGAAGCCTGCTCTTCCGCCGTGAGCTGGCTGTGGGTCGTGCTCGCCGGGTGAATCGCCAGTGAGCGCGCGTCGCCGACATTCGCCAGATGGCTGAACAGCTTCAGGTTGTCGATGAACGCCCGCCCCGCCTGCTTGCCGCCCTTGATGCCGAACCCGACCACCGCACCCGCTCCCTTGGGCATGTACTTCTGGGCGCGCTCATAGCTGGGATGACTGGGCAGACCGGGGTAATTCACCCACGCCACCGCGCCGTGCTCGCTCAACCACTGGGCAACGGCGAGCGCGTTGCTAACGTGCTTCTGCATACGCAGCGAAAGCGTCTCCAAGCCGATGATGTTGAGGAAACTGTTGAACGGCGCCTGGCTGCCGCCGAAGTCGCGCAAGCCTACGATGCGCGCCCGCCCGATGAACGCCGCTGCGCCCAGGACATCGGCGATGACCGCGCCGTGATATGCCTCTTCCGGCTGAACGATGCCGCGATGCCGACCACTCGCCTTCCAGTCGAAGGTCCCGCCGTCGACGATCACGCCGCCGATGCTCAAACCGTGCCCGCCGATCCACTTGGTGGTCGAATGCAGACTGATGTTGATGCCCCATTTGAACGGCTGGAAGAGATACGGCGTCCCAAAGGTGTTATCGACCACGACAGGAAGCTTGTACTGCCGAGCGACCGCGACGACCGCCTCAAAATCAGGAATTTCCAGCTTCGGGTTGCCGATGGTTTCCAGGTAGATCAGGCGGGTCTTATCGTTGATCAGCGACTCAATCCGGCTAGGATCGGCATTTTCGACGAAGTGCGTCTTGATGTTCAGGTGGCGCAGACTTTGCGAGAACAGGGTATAGGTGCCGCCGTAGAGCGCCGAGGTGGAGATGATCTCGTCTCCGGCGTCAGCAAGGGTCAGCACAGTCAACGTTTCGGCAAACTGCCCCGACGAGGTGGTCAGCGCGCCGATGCCGCCTTCCAGCGCCGCGATGCGCTGTTCAAAGACATCGTTGGTCGGGTTCATGATGCGGGTGTAGATGTTGCCCGGTTCCGCCAGCGCAAACAGCGCCGCCGCGTGATCAGTATCGCGGAACTGATATGACGTGGTCTGGTAGATCGGCACAGCGCGGGCGTTGGTGGTCGGGTCCGGGCTGTAGCCGGCATGCAGGGCGAGGGTGTCGAAGCTGTGCTGGTGTCCGTTGGCGCTCATGGGTGGGTCTCCTCGAAAAAGTACAGTCGGTCCAAACAGGATAAGGGTGTCGGCTTATTCGACCGACAGGGTATCGGCGGCAAACGCTTGCCGGTCGTCCTGCAAGCGCCACGCCAGCATCTCGCGCGCGCCATCCGGCATCACCGAGGTGATCAGATAGGCAAAGTTGGGCAGCGCATGATCCCGGTCGTACAGCGATGGAATCGCCGGTGAATTCGGATGGCTGTGGTAGTACCCCACCAGGCTCAGACCACGAGCGTCGGCGGCATCTTCCAGGCGCATCCAATCGACAGGCGTCATCGCGTAGCGATGGTAGCGTTCTGTCGGCTCAAAAACGTTCTCGACCGGTACAACTCCTTCGATGCTGACGACATCATCACGGAGCGAACCGAGCAGGAATCCGCCAGCTTCATCGGGATGAGCTGCCTCTAGCTGTTGTATGATCTGCTGCTTTAGGTCCCGCCTCAACATAACTCTCATGCACACTCCAGCCGTTGCACCAAACAAAAAGAGCCAGTTCCTCATCGGAACTGGCTCTCGACCTGCAAAAATCTGGAAAGGTCTGCTACTCTGCCTTGTGTTCCGGTGAGGACGTTTTCGTGACACAACACATCATGCCGCCGCACATGCACATGGGGCAGTTCGCACCGAAAACACCGGAAAGTTTCGAAGCAGTGTGAGTCATAGAAATAAAACTAGCATGGTTTGGCACATTGCGCAAGCGCCGATTTCAGCGCCTTAAAGCTTTTTAATCTCACGCCAATTCGGTTGTTGCGCATCGCCTGGGATGTTATACTCCCCGTACTTTTGTGAATTCTAGCACGACTCCGGTTTCTCTCTTCAATTGCGAAGTTCTTTTGGGCGTTCAAGCACAAGGAGTAGTAGTAATGACCCAGGCAAAGAAGGGGTTGGACGGCGTTTCCATCGGGGACAGCCGGCTGAGTCTCGTCAACGGCACTGAAGGTAAGCTGATCTACGCTGGCTACAAGATCGAAGACCTGGCAGCCAACGCCCTCTACGAAGAGGTGGTTTACCTCTTGTGGAACGGGCGTTTGCCCAATGCAGCCGAGCTTGAAGAACTCCGCGCTGCGCTGGCAGTCCAGGGCGCCGTACCCGCGGAAGTCCTCCAGCAAATGAAAAGCTATCCGAAGAGCGCCAACCCGATGGCAGTGCTGCGGACCTCGACTTCGGCGCTGGCGTTCTATGACCCGGACAGCGAAGACACGAGCATCGAAGCACAGAAGCGCAAGGCGCTGCGCATGACCGGGCAGGTCACCACCCTGACCGCCGCGTGGTATCGCATCCGTCAGGGATTAGAACCGATCTCCCCCCGTAAGGACCTGAACCTGTCGCAGAACTTCATGTACATGCTGACCGGGACGGAGCCAGAGTCAACAGCCGTTGACGCCATCAACGCCTACATGGTCCTGCTCACCGAACACAGCATGAATGCCAGCACCTTCACCTCGCGCGTGACGACCAGCACCGGCGCCGACATGCACAGCGCCATCGTTGCCGCCATCGGTACGCTCAAGGGACCGGCGCACGGCGGCGCCAACGAAGAAGCCATGCGCATGTTCATGGAGATCGCCGAGGTTGCCAACGTCGAACCCTGGTTCAACGAGAATATCAAGTCGGGCAAGCGCCGTATCATGGGCATTGGACACCGTGTCTATAAGGCGCTCGACCCGCGTGCTGCGGTCCTGCGCGAACGCGCTGCCGCGCTGTCCAAAGCTTCGGGCAACACCAAGTGGTTCGAAATTGCCGACCAGCTGGCGAATCTGGCGCGCGCCGACCAGTACTTCATCGAGCGCAATCTGTACCCGAATGTCGATTATTTCAGTGCCATTGTCCTGTACACGCTGAACCTTGATGTCGATATGTTCACCCCGCTCTTCGCCATGAGCCGCATGGCGGGCTGGACCGCGCACATCATCGAACAGCAGACCGATAACCGTCTGATTCGCCCCACCGCCGACTACGTCGGACCGATGGACCTGCAGTGGGTCCCGCTGAATCAGCGTCGGTAAGCTACAGAGAATTGTTGTCTTCTTTCGAGGGAGGCGAAACTGCGTGGTTTCGCCTTTCTTGTTTTGCCCTGGTTCTGATCAGATGCGAAGCGGCATTCTGATCGTGAAGGTTGTCCCTTCGCCCAGCCGGCTGGTGACGGAGATGATCCCCCCGTGCAGTTCGACCGCCCGCCTGACCAGCGCCAATCCTACGCCGGACCCCGGAATCATCCCGGCATTGCTGGCGCGACGGAAAGTTTCGAAGATAACCTCTATGTCTTCGGGCGGTATGCCGATACCCTGATCGCTCACGGTGATGACCACCCTATCGTCCTCTGCGGCAAGGTCAAAAAGCACCGTCCCTGCGCGCGGCGAGTACTTGATGGCGTTGCCCAGCAGGTTGACCAGAATCCTGCGCAGAAGATAGGGGTCCAGCCGCGCCCATTCGAGCGATCCGCGATGGCTGAAGACGATAGTGTGGTGTTCCCCTGCCAGCCGCTGCATATCCTGTGCGACTGTCTCACAGAATTCGACCAAATCGAGCGTGCGCGGCTTCGCGGCGAGTCCAGATGTATCCGCCTGGCTGATCAGCATGATGTTTTCGATCATCTGCGCCATGTAGCCGATCTGGCGGAGAATATTGCTGAACAGTTCCGCCCGCCGTCCGCTCTCCAGTCTGCCTTCGTATCGTTCCAGCATCTCTGCCGACGACTGTATCACCGCCAGCGGGGTTCTGAACTCGTGGGAGATCGTCACGCCAACCTGTGAGCGCACTTCTGCCAACACCCGCTCCCGTTCAAGCGCCTGACGCAGATCCTTCTCGATCTGGAGACGCCTCTGGCGGTCGATCAGGCTGCCTATCACCGCGCTCGCCAGATCAGCAATCGCCAGGACGCGCTCCGCTTCAACTGCCGAAAAGGCGTTGGCAAGTGAACTGTCCAGGACGATCATGCCCAGGGCGACGCGACGGGTGCGGATCGGCACGTACAGCCGACTCTGAACCCAGCTCAGCGTCGCGCTGCCCATGACATCCGGGTACTGCGCCAAACCGGACAGGATGACCGGCTTTCCCCATCGCGCCACTTCCTCGTGCTGTGACAGCCCCGATAGCATGACTTCGAAGGCGGCGTGCCAGCCGCCAAAGCCACGTTCCGCATAGCCGCTGCCCCACACTGCACGAAACTGTTCATCCCCGATCATCAGAATGCAGCCGGCATCGAAGGGCGCGACCTGCGCCACATGAGCGGCGACCTGCTCCAGAACCGCCGGCATCTCTACGATGTCCGTGAACGACGCGGCGAGGTCGCGCAGGGTATCGGCGAACATCAGCTGATTCTGCGCACGTTCTTCTGCGTGTCGCCTGTCGCTGATGTCGGTCAGCGTGCCCGCGGTCCCCACCAGCGCGCCACGCTCATCGAAAATCGCGTGAGCGTTGATCTCCACCCAGACGAACGATCCGCTCTTCGTTCGCAGGCGCGCGTGATACATCACAGAGTCGCGCTGGCGACTCACCATCAGCCGGCGGTTGCGAAAAACCCGGTCGGCGTCATCGGGGTGGCTGAAAACAATGACCGATTTTCCGAGGCTTTCTTCGACATCAAACCCCGTGATTCGCTTCCAGGCAGGGTTCAAAAAGGAGAGCGTACCATCCAGGCGGGTCTGGTAGATCACCTCGCCAATGCTGTCTACGAGCGTCTGATACGCCTCGTGGCTCTGCTGGATCGTGGAGAACAGCCGCGCCCGCTGAATCGCCAGGCTGACGTGTTCGCTCAAAGCAACGAGCAATCGGAGATCCTGATCCGTCAGGCGCTGCGGCGCGAAGGTTTCGACATTCAGGATGCCGACGACCTTGCCTTCATCATGCAGCGGCACGCAAATTTCCGAGACGATGCCTGGAACCGCTCCGAGAAAGTCGACATCGGTGTGAACATCCTCCAGAAGGATGGGCTGTCCTGAGCGAACCACTCGTCCCGAAACGCCTCCCGAAATCGGAATCCGCTCAATCACCTGATCGTAGCCGACCTGATGCTGAAGGATAAGGCTTTCCCCTTCGATGAGATAGAGGCTGACCAGGACGTAGCCAAAACTCTCGGCGGTGCTTTCGACGATGGTTCTGATAACTTCGCGCACGTCACGCTGGCGCGCCAGCGCGCCGCGCGCCACCTCCAGCAGTACCAGTTCCTGTGCCTGCCGTTCGATCTCACGATACAGCGATGCCTCAATCTCCTCGGAAGCGACAAGCTCGCGTCGCAGCGCGTCAATCTGCGCCGCCATCGACGCACGCAGCGATTCTTCCGAAATCTGCCCGACTGCGTCGCTCAATCGTTCGAGTGCTGTGTTCCAAACCTGAGAATCCATGTGGGCATTCGCGCCGGCCTCGCCGCAATGATTTAGCTCAATTATACTCGTACAATCCGTCCTACCATGTATCAGCGGTGCAGCTGTAAGCAGACACAAACAATGCTGAAATCTATACAGAGGTCTTCTGAGGGCATCATCTCCGTTCCGCAGGGTGCGATCTTCAACCTGGTCGCAGCGCTGCCGGGGCGAGTCAGCAGTCAGCACACCCACCGCGCCTACTATCGATGGGTCGATCAGTACCTTGTCGATATTGCCGGGCTTCAACCAACACAGGGCGAACAGCGCCTGGCGCGTATGGAACGCCTTCCGGTGACGTTGCTGCGCAGCCACCTCAGTCCGGCACGACTGCGCGCCTGGTTGGGGATGCTGGTCCAGCGCAATCACGGAAAACAGGGGCTAAACCAGGCGAGGGCAGCTGTCATGACGCTTGCCGGGCTGCTGGCGGAGGCGGAATGGATTGACGACTACACGAACGCCGCCATGAGCCGCGTTCGCATCCCCCGCGCGGAAGACGGGCAGCGCCCCGGTCAATGGCTCTCGGTCGATCAACTGCGCAGATTGATGGTCTCATCTCGTGCAATCGCCACTTCTGAGAATCAAAGCCTGCGCAACATGGTCGTGACGACCATGCTCTGCACGATGGCGCTGCGACGCGAAGAACTCGCCTCTGCACGCTGGGATGATCTGAGCGTCCAGAACGAGCGAGTCGTGCTGCGCGTTCACGGAAAGGGACGGCGCGTCGCTACCATCGATGTGCCGCGTGCGGTGGTCAACGCGCTCACCCGGTGGCGAAACGCTCTGATTGCCGGCAACACCCTGGGGACAGCGAACAGCCCCATCACCCGGCGACTCTGGAAAGGCGGACGGATCAGCCGTTCCGGGCTAACTCCTGACGGAATCTGGATGATCGTCGGCGAAGCGGCGCTCCACGCTCAGCTCCCTCATGTCGCACCGCACGATCTGCGCCGTTCGGTCGCCGGCGCGCTCAATGACTCCGGCGTTCCCATCGAGAAGATCAGCCGCCTCCTCCGTCACAAGAACGTCGCAATCACTGAACGCTACCTGAACAAGCTGCCGCACCGCAACGAAGGCGCGGTGCTGATGAGCGGGGTGCTGGGCTTGGAGAATGAGGATCCGTTTGCCGATTTGAACTCCTGATCCGTGAACGCTTTGCGGGCGTCTTCGCGCGCGAAGGCGGAGATCATTCGAAACTGATGTAATCCAGCAGGCTTTCGACCAGCGCCGGACCGATGCCGCGCACGTTCATAAGGGCATCGGGGAAAGAGATGCGCCCTCTTGCCGTACGGTATTCGATGATGCGCTCCGCCAGCACCGGACCAATGCCGGGCAGTGTCAGCAGCTCCTCGTACGTCGCCGAATTGATGCGCACGATGTGGACAGCGTTCGATGTCGCCAGCGGGATCTCTGTCGAGGCTGCCGGGACAAAAACCGTTGAAACCGGTGAGGGTGTCGTCCCTGGAAGGGTGGGTATCCGCGTGTGCGTCGGCGAAGGAAGTTCGTAGAGATGGATTTGATCGCCATCGTGTACGACAGCGGCGAGGTTCAGGCGCGACAGATCGGCGTTGGGCAGCGTCCCACCGGCTGCCGTCAAAGCGTCCTGCACCCGGCTGCCGTATGGCAGCGTATAGACCGCGTTCGGGTGTGCGACCGCCCCGGTCACATAGACCAGGATGGGCGCAGGCGAAGCAGTTGGCGCAGGGGTTGCGGAAGGCGCAGGGGTGAGGACCTGAATGCTGGCAGCAGGAGGGCGCGCGGCGAACAGGAACAGCGCCGCGCCGAGGATCAGCAGGACGGCAACGAAGAGAAGCAGGATGCTGATCGCCGGCGCGGTGTCGCGTTTCATAGCGTCGTGGCAAAGACGTTCTACCGAGGATCAGTAACGGCGAACGATAGTCTTGTAGACGGTGGGCTGGCGATTCTGGATGAGCTGGTGTTCTTCGCGGCTGCGGCGCACTTCATCGATATCGATACGCGCAACAGCAAACCCTTCCAGCGGCGCACCGGTCTTTTCGTCCGTCTCACCCGCTAACGTCGCATAGATCTGCCCGCGCGGACCCACGATCATGCTTTCGCCGCCGAAAGTCAGCGTCACATCCTCGCCGACGCGGTTTGCGCCCACCATGAAGACGGCGTTTTCGTAAGCGCGCGACCGGAGGAAGGTCTTCCATTCATCGACGGCTGACGCTTCCCAGTTGGCGAGCACGCAGACGATCTCAGCGCCATCGAGCACCAGGCTCCGCGCCACTTCGGGGAACGCCAGATCATAGCCGATCATGAGACCGATGGTGCCCATTTCCGTTTCGACCACCGGCATCTTGAAGCCTTCACGGAACGCCATGCGCTCCTCGCCGCGCAGGTGTACCTTGTTGTAAACCTCCACGAGATCCCCTTCAGGACCCAGCAGAATCGCCGAATTGTAAAGGACGCTTTCCACCCGCTCCTTGACCACCATGCCGAAGGCTACGTAGACGCCGTATTCGTTGGCACGCTGCGAAATCAGGTTGACGGCTGGACCGGGCACGCGCTGCGCCATTTCGGTGAAGCGCACCCCCAGCTCATAGCCGCTGGTGATTAATTCCGGGAAAACGATGAGGTCGACTCGCTGCTGCGAGGCGATTGTGGTGATCATCTCGGACATCTTGACCAGATTGTCTTCGATTTCCCCAAGGCGCGGTTTCAATTGCGCCACTGCGACCGTGACTTCACGCATGGATCGTCCCTAGTAGATGCGGATACACGTATGAGCGTTTCCTATTTTACCCGATTAAGCCACTTTCAACGAGGCTTTTTGCGCAGGAAATCGACCACTTGTTCCAATTCCAACGAAAGAGGCGATTCAAAACACAGTCTTTCGCGCGTGCGGGGGTGGTCAAAACACAGCTTGCTGGCATGGAGAAACTGCCGCTGAATCGGTGCGCTGCGCTGGCGTCTGCCGTAAACCGTGTCGCCGACGATGGGGCAGTCGATGAACGCCATGTGGACGCGAATCTGATGGGTGCGCCCCGTGAGCAGGTGCACTTCGATCAGGACCTTGCCATCAGAGAACCATTCGAGGCAGCGGTATTCGGTCTCCGCCGGTCGCCCGCTCCGCAGCACGGTCATCTTCTGACGGTTCGCCGGGTCGCGGGCAATCGGTGCGGTGATCCGACCGATAGAGGTGGGCGGAGCCTTTTCCACCAGCGCAAGGTAGCGTTTTTCGACGGTGCGTTTCTGGAACTGCCCTGCAAGGCGCTGCAATATCTGCCCGCGCCGGGCGACGACGAGCAAGCCGCTGGTGTCTTTGTCCAGGCGATGGACGATTCCTCGGCGTTCCGGAGCGTAGTTCATCTGCGCGATTTCGGGATAACGTGCCAGGAGGGCATTGACCAGCGTCCCCTGTCGATTGCCCGCGCCAGGATGCACGACCAGTCCAGCGGGTTTGTCGATGACCGCCAGATCGTCGTCTTCATAGACCACCTTCAGGGGTATCGCCTGCGCGATGACCAGATCGCTCTGGGGTGGATCGGGTAGGGTGACCGAGATCTCTTCTCCGCCGCGCAGCTTAATGCCAGGTTTCAGCACGATGCCGTTGACCGTGACACCGCCGTCGCGAATCACCTGCTGCACCTGACTGCGGCTGAGGCGCTCTCCCAGGAATTCGGTGACGATCTGGTCGAGCCTTTTGCCAGGCTCTGAGGTCACAAACCGAACTTGTTCGCTCATAAGTGATGACATTTCCTGGCTATACCGGGCATGATGTGGCGAAATTGATCCAGAAATACCTTATGATACAATGAGATCAGACCCTTCATGGACAGTTCGACAGGAGTAGAAAACTGGACTCGCTTGCATTTGCCCGCGATATTGTCGATGCAGTAGAAGACAAAAAAGCCGAAAACATCGTCCTGCTCGACCTGCGCCCCGACGTGATCATTTCCGATTTCTTCGTCATCTGTACAGCAGGAAGCGATCGTCAGATTCGCGCGGTTGCTGAAAGCGTTCGCGAGGCGATCAAGAAGAAGTACGGAAGGCTGCCTGTCGCGGTCGAAGGTCAGCCGCAAAGT
>JAEURA010000121.1 GCA_016789005.1 Anaerolineae bacterium
GAATGAAGAAGCGGCGCGCGTCGTGCAGCTGGCACGGGAGCGCGGCGATCTGCTGGTGGATCGTGAAGCTCTGGTGCAAGCGGCACAGAGTCGGGCAGCCAACATCATCGAAGCTGCGCGCCAGGAATCAGAGGTCATCACGGGCGACGCCGACGGTTACGTCCTCGATTCGCTGGGAGGGTTGGAGCAGCAGCTCGTCAAGCTTCTGACCATCGTGCGCAACGGCATTTCCGAGGTCAACAAGAAACCGACGCCTTCCGGCTCTCGTGGGACGACGCCAGCAGCCACGATGCCAGTACAACAGCCTCAGCTCGTCGAGGTCAGCGCACAGAAGCCGGCGAACGAGTAGAAGCTCCACAGCGCAAAGGCAGGTGATGCCGCTTGCGCCTCGTCTTTCTGACACTTGCCTGGGTGGGCGGCGTCCTCTACGCCGCCAGTGACCCTCTTAGCGCCTTCTCTCTGTGGATCGCCGCTGCCGTCCTGGCAGCAATTCTGGCTCTGCTGCTGCGCAGGTTTGAGCTGGTCGTCATGTGCGCCGCGACGTTGGGCATCCTGCGTTTTTCGATTCAACCCACTTTCAGCGCGATAGCGGCATTCAACGATTCCGGATTCGTCAGCCTGGAAGGCGTGATCGCTGCCGAACCTGATCAGCGAGACTCAGGGGTACAGCTGAGATTGGCAGTCGATACTGTTTCGCGACGAGGCGAGACGCAATCGATCAACGGGATGGTTCTGGTGATCGCGCCTCGCCATTTCGACGGCGAATTCGGCAGCCGCATCCGCGCCGCTGGCGTTCTGGAAACGCCTTCATCGGGAGACCTTTTCTCTTATTCAGACTATCTCGCCCGCGCCGACATCTTCAGCCTGATGCCCCGCGCCCAGGTCACTCTTCTGGCACAGCCAACAGGGTGGAGTTTTCGAGCCAACCTCATCGCCTACAAGCAAGGCGCTGAAATCGCGGTCGTCCAACACCTTCCCGAACCCTATGCCAGTCTGCTGACAGGCATCCTCCTCGGAGATGACAAGGGTCTGTCGCCAGAAGTACGTGACTCTTTCGCCGAGACCGGCGCAGCCCATGTGATCGCCATCAGCGGTTTCAACATGGCGATCCTTGGCGGTTTTGTGAGCCGTCTTCTGCATCGTGTCCGCATCAAGGTGGGGCTTCGAGCGGCGATCAGCGTCACAGTGATCATCGTATATGCGCTGTTCGTTGGGGCGAGTCCCGGCGTCATGCGCGCCGCATTCATGACCAGCCTGGTCTTTGTCGCCGAAGCGCTGCGCCGCAAAACCTACCAGCCTGCATCGCTGGCATTCGCCGTGCTGGTTCTTTCAGCGCTTGATCCGCTGATCTTGTGGGACGTCGGTTTTCAGCTCAGCGTCTTCGCCGTGCTGGGATTGGCGCTGTTCGCCAGACCGTTCGCCGCCTTCCACGACCGCCTCTTCAGTGGGCTTCCCCGTCCACTCAAACCTGTCTCCGCCCTGCTGCGCGAGTCCGTCGCGGTAGGTCTGGCAGCGCTGATGTTCACCCTTCCCCTATCAGCGCTGCACTTCGGTCGGCTTTCGCCGGCGGTATTGATCGTCAATGCGCTTATCGTCCCGGTACAGCCCGCCGTGATGCTCTTCGGCGGGTTAGGGCTGCTGTTCGCGGCGTTCATCCCGGTGCTGGCGGCGCTCCCTTTCTGGCTCGTCATGCTTCCCCTCGCCTGGACAACGGGTATCGTGCGTCTCTTTGCGCAACTCCCAGACCACACTGTCTATCCCGCGCCAGGCTGGATCGCTGGTGCGTTTGCAGTCATCATTACCGTCGCCATCGTGCGCGTGGTACGCCCCGAATGGATCGAAGCCGTGAAACAGAAATCACCTTTTCGAAGAGCAGTCTACGGGGTACTCATCGCGAGCGGATTGCTCTTCACGCTGGCGGTACTCGTCTGGGTCAGCCGTCCCGATGGGCTGCTGCACCTGTGGTTCTTCGATTTTGCCAGTTCGACTGTCCTGATTCAGACCCCGCAAGGGGCACACATCCTGATCGACGGTGGGGCTTACCCTTCGCGGCTGCTCACAGCAGTCGGAGATCGGCTGCCGTTCTACGACCGGTCGATTGAGCTTCAGTTCATCACGCAGCCCGATTCCGCGCTGATTTCTGCCCTTCCTGCCTTCTACGAGCGGTACCAGCCAGAACTGACCATCCTGAACGGAGACATCGGCGGAGACGACGCCCTGCAGCCGCTTGAGGAGCGCCTGGATCTTTGGCTAAAAAGGCAGGCGATACCTGGCGAAGTCTTTCAGACCGCTGACGGAGTGGCTATGCGGGTGGTCAGCGCCGCCAGTCAGCCGATCGACACCGTCAGCAGCGACGCCGCATACGATGCGCAGGCGCTCGTCCTCGAAGCCCGTTATCGAGGCGTGAATGTGCTGTTCACAGGTGAATTGAGCATCGAAGGGCAGCGCGCACTGATGACTGGCGGAACGCTGAGTTTCGCCAGCATCCTGCAAATCCCGCGTGGGGCAAGCAGTGTCCTGGTGGAGGGATTCGCAACAGCGGTCAGCCCGAGCATCGCCGTAGCGCAGAATGATACGCTGCGTCGGTCCCGATCCCCTGCCCTGGACGCAATGACCGGCTTTCCGCAGGTCTATCGAACCGACCAGGTCGGCACGATTCATGTCTACACCGATGGCTCGACGATCTGGATTGAGGGTGAACGCGCGCCGACTCCATCATGATCCAACGGAGTCGGCGCAATACTCGGCGGACCCGCTGCCTAGACCCGCTGCTCGATCAACCAGAAGAGGAAGAAGTACGTCCCGGCGAGTACCGCAGTGAGGATCGCCGGCGCGCCTGTACGGTTCTTTCTGGCGCGCGTTAGCCCGGCGGCGATCAGTGGAAAGACGAACATTCCGACGTTGATGACCATCATGCCGAACTCCTTCCGTTCAAGGATGGGCGGTTTGGTCCCCAGGCTGAGTTTGGCGAGGGTTGCAAACAGCAGGACGCCCGCCATCAGCAATGTCGGTATCATGTTTTTGTCGGGAATGGATAAAAGCGTGATGAGTCCGAAGAAGAAAATGATGTAGAGGAAAATGCTCCAGATGATGTCTCGACCTGTGCCCGGACCGATGATCCGCAGGATTTCCTGGAAATCGATCTCCACGAACCGCCTCCATGAATTGTCGTCAGCATACCCAACAGAGCGTAATCTTACCACGCCGCCGAGAACTCGGCAGTGAAGTGCAGTTCACATTAGGCAAAACGCCGTCTCTGAAGTACACTTGAGGTGATCCTTCAGGCGAAGAACTCAAGAGAAAACCGCGCCATTCGTGAACGATACGCCCAACCCTAACGACAGCACCACAGATCCTGAACCCCGTTATGCCAGCGACAGCACGATTGCCCGACAGATCGCGCTGCAAACCCTGTATGAGTTTGACATCGCTGGACACAACCCGCTGGAAGTGCTGGCGCGCCATCTGCGAATGCAGGAACCGCCGCCTCGCGCCGCGCGCATGGCGCAAACCCTTGTGCGCGGCGTCCATGCATTCCGCGCACAACTTGACCACGTGGTAGAACAGCGTGCCGAGGAATTCCCCATCGACTTGCTGGCAGTGATCGACCGCAACATCCTGCGCCTTGCCCTGTATGAGTTTGCCGTGTGGCGCGCAACACCGGTAGGCGTGGCAATTGACGAGGCGGTCGAACTGGCAAAGGATTTCGCCGCCGAAGGTGCGCCCAGCTTCATCAACGGTGTGCTGCGTTCCATCGCCTTGGACGATGCTCTCGTCGAGTCCCTCCATCAGGACGACTCTCAGGAAGCCGAGGACGAAGTGAGACATGAGGATACCTAGACCCCGTCTGCGGCGTCCCCGTCCATCGAATGGAAGTGCGGCAAACCCAATCGTCGAAAACCCGGCGGGCGCTGACGACGAGCTGCACATGTCGCTGCTCGAACATCTGGACGAACTGCGTCAGCGGCTCACCAAAGCGGCATTAGGTCTAGCCGCGGGAGTGGTCGTCGGCTTTCCGCTGGCGAGTCCGATGCTCGCCTATCTCAAAGAACCATACGGCGACCGCTTCCAGGCGCTCGACCCGACGAATCCAGTGATCTCCTATTTTCGCGTGGCGCTGATGATCGGCGCGATTCTGTCGATCCCTATCACCACCTATCAGGTGATGATGTTCGTCCTGCCCGGTCTGACGCCGAAAGAGAAACGCATCCTCTTCCGCGCTTTGCCGGCGATCACCGGGCTATTCATCGTTGGCGCGCTCTTCGCCTGGTTCATCCTCATCCCGCCCGCCCTGGACTTTCTGGTGGGCTTCCAGTCGGATATCTTCGTCGCGCAGTGGACAGCCGACGGCTACCTGGGATTCATCACCGCGCTGATCTTCTGGATGGGTGTGGCGTTCGAGACTCCGCTGATCTTCTTCGTGCTCGCGCTAATGGGACTGGTGCAGGCGAACACGCTCGTCAGGAACTGGCGTATTGCCATCGTCGGGTCGGCGGTCGCAGCGGCGTTCATCACCCCAACTATCGACCCGGTCAACATGTTCCTCGTCATGGGTCCACTGCTGACTCTGTATCTGTTCAGCATCTTCCTGGTGGGTATTGGTAATCGCATCAACAGGGTGGAGCCCTCGTGAACGACACACGGTCTTGTGATGTCCGCGTCTTTGGCGTGCCGATGGACCTGGGACAGCGGCGTCGTGGTGTTGATATGGGACCTTCCGCGCTGCGCTACGCAGGGCTGGACTCCCGTCTACGAAAGATCGGCTACAACGTCATCGACAGCGGCAACCTGACGGTTCCTATCTCTGAGCAGATCGAAGACGAAGCAGGCGATGCCCGCGCCTACAACGCCGCGGCGATCAGCCAGGTCGGCAGCCAGGCGTACGAATGCATGTGCGAAACCGTTCGTCGCGGCGAGTTCGCCATCTTCCTCGGTGGCGACCATAGCATATCGATGGGAACAGTGGCCGGATCGCTGGGACGGGGCGAGAGCGTCGGGGTGCTGTGGATCGATGCGCATGGCGATTTCAACACGCCCATGACCACGCCGTCGGGCAACGTTCACGGCATGGTTGTCGCGTCGCTCATGGGATTATGCCCTCCGCCGCTGCGGTTCGGCAGCAAGCTGCTTTCCCCAGAGCAGATCGTTTACATCGGCGTGCGCGACCTTGACCCGGAAGAGAAAAAGGCGATGTCGCGGCATCATCTGAAAGCGCTGACGATGCGCGAGATAGATGAGGTTGGCATGGCGAACGTCGTGCATGCTGCGCTGAATGCCCTCGGCAACGTCGATTGTATTCACGTCAGCCTGGATATGGACGCACTTGACCCCAGCGTCGCCCCCGGGGTTGGCACGCCGGTCGCCGGCGGGCTGACTTATCGTGAAGCGCACCTTCTCATGGAAATGCTGGCAGACGATGGGCGCGTCCGCGCGCTGGACATCGTAGAAGTCAATCCCATCCTCGATCTGGGCAATGCTACGGGCAAGCTCGCAGTAGAGCTTGCAGCCAGTCTGTTAGGATCGCGCATCTACTGATGTTTCTTATGCGACGGCGGCGTGCTCGGCGCGTGCTGGTCATTGGACTGGACTGTGCCAGCCCGGAACTCATTTTCGATCACCTGCGCGGTGATCTTCCCACCTTGCAGCGGCTCATTCAGGGCGGGGTCTGGGGGAGACTGCGTTCGTCGATTCCGTGCATCACCGTTCCGGCGTGGGCAAGCATGATGAGCAGTCGCGATCCGGGCGTCCTCGGCTGTTACGGTTTCCGCAACCGGCGCGACTATTCCTACGATGGCATGACCACCGCAGACAGCAGTGTCATCCGCATGCCGCGCATCTGGGATATCCTCAGCGCTGCCGGTAGGCAGTCGGTCGTCGTTGGCGCGCCGCAAACGTACCCGGTTCGCCCTCTCCTGGGGCATCTTGTCAGCGACTTCATGACCCCAGGGATCGAGACGACCTTCACCTTCCCTCCTCTCCTGAAAGGCGAAGTCCTTAACGTCGCCCCGGACTATCGCTTCGACGTGCGCGAATTCCGCACCCCTGATAAAGCCAGCCTTTTGAATGCCGTCCAGGAGATGACAACGCGCCAGACAAGCGTCGTCAGGCATCTGATACGCAGCAAGCCCTGGGATTTCTTCATGTTCATGAACATCGGCACGGACCGCATGCATCATGGATTCTGGCGCTTCCATGATCCCCAGCATCGACTTCACGAACCGAAGAGTCCCTTCCGCAATGCCATTCGCGACTACTACCGGTCGATGGATACGCTGATTTCCGAGCTGCTGACGCTGGCGGGCGACGAGACCGTCGTGCTGGTGGTGAGCGATCACGGTGTCAAACGCATGGATGGCGGCATCTGCGTCAACGAATGGCTGTGGCGAAATGGCTGGCTGGCGCTGCGCACACCCCCTGCCGACGGGCAGATCACCCGCATCGAAGACTGCGTTATCGACTGGGAGCATACCCGCGCCTGGGCAAGCGGCGGCTACTACGGGCGGATCTTCCTGAATGTGCGCGGGCGCGAACCCGCCGGCATGATCCCCGCTGAGCACTACGAAATGACGCGCGATCTGCTCTCTGCGGCACTCCGCGCCATCCCCGGTCCAGAGGGTGAGACACTCAGTACCTCGGTCTTCAAACCGCAGGCGATCTATCAGCAGGTGAATAACATCGCGCCTGACCTGATCGTTTATTTCGGCGACCTTCACTGGCGCGCGGTCGGCAGTATGGGGCATGGGCGACATTTCACATTCGAAAATGACACCGGACCGGACGACGCCAATCACGCCGAAGATGGGATGTTCATCCTGTACGATCCGCTGCATCCAGGCGGTGGTCCGGTTGCTGACCATCAACTGATGGACATTGCCCCTACCCTGCTCGAAAAATTCGGACTGCCCATTCCTGCCGAAATGCAGGGTCGGATCATCACGCCACCCCGTTAACCTGACGACGTGTCCTCCACAGTACTGCGCCGACGACGCAGCGCTTCGGACTTGAGCTGACCACAACCGGCGTCGATGTCGATCCCTCGGCGAATGCGCACGGTCGCCGGGACGCCATATTCCTTCAGGATGCCAATGAAGCTGGTGATCCGGTCAGTGGTAGACGGGTCACCGTCATAGCCGCGCGTCGGGTTGAGCGGGATCACGTTGACGTGACAGTGCACCCCTTTGAGGAGCGCACCCAGCGTGCGAGCTTGCGCCGGCGTATCATTCTGCCCCTGTATCAAGGTCCACTCGAAGCTCATGCGCCGACCGCTGCGTTCGCTGTAGTCCCGGCACGCGTCAATCAGTTCGTTCAACGGGTAACGCCGATTGACCGGCAGCAGTGCCGAACGCTCCCTGTCAGTTGCCGCGTGCAGGCTCACGGCGAGTTTGACCTGTAATCCTTCGTCGGCGAAGCGTCGAATCATCGGCACAATTCCGACCGTGCTGATGGTGATGTGACGAGCGCCAATGCCCAGGTCGTTCATCAGCCTTCGCACCGCCGCAACCGAGGCATCGTAATTGTGAAACGGCTCGCCCATGCCCATCAGCACAACATTGCTCAGCCGTTCGCCACGCGCCTCCAGGTCCCGCGCGAAATAGGCCGCCTGCTCGAAAATCTCGTCGGCGCTGAGATGCCGGGCAAAGCCCATCTGACCGGTTGCGCAGAACACGCAGCCCATCGCGCAGCCCGCCTGAGTCGAAATGCAGGAGGTGCGCCGGTCGTCATCGTATTCCATCAGCACCGCTTCGATGAGCTGCTCGTCGGGAAGCCGATAGAGACGCTTCACCGTGCCATCGCGGCTGATCTGTTCTGCTTCAAGCTCCAGGGATCCCAGGCGCGTCTCCGCCGCCAGCTTGTCCCGAAGTCCTTTCGGCAGGCTGGTCATCTCGGCAAAACTGGCGACACGCCGGTTGTAGAGCCAGTCCCAGAGCTGATCGGCGCGATACCCCGGCTCGCCCCATGATTTGACTAGGTCGGTCAGCGCTTCGCGGCTGAGCACATAGATATCGATCATCGCCGTCTCCCAGATCGGATCAGAAGCAGGGTCAAAGTCACCAGCAGGAGGACCAGTACGCCCAGCGTCACACTTCGAACGTTGGGTTGGTCCAGCAGCGAAGGCGCGCGCGGAATGGGGACCGGAGTCGGCGTCTGCAAACTTCCCGGCGGGCGCGGCGTCACCGTCAACGTCGATAGTGGCTGCGCAGCACGCCGGGTGGCAGTCGGCGCACTGGTGCGCGAGGGGATGACTTCCGGCGTCGCTGTGGCACTGGCGGTCGGCGGCAGCGAAGGAGTCGGCGAGCGAGTTGGAGAGGGCGTCAGTGTCATCGTTGGGACAGCAGTTGGCAACTCATAGGGCGACACGCTGAAAGCGATCTCTGCCTCACGCGAGAAGATCCACTGCCCGTAGTTGGGGATCAACGCTTCCAGTGGTTGTCCGGTCGCCTGTTCGTACGCTGTCGCGAAATCCACAGCCGCCGCGATCACGTTCGCCAGACGAAACACGCCGAGCACGCCGATTTGGTCGATGAGCCAGGCGACCATGCCGTAGCTCTGCGCTTGCCAGACAGCCGACTCCTGGGCTTCGATCATGGCGTCCATTGTCAGGATGCTGCCCGTGCGCGCCGTGCGACGCGCTTCTGAGAGCAGGACGGCTTCCGACCCTGGCGAATAGATCTGACTGAGCGCGAAACGAAACCACTCAGGGACGGCTTTTTCGCGCCAGGCGCTGCTGTAGAACTCATCCACCAGCAGCCTGCTGATGAATGCTTCAGTCGCCATCACATCATCAATCTGATGCACTGACCAACCGCGCGTCACCCACCGGACAGCATCCGCCTGGCAGTCGATCTGAAGATCGTTGGCGGCTGTCGAGGCGAACCGCCGAATGTCGCCGTCCTCCTCAAGCATGCTTTGGCAGCCCGGAGCCAGGTCAGGCGGGTACAATATCCAGTCGAGGCGAGGTCGAGTGCCGGTGTTGGCGCTCATGAGCGCATAGAGCGGGTCGATGCTGACCCCAGAACGCAGAATGCGCTGCGGCATGACGACCTGAAAGCGTCCCTCTGCATCGCTGACGGTTTCCCACTCCTGGCGCGGGTCTGAGAACAGGAACTCACCTTCAGCACTGGCTTCGACTCCATTCACCAGGCGAATCTCCCAGCGATATCCCACCAGATCGCCCCAAGTCGGCGCGCTGTCATCGGCGAAGGTCCAGATTGTGCGCAGACGCGCCTCCGGTTCGGTGTAAACCAGCGCAGCGCTGGCGACTTCAACCTCAATGGTCCGCGCAGGCTGATCCTGCACGGTGATGATCAACTGTGCCTGAGCAATGTCCGCAGCGGTGGCAGCTACTCCAACCCCAATCCGCACGCCTTGGGGAAACAGAATATCCGATCCTGTCCCCAGGATGAGGTCAGAATCCGACTGACCCGCCGCCGAGGCGATCATGCCGAAACAGAGCGTGAGCAAAACCCAGAACGCTCGCATCAAGCCTGCACCTGAAGCAGTCCCAAAGACAGCAAGACACCGTTGTAGACAAAATGAGCGATCAGCGCTGTGGTCGTGTTCTGACTCTTGCGAAGCCATCCGAAAGTCAGCGAGACGATGAGGATCTGAAGTACCGCCGGCGTCAGCGTATACTGCGTATGCAGAATCACGAAAAAGATGCTGGTCGGCAGGTTTCCGAAAATCGGCAGAAGCGCCCCCCGAAAAAAGACTTCCTCGCCGAGCGCGATCAGCAGGTTCAGCATAATAATGTCGCTCAACGACCCAAACGACTCCGCCAGCTGAGCAGACGCTTCGGTCTGTGCCTGGAACTGCTCCGGCGAGACGAGACCCATCCATGTCGCCGTAGAAATCAGCGAAAACATGACCATCAGCAAGCCGATACCGGCGCCGTTCGCGAAGTCGGAAAGCGTCGGCAGGCGCAGCCCCAGGCGATCAATCGCCATCCTGAAGCTGCGGCGCAGTCCCACGCCAACGCCGACGATAGCCGCCATCAACCAGAGCATCAATGCAGCAAGCTGATCTCCCAGAGAGACGTCGGTGTTCGATAGTGAATCCGCCAGTCCGCTGATGCCGCCGCCGGCAACGAAGCCGCCAAAGACCGTGCTGGTATATGCCAAAACCAGCACAGCCGCGGTGACGTGGACCTGGGAATCCGGCAGAAAGCCCGCATCGGACGGAAGGATCGCCTTAAGCTGCCTCGCCGCCGCCGTCGAACGCAGCAAAGCCCAGCCCCCCACAAAACAGACTACGGCGGCGGAGCTGTAAGCGATCAGGGTGATGTCATTGAGGACCCTGCCATCAAGCTCTGAGACGACGGAGGCGACTACCATGCCGGCATATAACAGGCTAGCCAGCAGGATGATCAAGAGAAGGCGCGTGAGCAGGCGGTCCTCACGACGTCCTGCCGCCAGCGCCCAGTTCGCGCGATAGGCAGCGAAGATCACGACGCCGATCACGCCAACCGCAGCGGCAGACCCCAATATGTCCATGCTACGTTCTCTCGGCTACTCTTCAGAACTCTATTATAGCGTCCCACCGCCAGGATGTGCGCAGAGTGCATGAGGCGGATAGGCGGAACGGCGGAGGCTTGACCACGATCCCTGCGTATGCTATAGTTTTCGCGTCCCTGTATATTTGGAGGGATGGCCGAGCGGTTTATGGCAGTGGTCTTGAAAACCACCGTGTCGGTTCTCCGGCACCGTGGGTTCGAATCCCACTCCCTCCGCCAGAATATACAGTATCACAGCCAGGGAAGGTGCCAGAGTGGACGAATGGGGCCGCCTGCTAAGCGGTTGTCGGGGGGTAACCCTCGACCGCAGGTTCGAATCCTGTCCTTCCCGCACGATTGGAGCTGACTCGAACATGCTCCGGGTGAAACGGCAGACTCAGGTCTGCCGTTTTTCTTTTCCGCTTTTCCTCCCTTGCTCTGCTTTTTGACCGTGCGAATTTCATCGGTCAAGTCACACAGATAGGCAAAGGGAGTTCTCAATTCAAGCGATACATTTCCTTCATCATTCACAACGACCCGACTGACAACTTGGCGCAAGAGTTCTTTCTGATCCTTACGCTCCAAGCCATTATACAGCGTTCCAATCCGCGCGATAATTTGAAGCGCCATTTCCAAATTATCAACATGCACTTGATGACTGACCGTCAGTGTTTCGAGCGTGCGTCGCACCTGATTCCGTCGGTCTTGCCACTCCGCCCATAGCGCATCCCAGATTTCCTCGCTGATCTTGCCCGCCGCATATAACCGGGCGGTGCGGCTTTCCTCCTCGTCCGTCAACTTGAGAACGGCTTCGAGGCGGGTGCGCTCGTCGGGACGTGCGCTGCCGATCTTGCTGTTCAGGTCATTGGTGTATGCTGCCCGGATGAGCGGCAGAAGGTCGGGATCCACCTGAATGCGTGCAAGTTCTTTCCCGACACGTTCATCAACGTCACAACAGAGAAAGCTCACGCCTCCTGCTGCCGCGATACGGTAATAGGGCGTCCCACCACCAGAACGCCCAGCGTTCGACGTTGAACCCGTCAGCCGTATCAGTTTGCCATCACTATCCCTGTAGTGAATCAGCCCTGAGAGCAAATATTCTTGTTTCCGGCGCACCATCCGATGGTGATTCCGCCGCTCAAGAATCTTGAGTCCGCGTTCAAACTCCTCCGTCGAAATGAGCGGTTCCCATGATCCGCGCAGCGTTTTCGGCGCAATCCCATTCCGTTCGCTGACTACCCAACCCGCATATGCCCAGTTGTGGAAGATGGTAGACAGCGTATTGATGTTCTGCTTGCGTTTGCCCGTTGCCGTGATTTCGACGAACGGACGCCCGCGCCGATACTGGTAGCCTACGGCGTGCAGTGCCTCTGCGATCTCCGGCAGCGTCAAACGATCTTCAAGCAGCAACTCCCACGCATAACGCCAGATGGGAGCGCGTTCCGGGTCGAGTTCGATCCAGTGGTCAATGCGCCCCAAGTCTTTCTTGCGGTCGAGTTCCGTCTTACCCGACATATTGAGATAACCGTCCGGCGCAAGATTGGTGAACCCACCGACCTTTCGTTTCGCTTGCAATCCACCTTTCACGCGCACACCGAGCAGCGCGGATTCGCGGCGTGCGAGCGTGAACGTCATTGTCACCAACACGCGCTGATCCATGTGCATCGGATCGATGTCGGGCATATTGGCAAACCGAACCGCCACCCCAAATTCATCCAGTTCGTCAATCGCCCGCATCGCCTCGGTATCATTGCGTCCGAAGCGGTCGGCACGCTCAACGATCACATGCGAGAATTTCCCGGCACGCGCATCATTCAACAGGCGTTGGTACTCCGGGCGGTTTGCCGTCGTTCCGGTCAGAACGTCTATATACTCGTCGCAGACCGGCATATCGGAGCGCTTCAGTACATTCTCCTCGATCATAAACCGCTGTCGCGCTCTAGATAGCTCAGGCTTTTGATTCTCATCGCTGCTGGTGCGTAAGTACACCGCCCATCCCGGTTGGGGAGGAAGCGGGGTTCCTTTTTTACGCCTGTCGGTTGCCATTTGAAGTCGTCTCCGTTATGTGTCGCTTAACCAGTCTTTCGTTTCACGATACCCGATTTCTTGATCCTCGTGTTTTTGAAGGTCATTTTCGCTGGCTGCCTGTTCCCCGTAACCCGGACCCGGCTTACGCAGCAAAATTTCCGCGACCTTGAACAAGCGGTTGACGACCCCTTCAGGGTCGGGCGCATCCAGCATCGGTGTGACAACGGGTGCTTGGCTCATGCCGGCACCCCGATCGTAAGCGGTTCGTCCGGTTCTTGGTCAATGTTTCGCATCCACGCGCTCGCGCCGCCGTCGCACGGATAGCCGCTCAAGCAGCGGTACTCGTCCGCCGAGACGAGGAGGAGCGCATGTCGTTCTGGCGAACAGGCTGGGCAGCGCCACAGTCCGGCGTGCGTGCTGGCAGCGAGCGGCTTGCCGAGATACGCCTCCACCAGGTCACGCAGATCGTGAATCCGTTCATTGGTCAGCATTACGTTATCTCCTTGTGCAACTCGGCAGCTTTCATTTCATGTTCGTGTTCCGTCATCGCTTGCTTGACCAGTGTGTAGATCAGATTGGCAAACGGACGGTCTTGCTCTTGCGCCCACAGCACCAGCCTGTCATACAGCGACTGGGGAAGCCGGAAGGCGATCTTTGCGGCAAATGGGGCATCTCGATTCATGTGCGCTCTCCTGGTCACTCAATGAGCTACCAGCGTAATCGAAACGGCGCATCTCAAAACGCAACATAGTTGCATTTGGGCGGAAATCTTTTGCATTGCCATGAGAATTTTTTGCGTGGTGAGAATTTTTTTCATGCCAATGAGAAAAATTTGCGCCACTTGAGAGAAGAAAACACATGTTCTACGAAAAGTATGGAAGTTCTAACGGTCAAGACTTGACTCAAGGTTGAGTTTTTGTAATACAATGGGCATTTCAAACACAGACCATGTGTTCGGATGGTCTACGCTCAATTACGAGAGTGAATTTTATGGAAAAGGAGGGATAGAATATGGCGAATATTCAGGTCGTCATCGTCTCTGCGACTGCGCTGACTCGCGCAGGCTTGAAAGAGATTATCACCCAGTCAGGGACACAGATCGAGGTCGCAGGATTGTTCGAGAGTCTGGCGGAAGCGGACGCATTCCTGAACAGCCATAACGCACGGGTACTGATCACGGATGAATCGCTGCACACGGCGAATATGGTCAAAGCGCTGAAGCGGCAGATGGAGGTGCATCCGGGACTGGTGGTGATCCTGGTCATGCAGCGTCCGACCGCCAGCGTCGCTCAGAAATTGATTGCTCTCGGCGTGCGGGCACTGCTGCACAAGGACGATGATTTGGGAAACACCCTGAACTACACGGTTCAGACAGCCGTTAAAGGCAATATGACGATTTCACCGCTGATGGCAGAGTTTCTGGATCAATCGGTAGCGCTGCCCGCGAAGATCACCCAGCGCGATCTAGACACGCTGCAACTGCTGACCGACGGGATGGAAACGAAAGAAATTGCCGCTCACCTGGGGGTAACGTATGGTGTGGTCAATCGCACCATCAACCGGCTGCTGCGGATTTACAATGCACAAAATGTTCCTCAACTCGTGCTGATGGCGCATCAGATTCTGAAGGTACGCAAGCAGCTTGACTGATGGACACGCAAAAGATTCTCATGGCAAAGGCAATTATTTGCATCGATATGCGATTTTTTTGCGTTCTCGCCTTTTCCGTCTGTGTTAGGCTGAGACGGGATGATCCGAGAGGGCAAAAGAACATGACCACGCATATCCTGATTGCAGATGGCAGCAGTCTGACGGTGGTCGGCGCGGAAACGCTGCTCAAGGAACGCGCCGACACAATCATCACAAAAGCTGAAAATGCGGACGAGCTCATCCGTCTGGCACGGGAGAACCAACCCGATGTTATTCTGCTCGGCGACCGCTTCGATCCCCTGTTCGACACGCTGGCGCTGGTTGAGCAGATCATTCACGCTGCGCCAGCAGGACGTGTCATCGTCATGGGAACGACCAGCGACGGGTTGG
>JAEURA010000136.1 GCA_016789005.1 Anaerolineae bacterium
TACGCCAGACAAGCCCCTATAACCCGCTGCTAATGATAAGCGCGAGTACGCCAAGAATAATGCTAAGGCTGAGGAGGTCGATCTGGACGCGCGACTTCATGACTTTTGTGCCATTTTGCTCAAACTTCGCCAATGAGCGTATCCACGATTGACAATTGTGTCAAGCCCTTCAGGACGCCGTAATGCAAATTCGTACAGAGTGACCTGTCACCACTGGACAATCAGCACAAGCTTACGATTTTGTCGATCCCATACCTGTGAACGGATCAGGTCAACTGCCCTGGTTCTGTATCCACAGCCGAGCGTTCTCCCACTGCCGCTGCACAGCTTCCGGCGCTGTGCCGCCGAGCGCCTGGCGGCGCGCCGCCGACGCTGCAAAATCAAAGACGGCTGCCACGTCTTCCTCAAACAATGGAGAGAGCGCCTGAAGATCTTCCAACGGCACACGCGACAGGCTAACGCCCAGCTCAGCGGCGCGGCGCACAACCCGACCACTGACTCCGTGCGCCTCACGGAAGGGCATTCCGCGCTTCACAAGATAGTCCGCCAGATCTGTCGCCAGCATCGATTCATCGAGTGCCTGTCGGAGGCGCTCCGAGTTGAGCTTCAGGGTATGAACCACCGCGGTCACCACCGGCAGCAGCCCCATCAGTGTATCGACCGAGTCCAGGAGCGACTCCTTGTCCTCCTGCAGGTCCTTGTTGTAGCTCGTCGGCAAACCTTTCAGAGTGGTCAGCAGCCCGGTCAGATTGCCAATCAGACGTCCCGCTTTGCCCCGCGCCAGCTCCATCGGATCCGCATTGCGCTTCTGGGGCATAATGCTCGACCCCGTGCTGTAGCGATCATCGAGTCGGATGAACCCAAACGCCGGGTTGCTGAAGATGATGATGTCCTCGGCTAGGCGGCTCAGGTGCACGCCGACCAGCGCCAGCGCAAAGAGTGACTCTGCCACGAAATCCCGGTCGCTGACGCCATCCAGGCTGTTCTGGGTTGGCGACGTGAAGCCTAATGCCTTCGCCAGCGCGACCCGATCAACGGGGAACGGCGTCCCCGCCAGCCCGCCGGATCCCAGCGGACACTCGGCAGTGCGCCGGCGCGTATCACCCAGGCGTTCGGTATCACGCGCCAGCATCCAGAAATAGCTAAGCAGCCAGTGCGCAGCCGTCACCGGCTGCGCAGGTTGCATATGCGTATATCCCGGCATCAGCGTCTCGAAGTGCGCTTCGGACTGGCTGAGGATCGCCTGCTGGAGCTTCAGAACCTGTCCTGCAATCCGGTCGATGGCGTGCATCGTCCACAAGCGCCAGTCGGTCGCCACCTGATCATTGCGACTGCGACCGGTATGAAGCTTGCCGCCTACGGCGCCGACGAATTCCGTCAAGCGGCGCTCCACCGCAGTGTGAATATCTTCATCCCCCGGTTCAAACTGGAATTCACCCTGCTCGAATTCGCGCAGCACCCTTTCCAACCCGGCGACGATCTGTTCCGATTCTTGCGGCGTAATCACTCCGGCGGCGGCAATCGCCTGCGCGTAAGCAATGCTGCCCGCAATGTCTTCCGCGTACATGCGCTGATCGTAGCCAATGCTGTCGTTCAGCCGCCGAACCTGCTCGTCGGTCGGCGCTTCAAAAGCCCCCCCCCAAAGCATCATCACCTCACCTCAGTCGCGCTTGAACTTGCTGTAGTCGGGCTGGCGATAGCGGCTCTTGCCGCCGCCATCGATTCCCAGGAGCGCCTCGACCTTCATGGGCAAGCCAAACAGCTGAATGAATCCTTCGGCGTCCCGCTGGTCGTAGACATCCTCCTCGCCGAACGAGGCATAGTCTTCGCGGTACAGGCTGAGGCTACTCTTCCGTCCGGAAATAATGACGTTGCCCTTGTAAAGCTTGATCCGTACCGTACCGCTGACGTTCTCCTGTGTGACGTTGACGAAGGCATCGAGAGCTTCGCGCAGGCGGGTATACCACAGTCCGTTGTAGACCAGTTCGGCATACTTGACCGCCAGGATGTCCTTGTAATGCATCGTGTGCTTGTCCAGGCAAATGCTCTCAAGCGCCTGATGCGCGCGATGCACGATAGTTCCGCCGGGGGTCTCGTAGACACCGTGACTCTTCATGCCGACTAGGCGGTTCTCCACCAGATCGATGCGCCCGATGCCATGTTTTGCACCCAACCGGTTCAGCCGGATGAACAAGTCGACTGCCGGAAGCTTCTCGCCGTTCAGCGCCACCGGTGTGCCGCGTTCGAACTCGATCTCGACGTATTCGGGTTCACCCGGAGCGGCTTCCGGGCTGATCGTCAGCTGGAACATCGCCTCTTCCGGCTCCAGCCAGGGATTCTCCAGCAGCCCGCCCTCGTGGCTGAGGTGGTAGAGGTTGCGGTCACGGCTGTAGATCGACTTGAGCGAAGCGGTGATCGGGATGTTGAATTCCTGCGCGTAAGCGATGGCGTCTTCGCGGCTGCGAATATCCCATTCGCGCCAGGGGGCGATCACCTTCAGCTTCGGGTTAAGCGCCATCGCCGTCACTTCGAAACGGACCTGATCGTTACCCTTGCCCGTACAGCCGTGAGCGATGGCATCTGCGCCTTCCAGCTCGGCAATATCGACCAGGTGCTTGGCGATCAGCGGACGCGCAAACGACGTGCCCAGCAAATACTCGCGTTCATAGACCGCACCGGCGCGCAGAGTTGGATAGACAAAATCGGTCAGAAACTCCTCGCGAAGGTCTCGGATGTACAGCTTGCTGGCGCCGGTCTTGATCGCCTTCTCTTCCAAGCCGTCGAGTTCTTCTTCCTGACCGAGATCAGCTGTGAAACAGACAACTTCGCACTGGTAGACGTTCTTCAACCAGGTCACGATGACCGATGTGTCCAGCCCACCGCTGTAAGCAAGGACAACCTTCTTGACTTCTTTGCTCCCCATGTGGTGCTCCTTGAGTGTGATTAGCCGCCATGACGCAGCCGCTGCAAATTAAAAGACCCCGAAGCGTTCGGGGTCTTTGCATCCACCGCAAGAACTGCTCTCAACCGCTGCGAACGCCAAAAGCCCCGAACTCGTATTGAGTACGGCGACGACGGATGCGGAGGCAGGGCGACAGAATGAACATGGTATACAAGGATAGCGTGCAAAAATGCGTTGTCAAGCGAGCCGAATCCAGTCATCCAACTGGCGACATCGCGGTTCAACCGTTCTTCACGACCTTGAACGCTTCCAGTGCGCGCGCACGCGCAGCATGATGATCGACCAGCGGCGCGGGGTAATCTGCGGGCGGGCTGCTCATCGTCCAGGGAGCATGGATGTGAGCGTCAGGTATACCTCGGAGTTGCGGCAGCCACCGGCGAATATACATCCCCTGTGGGTCGAACTTCTGCGACTGCGTTACTGGATTGAACACGCGAAAATACGGCTGAGCGTCGGTCCCGGTTCCGGCTGACCACTGCCAGCCGCCGTTATTCGCCGCCGGATCGCCATCGATCAGGTGCTTCATGAAGAATACATCACCTTCTCGCCAGTAGATCAGGAGGTCTTTGGTCAGGAAGCTGGCAACGATCATGCGGGCGCGATTGTGCATCCAACCCGTCGTGTGAAGCTGGCGCATCGCCGCGTCAACAATTGGGTAGCCGGTGCGCCCTTCCTGCCACGCGAGAAGCTCGTCAGGCGCATGACGAAAGGCGACCCTCTCGAACTCCTGGCGGAAACTCGTGTTGTAGGCGTAAGGAAAGCGAAAAAGGATGGTCATGTAGAACTCGCGCCAGGCAAGTTCGCTGATCCAGACATCGATAGACTCGCGTTGGCTGGTGTTGACCGTCCGCTCTCGCGCCTCTTCCGCCGCTGCATACATCTGGCGCGGGGAAATCATGCCGAATCGCAGATATGCCGACAGCCCGGATGTCGCCGCGTCTCCCCCATACAGAAACGGATCGCCCGCCAGAATATCTCGGCTGTCCCTGTAAGAAAACACGCCGGTGTTCATGAAGCCAGCCAGGCGGCGCGCCGCTGCATCCTCGCCCGCATCGGGCACGGGGATCGTTTCGCCATAACCGAGTCCATGAAGCGTCGGAAGTGTCGTCTCGCTTTCGCCCGCGTCATGCCACACGTCCGGACCGATCACGTAAAACTGCGGCTGAGGTTTTGGCAAGGTCAGCCAGTGACGCTTGTAGGGAGTGTAGATCACGAACGGCGTCCCGTCGCCCTTCAGCGTATGCTCAGGCGCATGCAGCAGGGCATCGTCGAAATAATGTACGGGCACAGCCATCTCACCGCTGACCGCCGCATCCCGCCGCTCGGCATAGGGCGAATAGTCGCGGTTCGCATACACCGCATCCGCTCCGGTACGTTCCGCGAGATCGCCCAGAATGGTCCGGGGATCGCCATGCCGAACGATGAGCCTCCCACCGCGGGCGCGCAGACTGTCATCAAGCGCTTGCAGCCCCGTCAACATGAATTTCAGCCGCGGCAGCCCAAAACGCTCTCCACGCAGCAGCGCTGGATCAAGGATGAACAGCGGGACGATGCGCCTGCCAGATCGCAGCGCCGCCTGCAAAGCCAGGTTGTCGTGAAGGCGCAGGTCGCGGCGAATCCACCAGATCGCGACTCGTTCGCTCATACGAGCACCTCTTCGGAATGAGATTCGCGCTGTACCTTCATCGCCGCCGATCCAAGCTGTTGTTCGCCCGTTCGTACGCGACGCAGCACATCCCGCGCCACTCGCATCGCGCCGAGTGTCACGCCTGCCGTCGACTGACCGGGAAAGATCGAGTCCCCCACCAGACGCGCGTTCACCAGCCCCGTCAGCGGCGTGCGCGCCCTGAACAGCGACGATTGTGGGAAACCGCCAACCATGCCCAGATGCCGTCCGGTGTAGAACTCGTACGTCACGGGAGTGCCTGGCAGCATCAGCGCGATAGATGCGCGAAAGCCGGGGATCGCTCGTTCAACGTTGGTCAGGATGCGCTCGGTGTAGTCGTCTTTGCGCGCCCCATATGCTTGGGGATCATTCGCCAGCAGATCCCACCACGGCTGCACTTCGGTGTGCGTCGTCACGGTGACCGCCCGGTGTCCGTCCGGAGCACGGCTTGCATCCCAGCGAGGTGACATCGACAGGAAGATGCTGCGTGTCTCGCCAAGCGCACCATCATATGACTCGATCATCTGGTGGTGATCGGGCAGGTCTTTCGGCAGCTTGTCGGCACGAACACCCAGATGCAGCACAAACGCCCCCCAACCGGCGCGGCGTCTCTCCGCTTCACGCCGCAGCCCACGCGGGCTGTCCTCTCCCAGGAGATTGTCAAGCGACCAGGGGGTAAGGTTGGCGACCAGGAAATCGCAGGGAAATTCATCGCCGCGCTTTGTCGTGACGCTGACAGCGCGCCCTTCGCGTGTGCTGATGCGAACAGCTTTCTGGCGGAACACAACATCTCCGCCCAGCTCACGAATTCGTTTGACCAGCGTCTCGGCGATCCCACCCATGCCGCCGCGAACGTGATAGACACCTTGACGCGCCAGATCGAGCGCGGTGGCGCTGTACATGGCGTTTGCTGACCGCGAGGTCGTTTGCGCGGAAATCAGGAGTTGGGCATCGATGAAACGCACAAAGGCGGCATCAGAAGAGAGACCGCTGAGCGCGAGCCAGCGGTACGCCGACATCAACGCATAGGGGATCAGCTCCAGATCGTGGGGAAGGTTGCGCGCGCCCACGTCGACGAGGTGCACGATTTCCGCAGGACTGGTGGGGATCCAGGGCAGCCCTTGTCCAGACAGCGACCAGCCCAGCGCCGCTAACCTCGACTGCGTCTTCCAGAAACGGCTTGAGGCAGGGAAGTTTTGTTCGACTTCAGCGTTATCCTGGCACAGCCTGATGGACCTGTCCGGGAGGTGCACAACCCACGCTGGATCATGCTGACGTACATCCCAGTTCAGCGCCAGTCGTTCGGCGACCAGCGCGTGGGGTCCCCCCGGTTGAAATCCGCCCGCGACCGTCGCCCCGGCGTCGAAGCGATAGCCCTGGTGCAGAAATGTCCCTGCCGATCCTCCGGCGTAAGTCTGCCCTTCCAGTACAGTGACGTTACAGCCTGCCTGCGCCAGTAGCGCCGCTGTCGTCAGTCCCCCGATGCCAGCGCCGATGACGACAATTCGCGAAGGCGTGGTCATAGCGCGGGGCGCTCGGCAATGCGGCGTACGGCAGCGCGAGTCGCCATCTGACGAAAGATGAACAGCAGACGCAGCGGAAATCCATCGAAGAACAGCCGGGTGAAGACACCGGCGATGCCGGGCTTGTGGGCGATCTGTATGCGATCAATGATCTCTACTCCACGTGGGACATCTCTGACAATGTGCTCATGCACCCAGGTCGCCATCGGTCCGGTGAGCATCCGGTCAATGAATGAATGCTCGCTGCTGCCCGGCTCATGCCTGGAGAGCCATCGAAACGGGATAGGACCGAACCACAAGGTGAATTCCAGTTCACCGTCCTTGATCGATCTGCGACGGTCGTCATTGATCTGGAAGAAGATCGGTGGAGGCGTGAGCTTCGTCGGGGCGTTCCGCGTCGCATAAAACGCCATGACTTGTTCGGCGGAACCGGGGACAATCGAGCGATGTTCGAAGGTTTTCATCATTGGCGCTATCTGTTCACAAGTGCTTTTCAGGATAGCGCCAATGGCTTATGCTGAGATCACTTTCCGCTGAATGCTTGATGAGAGCGGCGCGCTACTCTTCCAGCGTGCTCAAATCGCCTTCCGGTTGTCCCATTGCGCGTGCGCGCAGGACGCGGCGCATGATCTTTCCGGAGCGCGTCTTGGGCAGCACATCCACGAATTCAATCTTGCTCGGCACCGCAATGGGACCGACCTCATGGCGAATGTGTTCCTTGAGCTGGTCACGCAGCGTATCATTGCCCTGGAAACCGGCGCGCAGGATGCAGTAGGCATAGATGACATTGCCTCGCACTTCATCGGGCACGCCGATCACCGCCGACTCTGCCACCGCGGGGTGGCTGACCAAGCCAGATTCGACTTCAGCCGTGCCGAGACGATAGCCGCTCACCTTGATCACGTCATCATTGCGCCCGATGATCCAGATGTAGCCGTCCTCGTCTTTGCGCGCCGAGTCGCCAGTGAGATACCAGCCCTGCGCCTTGTAAGCGGTCCAGTACTGCGCAACGAACCGTTCTGGATCGCCATATATTGTACGAAGCATCCCGGGCCACGGTGTCTTGATGACCAGGTTGCCATCGACACCTGCCGCTACCGACTGACCATGTTCGTCCACGACATCGACATCAATGCCGGGGAATGGGCGCGTGGCGCTCCCCGGTTTCAGCCCTACCGACGGCATCGGCGTAATCATGAAACCGCCGGTCTCGGTTTGCCACCAGGTATCCATGATCGGGCAGCGTTCCTTGCCGATCACCTTGTGGAACCAGCGCCAGGCTTCCGGGTTGATAGGCTCGCCAACCGAGCCAAGGAGGCGCAGGCTGCTCAAGTCATGACGGTTGGGCCAGGCATCGCCGAACCGCATTAAGCCACGTATTGCTGTCGGAGCGGTATATAGGATAGTGATGCCATATTCCTCGACCATCCGCCACCAGCGGTTCGGGTAGGGGAAATTCGGCGCCCCTTCATAGAGGAAACTGGTTGCTCCCAGGATGAGCGGGGAATAGACGATGTAGCTGTGCCCAGTGATCCATCCTGGGTCCGCCGCGCACCACCACCGGTCATCGTCCTTGAGGTCGAAAACCCATTGCAGTGTCGTCGAAGTGTACACGCTGTAGCCGCCATGCGTATGCAAGATTCCCTTTGGCTTGCCAGTTGTGCCGCTCGTGTACAGGATGAACAACGGATCCTCGGCATCCATGACCTCGGTCTCGCAGATCGGGCTGGCAATCGGCAGCGCAACCAGGTCATGGAACCAGTAATCACGCCCCTGTTCCATCTTGACTTCGTGCCCGGTGCGTTTGACGACGATCACCGATTCGACGACGGGCGACCGGCGCACCGCTTCATCGACAACATCCTTGAGGCGCACGATGTTGCCACGCAGCCATGCGCCATCAGTCGTGATGATCACCCGGCTCTGCGCATCCTCGATCCGGTCGGCGAGCGCCTGTTCGGAGAATCCACCATAAACAACACTGTGTACCGCGCCGATCTTGGCGCAGGCGAGCATCGCCATCACCAGTTCGGGAATACGTCCCATGTAGATCGTGACTCGGTCGCCTTTCCTGACGCCCAGGCTCTTCAGGACATTGGAGAACTTGTTCACCTCGCGGTACAACTTCCAGTACGAATAGGTGCGGCGGTCGCCGGGTTCCCCTTCCCATATCAGCGCCAGCTTGTTGCGACGCCAGGTCTTGACGTGTCGGTCGAGGGCATTTAAAGCGATGTTGGTTTTGCCGCCGACAAACCACTTGAAGAACGGCGCGTTAGAACTATCCAGCACGCTATCCCAACGCTGATACCATTCCAGGGAGTCGGCGCGTCGTGCCCAAAAGCTTTCAACATCCGCCATCGCTTCCCGGTAGAGCGCCTCATAGTCGGGAACATGGGCGTTGTTGACGATGTCTTCGGATGGGTAATACCATTCGCCCACAGGAGGCGCGAATTCCTGCTGCGTCATAAGCCTCTATTCTCCTGCAACAATCGTAAAAGAACGCCCGGATTATACGTCCGATCTGGCGTGGGGCAAAAACCGGAGGAATGACATGCGAAAACGTTAAGAATAGCCCTCTTTTCGCCGGCATGGTTCGCGCTAGAATGACTTTGTGGGATGCAGTGTCATTCCATGCGTAATGTTATCAAGCACATTTGAGGTCGATATGAAGAAAATCGCAGTGTTGACCAGCGGGGGCGATGCCCCCGGAATGAATGCCGCGATTCGCGCTGTGGTGCGCACGGGGATCGGTCTAGGTGCGCAGGTCTACGGCGTAAGGCAGGGCTATCAGGGTTTGATCGAAGACCTGATTCAGCCGATGGGCGCGCGCGATGTCGGCGGCATCATTCAGGTCGGCGGGACTGTCCTGGGCAGCGCAAGAAGTAAGGACTTCATGACCCCTGAAGGCAGAGAAAAAGCAAAAGCCCACCTGGAAGGACACGGAATCGAGGGTTTGGTCGTCATCGGTGGAAACGGTTCGCAGACCGGTGCCAAAGCGCTTGACGATTTGGGTTTTCCTGTTGTGGGCATCGCCTCGACGATCGACAACGACCTGGCGGGGTCTGAGATCACAATCGGCGTCGATACGGCACTCAACATCGCTCTCGAAGCCATCGATCGCCTTAAGGTCACGGCTTCGTCTCACCACCGCGCCTTCCTTGTCGAGGTGATGGGGCGTGACTGCGGCTATCTGGCGCTCATGGCGGGCATTGCCGGCGGTGCCGAAGCAGTGGTGATCCCCGAAGTCGAAACCAAGCCCGAAACGCTCGTCGAAATCCTCAGCGAAGCATGGGCGCGCGGCAAATCCAACGGGTTGATCGTCGTGGCGGAAGGTGCATCCGACGACTGCAATTCGCTTTACACCTACCTCAAGAGTCGATCCGAGGAGGTCGGATACGATATTCGGATGACGATTCTGGGACATGTCCAGCGCGGCGGAGTGCCAACCGCATTCGATCGCTTGCTGGCAACCCGTCTTGCCTCGGAAGCGGCACGTCAGATCGTGAGTGGCAATCACGGCGTCCTGGTGGGATGGAACAAGAGCAAGGCAACCTGTACGCCTTACGAAGAGGTGGTAGGTGTTCACAAACCCCTTGACATGCGTCTCTTCGAGATGGCAGACATCCTTGCCCAGTAATAGCGCTCATGACGGCGGTGATGAACCGCCGTCACTCCGCCCTAATCTCATCTATTGAAATGGGGTCTTCGGCAGCAGTGAAGCTGCGCCTTCATCGACAATCCAGGTCAGCTTGCCGCGCGGCGGGTTGACGCGAGCAGCGGGCAAGTCAGCTCCTGCAGGAGATAGAATTCGCGCGAGTGTCTCCGCCTTATCCTCGCCCAGTACATAGAACACAACCTGGTCAGCCGCGTTGAGGAGTGGCAGCGTCATCGTGATCCGCCAGGAGTCAAGCGAAGGCACATAGTTGGGAACGACGAATCGATCCGTTTCCTCAAGCGCCGGGGTGCCGGGAAACAGCGATGCCGTATGCCCATCCGCGCCAATGCCCAACAGAATCAGATCGAAGCGCGGTGCTGACCCGCGTGATTCGAAATAGCGCAGGATGTCTTTCTGATAGTGTTCTGCTGCTTCGCCGGGTTCCAGGAAACTTTGAATTCGGTGGATATGATCCATGGGAATGGGCACGTAGTCGAGCAGCGCTTCGCGCGCCATCTTGGCGTTGTTGTCTACATGTTCGTACGGAACACAGCGTTCGTCGCTCCAGAAGACGTGGGTATAGGTCCAGTCAATTTCAGACGCCATCTCATCGCCAAGCAGTTTGTACGCCTCACGAGGAGTCTTGCCACCAGAAAGCACCAGAGAAAACCGTTCTCGCAGCGAAATGCACGATTCCGCATTCCTGGCGACCAACGATGCCAAGCCGCGCGCCGCTGAAAGACGATTCGGGAAAACCCGTACTGCGCCCGCCATCATCAATGCTCCCCACAATGGATGCGCCAGCGTCGTCCATCATCAGCCAGGAGCATCTCAGCGTCATCGGGTCCCCAGGTCCCAGGCGCATAGGTCAGCATCGGCGGTGCTCCCGGCGACGCCCACCCAGCGAGGACATTGTCGATCATCCGCCAGGAAAGCTCGATCTCATCTTCACGGGTGAACAGCGCAGCGTCGCCCTGCATGGCATCAAGCAGGAGTCTCTCGTAGGCGTCCGGAAGCGCTCCCTCAAAAGTGGAACTGAAATGGAATTCCATCACCACCGGCTGCACTTCGTTCGGCGAGTTGGGCACCTTCGCCTGAAAACGAAGATGGATTCCCTCGTCAGGCTGAATGCACATGGATAGGATGTTCGGATGAAGCTTCTTGCCGGGTGGAAGGTTGAAGAAGAGATGCGGCGGGCGGCGAAACTGGACGACGATTTCCGACACTTTCTTTGCCATCGCTTTGCCTGAACGCAGATAAAATGGCACATCCATCCAGCGCCAGTTGTCGACAAAGAGCTTGATCGCTGCGAAGGTTGGGGTCGCAGAAGCGGGATCGATTCCCGCTGTAGCCGTGTAGCCTGCATACTGGGCGCGCACTGTGTCGGTAATGGCAACCGGGCGAAGCGCGCGCAGCACCTTGACCTTTTCGTTCCGCAGTGAATTCGCGTCAGACGAGGCTGGCGGCTCCAGCGCAACCAGCGAGAGGAGCTGCATGAGATGATTCTGGAACATGTCGCGCATGACCCCAGACTTGTCGTAGTATCCGGCACGATGCTCGACATCGACCGTCTCCGCCACCGTAATCTGCACATGATCGATGTAGTTGCGGTTCCAGATCGGTTCGAAGATGGCATTGGCGAAACGGAAGAAGAGCAGGTTCTGCACCGTCTCCTTTCCCAGATAGTGATCGATGCGGTACACCTGCCCTTCGCTGAACGCGCGATGCAGCGTGCGGTTGAGCGCAACCGCAGATGCCAGGTCATACCCAAACGGTTTCTCGATGACGATACGCCGATACGTTTCGGTCTCATTCGCCATCCCAGCATCACGCAGCTGCTCGATGACCGCTTCATAATACTCTGGAGAAATCGCCAGGTAGTACAGCCGGTTGGCTTCGCCTGCTTCCATCCGGTCGAGCGCCGCGTTCAGGCTGCGGTAATCATCCGGGGAAGTCAGATCGCCGCGCACATAATGCAGCCGCTCGGCGAAGCGTTCCCAGGCAGCCGCGTCGAAATCGGCAGCTTTCTCCGCCCACGATCTCAGCGTCTCACGGAAGAAAGCATCATCCCATTCGCGGCGCGCATAGCCGACAATACGCCACTCAGCAGGAAGTTTCTCTCGTCGGTACAGGCTGAACAACGCGGGAACCAGCTTGCGGCTCGTCAGGTCGCCGGTTGCGCCGAGGATGACGATGCTGGTGTTGTCGTTGTTCATGAGTCGCCCTCGCGCTTGACGGCGTGACCTCCGAACTGGTTTCGCAGCGCCGCCAGCATCTTGGCGGCGAAGCTCTCATCCTGGCGGCTGATGAACCGCATCTGCAGTGCCAGCGTGATGATCGGCGCTGGTACATCGAGATCGATGGCTTCTGCCACCGTCCAGCGCCCTTCGCCGCTGTCGGCGACCCAACCCTTAAGTGCGCTCAGTGAAGCATCTTCCGCCAGCGCCCGCGCCGCCAGATCAAGAAGCCATGATCTCACAACGCTGCCATACCGCCAGATCTCAGAAATCTGATAAAGGTCGAGACCTAATTCGGTTTTCCCCTTCATGATCTCAAAGCCTTCGGCGAATGCCTGCATCATGCCGTATTCGATGCCATTGTGTACCATCTTGACGAAGTGCCCTGCTCCGCTGGGACCGACATGCCCCCACCCCAGTTCAGCAGCAGGCGCGAGCGTCTCAAAGATCGGGCGAAGCCGTTCAACCGGTTCTTTCTCGCCGCCGATCATCAGGCTGTAGCCTTCGCTGACGCCCCAGATTCCCCCACTCGTCCCGACATCGACATAGTGAATGGAATGTCCCTGGCACTTTTCTGCGCGCCGCATCGTGTCCTTATAGTTGCTGTTGCCGCCATCGATGATGATGTCGTCGGGTGATAGCAGCGTCAGCAGCAGATCCAGCATCGCTTCGGTCGGCGCCCCCGCTGGAAGCATCATCCAGACCGCGCGCGGAGTTGTCAGCTTGCCAATCAGGTCGGGAATGCTTTCCGACGGTATCGAACCGGCTTCGGCGGCTGCGCGGACAGGTTCAGGACTGCGATTGAACACGACGGTCTGATGCCCGCCGCGAAGCAGTCGCAAATTCATGTTTGCACCCATTTTTCCAAGACCGATCATCGCGAGCTGCATTTGCGCCTCCTGAGTCGATGCCATCCATTTAGCAAGATTTCGGTGAGTTGCGTCATCATTATGCCCGCACGCGCCTGACACGCCAAATTTACGATCTCAATCCGTCCTCACTGATGTCCTGGTCTCAATGCGGGTACAATAGCAGTATGTTGCCGGTTCATATCATCGGAGATAGGTCCAATGCGTCCGAATGCCACACTTTCCCGCCTGCGCAATGGCGAACCCGCCCTTGGTCTCTGGCTTCAGCTCGGCAGTATTTCCGTCGCACGGATGCTCGCAGCACAAGGCAGCTACAACTGGCTGCTGGTCGACCTGGAACATACAGCGACGGATCTGTCTACCGCGTCGCTCATGATGTCGGCAATCGCCGATGTCAGTGCAGGGCGCGTTACGCCGGTAGCGCGAGTCCCAGCAGGCACCGTATTCCACATCAAACAGGTCCTGGACGCCGGCGCGCACGGCGTGCTCGTTCCGATGGTCAATACTCCGGATGAAGCGCGCGACATCGTGCGTTTTGCGCGCTATCCCCCCGTTGGGGAGCGCGGGGTGGGCGGTTTCGCACCATTCGTCAGTTTTGGCGCGAACCGAGCAGAATATGCGCGCGAAGCCAACGACCAGATCATGGTCGCCATACAGGTGGAGACGCGACAGGGTGTCGAAAACATCGAGGAAATCGCCAGCGTGCCGGGCATCGATGTGATCTTCGTCGGTCCTAACGACCTGCACATCTCCTATGGACTCCAGCCTCGGTACTGGAGCGCCGAGCCTGATTTCCTGAATGCCGTCCAAAAGGTCGTTGACACCTGCAAAACGCGCGGCGTCACGGCTGGCATCCTCTGTGCTGACTCTGCAGGCGCTATAGACCGACTCAAGCAGGGTTTTACATTTGTTGGGGTGGGCAGTGATGCCGGCTTCCTGCTTCGTTTCGCCGGATTGCAAGCGGGCGAAGTCACGGGGACCCCTGAGCCGGCGGGCATGTGGTCGTCAGTCGTCAAACTCGATCGATAGATGTTATGTTTCAACACTTAACTTAGCGCGCCTGCTTGACAGGTACTAGCTCTATGTTAAGCTTGTTGCCGTTGGCGCGCGTGGCGGACTCAAAGGCGATACGGATGGGTGCAAGAAACTGGTGGACAGCGGTAGGCATTGCCATCATGATGCTGATGGTGTTTATGCCTGTCATCGCGCAGCAGCCGGAACTGGCTGCCCTTCTGGAAGTCATGGAAGGTGTTGTCGAGGTCAATCGGGTCAACACAGAGCAGTGGATCGCCGTTCGTGTGGAAGCCATCGTCGGGGTCGGCGATCGCATTCGCACTGACACGACTGGCGAAGCGCGCGTGACCTTCTTCGCAGACGGCATCGAGACAGATATCCGTCCCAATACCGAAATGCGCATTGAGCAGTTTCGAGGGAATACTCAGACGTTTGAACTTCAGGTGGAAGTCATCCTGGGTCAGACGATTCAGCGCATTGGACGCGCCCTGGATGCCTCATCGAGCTACAGCGTCACGACACCTGCCATGTCATTGGCGGCGCGGGGGACGCAGTTCGCCATCCGCGTCGAAGAGAGCGGGCGGTCGGCGATGCTGGTCAGTGATGGCAGCGTCGAAGCGACAAACCCGGAAGAGGCGGAGGCAGTTGCTCCAGGATTTGGCATCCGCGCCGAGTCTGGGGGCGAACTCAGTGACGTGGTGCGCGCAGTAACCTTTGAAGCTTTGGACGCTTCGCTGGACGGTTGCCCTGCCGTCCTGACCACAGTCGATGATGTGAGCCTGAACGTGCGCCAGGCGCCGAGCATCAATGCCGCGCTCGTCGGCTACGTTGCGGCGGCTGACGTCGACACGCTGATAGGCGTGACGGAAGCGGGCAAATGGTATCGCATCGAATTCCAGGGCGGTTTCGGTTGGGTGCAATCTAGTACGGCAGCCATTGACGAGAACTGCGCTGGTCTGCGGCTCTTCCCCGATGACGCTGCACCGGAGGATGCCTCGTTGTTCGAAGCGCCTAACGAATCTATGCTACAGGATTCGGCAACAGCAACGCCGCCGGCACCGCCAGCCTCAGGCGGCTAGGCAGCAGCATGTTTCGTGCCGTTTCGCGACGCCAGGACCAGATCCTTATCACCTTCTGTTCAGCCTTGGTGGTGATCGGGATCTGGTCGAGCGGGCTATTCACAACCTTCCGCCTGCGCCTGAGCGATCTGTTCTTCGTGGGCAGTTCTTCGAGCGTGGTGCAGTCTGAGAACGCCGACGATTCCGGGCACATCGCTATCATCGCCATTGATGATCGCAGTCTTCAGGCATACGGCAGATCCCCAAATGAGTGGGACCGCGCGGTGTATGGCGAACTGGTCGATGTCCTCAGTGGAAGCGGCGCGCGCGTCATATCCTTCGATCTCATCTTTAGCGAAACCGGCGAAGGCGATGCAGCGCTGGCAGAATCGCTGAACCGGGCGAGAACTGGGGAATCGCGCACGCGAATCGTCCTGCCAATCGCCGGAGCCGGAACACTGACGGCGGACAACAATCTGCCAGTGAGTGGTATTCGCTTCCCCTCATCACTTCGCCCAATTGCCTCCCTGGCAGATCAGGCGGATTATCTGGCATACGTCAATACGGTGATCGATGTTGATGGTCTGATTCGCCGGCAGCCATCGATTGTCGAGACCGACGATGGGGATGCGGCATACTCCTTCAGTCTCGCCACCTACTTCGCCTACCTGCGCATACCTGCCGGCGCCGCCGCCCAGCTGATCTCTGCCGAACCGGGACGTTTTAGTCTTGCCGGTTCCACGGTCGTGTATCATGATGATCTGGGATTCTGGCGGCAGAATTTCTTTGGCGTTTTCTCCAGCCCGTTCCCGGTCTACTCGCTGGCAGACGTCCTCAACGGCAGCGTCGATGCCGCTGCGTTTGACGGGAAAATCGTCCTGGTCGGGCTTGTCAACAGCCAGGGGATCTCCGACAACTATTACATCCCGCTGACTTCCGATGGACGTCCGATCGCTGGTGTTGAAATCCTGGCGCACGCCATCACATCGCTCATACGCAATAGCGTTCCGTATGAACAGGGTGAGTTTTCGGCTATCCTGATGATCGTCCTTGCCTCCGCGCTGAGTACGGCGCTGTATCTGCGCCTCCAGTGGTATGGCAAGCTCGTCGTCGCGCCGCTCATGCTGCTGGGACTCTTCGTCTTCGCTTCTATCAACTTCTCGTTACGGGCGGAGCTGATCTCGCTTTTCGACGGCGCTCTAGCCCTCCTTCTTCCGCTGGGTCTATCGCTTGGCTACGAGATTCGGTTCGAGCGTCGCGCAAGAGAACAAGCCGAGCAGCTCTTCCGCAGCGTCGACGGGCAGCGGCGGCTGCTGGACGCTGTGCTGATGCGCTCGCCGCTGCCGCTGGTGATCATCAACAGGGGTCTACAGATCATCCGCTCCAACCGGACCTTCGATGCGCAGTTTGGCAGCGGCAGCCCGAACCTGCTGACTCGCCTGAGTCACGGAGGCTTGCCGGAGGACTCGTACGACAAGGTGAAGCAGTGTCTGCTCAGTGGCGACTCTGCGCCGACCAAGGTCGCATTCGGCGAAACCGCCTATGTCATTCAGTCAGCGCCTGTCTACGAGAGCGACTTCGTCGTCGCAGCGCTGACCGACGTGACCAGTCTGGATCAGCTCGCTGCCCTCAAGACTCGCCTGATTCGCATCGCCGCACACGACATTCGCAATCCACTCAGCAGCATCATCGGCTTTTCCGACCTGCTGCTCCTGGACTCCGAGGAGTATTCGAAGAAGCAGATCGATATGCTGGAGCGCATCAAACGATCTGCCGAGTCCATCAACACGATCATGGTCAACCTGCTGAAGCTTGAACAGCTTCGTTCTTCTAAGCTCCCGCTTGAACCTGTCCTTCCCAGTCTGTGGCTGTCGCAGATTGCCGAGGGTCATGCTCCAGAGATGGCGCGCCGCCAACATAAGTTTGTACTAGACATCGCGGACGGCATCCCTTTCATGATGGCAGAGCCGATCCAGCTTGGGCAGGCGGTGAGCAACCTGCTGAACAACGCAGCCAAATACACCCCGGATGGCGGTCGAATTGTGCTGCACGCCCGCATGGAGGGTGCAGCACGGTTGAGGATTGCGGTCCAGGACAATGGATTGGGAATTCCTAAGGAAGCCCAGCCCGGTCTGTTCACGGAATTCTATCGCGTACAGCACGGCGCAGCCGCAGATCGTCAGGGGACGGGGCTGGGGCTGAGTCTGGTCAAGACCATCGTGGAAGCGCATCAGGGTCGCGTGTGGCTTGAAAGCGACGAGGGTAAAGGCAGCACTTTCTTCATGGAGCTTCCGGTCAATGATGCTACAAGTCCCGAACGCACGCTTCCGCAGCCTTAACGTCCGTGAGCACTGCGCTGCCCTGGATCTGCGACGGTTCTGGTTCAGTGGAAACATCTTCGCGGCGTTCTTTCTCCTGAGTCAGTTCTCTGCGCCGTCCGCTGCGCCCCTGGTCATCACCTCCGAAACAGTCACCGTGACGCGCGCCGAAGCCTCGAATTCCTTCGAGCTTCGACAGGACTCGATCTCGCTCCTGGGGACAGGCGACATCGTCCGTACAGGTCCGCGCGGCAGGGCATTGATCGATCTTGCAGATGGAAGCCTGCTGCTGATCATGCCGGAGAGCGAGATCGGTGTCACCAGTTTCGAGAGCGAAGGAACGGGATCTCGCCTCACGATTCGCCTTGACGGTCACATCATCGCTCAAATCAACGGAGATGATGGCGCTGCGCTGGTCGTCGATACCGGTTTTCTGCGCGTCACCCCTCATGGGCTGGCATCCTTGTGGACCGACTACGAAGGCGGGGATGTCGTAACCGTCCACGATGGAACCGCAGACTACGCGCATCGCCTCAGTTCCCAGTCTGGATCGGTGAGCGCCGGCGAGGGGTTCTATGCAGATGCTGAGATAACCTATCACTCGCTTTTCAGCAGCGCTGCCCCCTATCCGCACGCCGCACAGCTGATCGGCATCTGGAGGGGCTGCCCTGGAACCATCGTAAACACCGGTAGTGATGCGCTGAATTTGCGCGTCGGTCCGGGTCTAGCCTCCAGCGTGATCGGATACAGCGAATCTGGCGCTTCCGTCAAGGTGCTGGGGGTCAATGAAGCCGGCTCATGGTATCGTGTCCAGCGCTTCAGCGGCTTCGGCTGGATGCGCGGCTTCTATCTGAGCTTCGAATGCAGGGATTTTCCGATCTATCCGAACACCCAGGTTGAACAGAATCTTGAACTGCGCGATGTGCAGCCTGTGGAATATGCCCTCATCCAGCCGTTCTACGGCACGCCCGTGACCAATCCCTGGGTCTATCGCACGTTCCGTGAATCGCCCTACGACGACGGGTGATTCTCTAGAGCCTGTTATGAACTTTTCTCCCCTCAACCCCCCAGCCCCCTTCTCCCACAAAACGGGGAGAAGGGGGAGTCAGGTCCCCTCGCCCCGCGCGCGTGGGAGAGGGGGTGCGAGCAAGGCTCGCCTTGGGGTGAGGGGAACTCCTG